>NZ_CP016616.1:5520480-5843140 GCF_002741015.1 Microvirga ossetica | reverse complement strand
GCTCTGCGTCTGCGCGCGGCATGTCGGCGATCTCGTCGATGTAGAGCGTGCCGCCGTGCGCCCCTCGAGGGCGCCGACGCGGCGTGCGCCGCCCGCGCCGCTCTCGGTGCCGAAAAGCTCAGCCTCCATGGTCTCAGGTGTGATCGTGGCGGCCGAGACGACCACGAAGGGGCTGCTGGCGCGGGTGGAGAGGTGAACGGTTCGTGCCGTCAACTCCTTGCCGGAGCCGGGTGCGCCCGTGATCAAAATGCGCGCATTGGTCGGGGCGGCACGTTCCACCGCCTGCCTGAGCTGGTTGATGACGATCGAACGACCAGCGATGCGGCTCGCCTGAACGGAGCGCGAGCGCAGGTCACGCACCTCGCGCTTGAGGCGGGAGGCTTCCAGGGCACGCTCGGCCACGAGCACGAGTCGATCCGCCTTGAACGGCTTCTCGATGAAGTCGTAGGCCCCGGCTTTGATGGCGGAGACCGCCGTCTCGATATTGCCGTGGCCCGAGATCATCACGACGGGCAGATCAGGGTGCTGCGATTTGACGATTTCCAGGACCTGGAGACCATCGAGACGGCTTCCCTGCAGCCAGATGTCCAGGAAGACGAGATGCGGACGACGCGTCTCGATGGCGGCCAGGGCATCATCGGAGGTGCCCGCCGTGCGCGTGCGGTGGCCTTCATCCTCCAGGATGCCGGCGACCAGCTCACGAATATCGACTTCGTCATCGACGACGAGAATATCAGCGCTCATAAGCTTGCCTTGCGAGAGTCGTTCGACTGGAAGCGGCCGATGCCTCTTCCGATACATCTTGTTTCGTCTTCGGGATCCACATGCGAACCTGGCCGCCTCGTCCGGCGGGGTTGTCGGCCAGCTCCATGCCGCCCCCATGGTCTTCCAAGATCTTGGCGACGATCGGCAGTCCGAGCCCGGTGCCGCCCTCGCGGGTCGTCATGTAGGGCTCGAGCAGCCCCGCTGCCGGCCTTCGACGGGAAAGCCCTTGCCGTTATCCGTGACGGCAATGATCAGATACTCCGGATGGGTATCGTCGAGCAGCACCGAGATCTGCGCCTGCCCCCTCCGCCTCCCGCACGGCCGCAATGGCCTCCGTGGCGTTCTTGACGATGTTCGTGACCGCCTGCGAAACGAGCCGTCGGTCGAACGGCGCGACGAGACGTCCTGCAGGCACACGGTCAACGAACTCGATCTCGGGGTGGGCGATCTTCATCATGAAGACCACCTGGCGGATCGTCTCGGCGAGATCCTCGTCGCTGATTGCCGGCTTCGGCATGCGTGCGAAGGACGAGAACTCGTCCACCATGCGTTTGATGTCGTCGACCTGCCGCACGATGGGTCCGTGCATTGATCGAAAACCTCGCGATCGTGGTGATGACCTTGCCGTATTTGCGCCGGATGCGCTCGGCGGAGAGCTGATCGGGGTCAGCGGATTCTTGATCTCGTGGGCGATGCGGCGTGCCACGTCGGCCCAGGCGGAGGTGCGCTGCGCCAAGACGAGATCGGTGATGTCGTCGAGCGTGATCACGAGATCCCGCTTCTCGGCGCGGGCCTGCTCGCTGGTGACGCGGACGTCGATCGTACGCTCCTTGCCTCGGCGGAGATGTGGATCTGCTGCTGCATCAGGCGCTGCCGGCCGTGGCTCATCTCTTCGACCAGAGGCGCCACCTCCGGCAGCACCATGGCGATGGGCTTGCCGAGCAGTTCCTCGCGGGTCGTGCCGAGCAGGGCTTCTGTCGAGGGGTTCACGATGGTGATGAGCCCGCGGGCATTGACGCCGATGACACCCGCCGAGACGCCAGCCAGAACCGCTTCGGTGAAGCGGCGGCGCCGGTCCATCAGGTCGCTCGCGGCGGTCAGGCCGTCGTGCTGGCGACGCAGCTCCGACGTCATCTTGTTGAAGGTCTCGCCCAGGTGGCCGAGATCGCCCTCGCCCCGGCGCACGGGCACCTGGACATAGAAGTGCGGTGGCGACCTGGTCCGTGGCATGGATCATCCGACGGATCGGCGCGACCAGCCGGTTGGCGAAGTTCAGGCCGAACCAGACGGCTGAAAGCAGGACGATCAACGCGATCAGGGTGAACATGGAGGCGAAGGCGATCTGGATACCGGCCTTCTTCTGCTCGAGAGCCTCGTAGAAGGCCACACCCACCTCCGCGACCCGCGGGAACTCGATCGCGCGGGATCCACCTCCCGCGCGACATAGAGGATGCGTCCGCCATGGGCATCGAGCTTCAGGGCGGAGCGGAAGATGTTGCCAGATCCTGGAAGAGGCAGAGCGCCTCCCGGTTGCTGGCTTCCTGCAGATCGGTCTGCGAGGGCGGGGGAATGCCGTCGAGCTTCTTCGCTTCGATCCGCTCGACGACCGTTCCGTCCGGATCGACGATCATGGCAAGCGGAAAGCCGAGGAAGACGGTGCGGGAATTCATGAATTCCCGGAAGAGGTTGCGATCGGCGTCGAAAAGAACCTTGGCGCGGTTGAGGTCGGCCGCCATCAGCTGCGTTTCGCGGGCCAGCGTCCCGGCATTGCAGTTCCCGGTAGGACCGCGCGATGGAGACCGTGTTGTTCATGAGCTCCTTGAGCGAGCCCGTGAACCAGGGATCGAGGCCGCGCTCGAGGGTGACGGTCGCGACCGCCGCCACGAGGATGGCAGGCAAGACCGCCACCAGGCTGAACAACCCGACGATTCGCACGTGGAGACCGGCCGCTGCCGCCCCTGCCCTGCGCTCGCGCACCAGCTTCCGGGTCTGCCAGGCGACGATCCCGAGAAGCAGGGCGATCAGCAGCCCGTTCATCAGGAACACCCACACCACAACGTTATGGGTGGGCAGCACGGGCGTTGCGCCGGCGAGGATCAGGAAGGTCGCAAGGGCGGATGCGAGCGCCGACAGCACGGCTCCGTACCCGAGCCAGCCGAGGCCGCTCTGGGACGGCTCCACCGTCTGCCGCTGTCCAATGGTGTCCTGGTCGATCAAGACTGAAGCCCCGCGAGATCGGGTGCCTTCGGATCGGCACCCTGTCCTGGGGTGATGCACCAACACAACACTGTGGTCAAATTATTACAGCGGCGCAACGTCAGGCCCGATTGGACCGCACCACCATGAGTTCCAGATCCCGCACCTTCTTGCGTAGGGTGTTCCGATTGACGCCGAGAAGCTCCGCGGCCCGGATCTGGTTGCCGCGGGTGGCGGCAAGGGCGGCGCCGATCAGAGGCCCCTCGATCTCGCGCAGGACGCGGTGATAGAGGCCCGGAGGCGGCAGCGTGTCCCGGAAGCCGGAGAAATACTCGTTCAGGTGCCGCTCGACGGCGTCCGACAGCCCTTCGGAAGCCTGCTGAGACGATTGCGAGGAGCCTTTACCGACCGTCTGGGGCGGCAGCAGGGGCTGGGAATCGAGCTCTGCATCGATGATGGCGCCGGTGATCGTATCCTGAGGATAGAGCGCAGCCAGGCGCCGCACGAGGTTTTCCAGCTCGCGGACATTGCCCGGCCAGCGATAGCGCTTCAGCCTGTCCATGGCATCCACGTCGAGCTGCTTGCGGGCAAGCCCTTCCTTCTCGACCAGCATGAAGAAATGGCGCGCGAGATCCGGGAGGTCCTCGACGCGCTCCCGCAGCGGCGGAAGGCGCAGGGGAACCACGTTGAGCCTGAAATAGAGGTCCTCGCGGAAGAGGCCCTGCTGGATCAGGACGCGCAGATCCTTATTCGTCGCAGCCACGATGCGGACATTGGTCTTGATCGGCACGCGCCCGCCGACCGTGGTGTATTCGCCCTGCTGAAGCACGCGCAGGAGGCGGGTCTGCGCCTCCATGGGCATGTCGCCGATCTCGTCGAGGAAGAGGGTACCGCCTTCCGCCTGCTCGAAGCGGCCCGTGCTGCGGGCGGTCGCGCCGGTGAACGCTCCCTTCTCGTGGCCGAAAAGCTCCGATTCGATGAGTTCCCGCGGGATCGCCGCCATGTTCACGGCCACGAAGGGACCCTGCCGGCGCTTGCCGTAATCGTGAAGCGCCTTCGCGACCAGTTCCTTGCCGGTGCCGGATTCGCCAGTGATCATCACCGTGAGATCGGTCGGCATCAGGCGGGCGAGAGCGCGGTAGATCTCCTGCATCGCATGGGAGCGGCCGACGAGCGGAATATCCTCGTTCTCGGGCGAAGGATTGGCGCCGGTCGGCACCGACCGGGGGACGCGAGAGCGCCCGTCCGACCACGGCCACAAGCTCCTTCAGGTCGAAGGGCTTCGGCAAGTACTCGTAGGCGCCGCGCTCCGAGGCCTTGATCGCGGTCATGAACGTGTTCTGGGCGCTCATGACGATGATCGGCAGCTCCGGGCGCATCTTCTTGATGCGGGGCAGGAGGTCGAAGGCGTTCTCGTCGGGCATCATCACGTCGGTGATGACCAGATCGCCCTCTCCCTGAGCCACCCAGCGCCAGAGAGTCGCAGCGTTGCTGGTCGAGCGGACCTCATATCCGGCCCGCGACAGGGCTTGATTCAGGACGGTTCGGATGGCGGCATCGTCGTCGGCGAGGAGAATCTGTCCGCTAGGCATGTCTCAGGTCTCACAAATCGGCCCCGCGGCCATCGTCCGCGCGGTGCATGGGCAGTAAAATTCGGAAAGTGGTTCGCCGAGGCGCCGGCTCGCATTCGACGATGCCGCCGTGATCGCCCACGATCTTCGCAACGAGCGCAAGTCCCAGGCCGCTGCCTTGAACCTTGGTGGTCACGAAGGGGTCGAAGAGTTCACGCATCAGGTCCGGAGGAACGCCGGGACCGTTATCGGTGACGCTCAGCTCGATCGGCAGGCTCACCCGCTCCTGGGACCCGGGCACCTGGAGCCGTACGCCGGTTCTGAAGGCGGTCGACAGGATGATCTCCCCGTCCGGCGCATCGATGCCGACGGCCTCGGCCGCGTTCTTGACGAGGTTCAGGATGACCTGGATCAACTGGTCCCTGTTGCCGAGCACTGGGGGAAGCGACGGATCGTAATTCTCGACGAAGCGGATGTGGCGGGCAAAGCCCGATTGCGCGAGGCGCTTCACATGATCGAGGACGCCATGGATGTTCACGGGTCCCCGCTCCACCGGGCGCTCCTCGCCGAAGAGCTCCATGCGTTCCACGAGCTTCACGATCCGGTCGGTCTCGTCGCAGATCAGCCGCGTGAGCAGCCGGTCGTCCTCGTTTGCCGATTGCTCGAGGAGCTGCGCCGCACCACGGATGCCGGAGAGCGGGTTCTTGATCTCGTGGGCAAGAAGTGTGCCCAGTGCGGTGATCGAGCGCGCCGCGCCGCGATGGGTCAGCTGGCGGTTCATCTTGTCGGCGATCGTCCGCTCCTGCAGCATCAGGATCACGCTGTCGCCGTCGTCGCCGAGGGGCGATGCGGACACGTCCACGATCCGCTCGGCGCCGAGGCGTGGGCTGCCGATATCGACGCGGTGCTCGCTGACGCTGGAGCCGCGCTGACGGACGTCTTCGACGAGCGCCATGACCGGAGATCCGAACGGGATGAAGTCCGTGAGCTTCTGGCGCAGCATCATGCGCAGGCTCATTTCGAAGAACGATTCGGCCGCGGAATTCGCATGCACGATCCGGTGTTCCGGCCCGACGGTGAGAATCGGGATCGGCAGCGCGTTCATGATGAGGTCGTTGAGATTGGGCGTCGCCGTCATGCTGCCTCGCGGTCCTGGCGGCTGTAGAGAGAGCGCAGGAGAGCCGTCACAATCCGCGGCTCCTCCGACGTGACAAGAGCGGCGCGTACGCCCGCCGGGATCTGAAAACCGGAAGCCAGGGCCGCATCCGCATAGGCGGCGAGGTGCTTGCGCGCATGGCGGATGCCGACCTTCTCGCCGTAAAGGGACAGGAGGCCTTCATAGTGCTCGACGGCGATCTCGATCATCTCCTCCGGTTCAGGATCGGGGATCGTCATGCCCTGGAGCGCGGCGCCGACCTGTCCGACGAGCCAGGGCCGACCCACGGCCGAACGGCCGATCATCACCGCGCTCGCCCCCGAAGCGCGCAGGCAATGCCGTGCGTCCGCGAGGGACCCGACATCGCCATTGGCGATGACCGGGATGTCGACCGCCTTAACGACCGCTGCGATGGCAGTCCAGTCGGCTTTGCCCTTGTAGAACTGCTGCCGCGTGCGGCCGTGGACGGTGACCGCCTTGACGCCGAGTCCTTGAGCCCGGCGCGCGAGTTCAGGTGCGTTGATCGTATCGTGATCCCAGCCGAGCCGCATCTTGACGGTCACGGGAACGCTCGCCGCCTCTACAGTGGCCTCGATGAGACGGGCGGCGTGGTCGAGGTCGCGCATGAGGGCCGAGCCGGCATAGCCGCCGATGACGCGCTTCGCCGGGCAGCCCATGTTGATGTCGATGATCCGGGCGCCGGCCGCCTCGGCGACGCGAGCCGCCTCCGCCATCCAGCGCGGCTCGCAGCCGGCGAGCTGGACGACATGCGGTTCGATGCCCGTCCCTTCCGCCCTCAGCTGGGCCTCCTCCGAACCCTGGACAAGTTCGTCGGACGCAACCATCTCGGAAACGACGAGGCCTGCGCCCAGACGCTTGACGATCCGGCGGTAGGCGACATCCGTGACGCCCGAGAGAGGCGCGAGGATTGCCGGCGATTCGACCCGTAATGGACCGATGCTGAAGCTGCCCACGCCTAATTTTTGGTCAAAACTCATTGTGCCTAATCAATAGCCATTTCACGTCCTCGCGCAAGCCCCTCTCACAGGGATTTGCCTTCTCGCGAAGTCACGCTTAGGAGAGCATTCGTTGAAAAGAGCGCCCGGATGTCAGTTGCCGCCCTCATCGTTGCTGCAGGCCGTGGATCGAGAGTCGGGCAAGGAATCCCGAAACAGTACCGACCGCTCCAGGGCCGACCGGTTCTTGCCAGGACGCTCGCGGCGTTCGTCGCGCACCCTCGCATCGGCAAGACCATCGTGGTGATCCATCCCGACGACCGGGATCTGTATGAAGCAACCCTTTCGGCCTTACCAGACGCCTCATCGACAGTTCTGCCATGCGTCCATGGCGGCAAGACGAGACAGGATTCGGTGCGCAGCGGGCTCGAGGCGTTGGTGGACGTCGCCCCTGATATCGTCCTGATTCACGATGCCGCCCGCCCCTTCGCCGGCCCCGATTTGATCGACCGCGCGATCCAGGCCGCGGAGCGCTGGGGCTCAGCCGTTCCGGGAACGCCCGTGACCGATACGATCAAGGTGGTCGGTGAACGGTCGCAGGTTATGTCCACCCCCGACCGGTCGGAGCTTCGGGCGGTGCAGACTCCGCAGGCCTTCCGCTTTCCGCTCCTGCTCGAAGCACATCGCCGGGCTGCTGCCGCGAATCTCCCGACTTTCACCGACGACGGCGCTCTCATCGAAAGGGCCGGTCTGCCGGTGCATGTGTTCGAGGGCGATCCCGGCAACATTAAGCTCACCCATCCGGCCGATTTCGCGGAGGCGGAGCGGCGCATGAAAGGCGAGACGATGACCTATGTGACCCGCCTCGGCACAGGCTTCGATGTGCACGCCTTCGGCGATGGCGATCATGTGTGGCTCGGGGGGGTGAGCGTTCCGCATGACCGCGGCATCGTCGCCCATTCGGACGGTGACGTGATCCTGCATGCCCTGACCGACGCGATTCTCGGCGCCTTGGCCGATGGCGATATCGGGACGCATTTCCCGCCGAGCGACCCGCAATGGCGCGGCGCCTCCTCCGACCGATTCCTGGCCTATGCCGTCGCCCTCGTCCGCAAGCGCGGCGGGATCGTCGATCATCTCGACGCCACCCTGCTCTGCGAGAGGCCGAAACTGGGCCCGCACCGGGACGTAATGCGCCAGCGCATCGCCGAGATCGCAGGGCTTCGCGTCGATCAGGTCTCGCTGAAAGCCACGACCACGGAGAAGCTCGGCTTCACCGGCCGATCCGAGGGTATCGCCGCCCAGGCGGCTGCGACGATCCGCCTGCCGGAGGACAATTCATGACGCCCGAGATGAAGGACCGCGCCGCCGCGCTGCTCGATGCCTACAAGGCGAAAGGCCTTAAGATCGCGACGGCAGAATCCTGCACCGGCGGTCTCGTGGCCGCCCTGCTGACGGAAATCTCCGGCTCATCGGCCGTGGTCGAGCGCGGGTTCGTGACCTATTCCAACGAGGCCAAGACCGATCTGGTCGGCGTTCCGGCCGATCTGATCGCCGCCCACGGCGCCGTCAGCGAGCCGGTCGCCCGCGCCATGGCGGAGGGAGCGCTCACCCATTCCCGAGCGGATGTGACGGTGGGCATCACCGGGGTTGCGGGACCCACCGGCGGGACGGCGACGAAGCCTGTCGGGCTCGTCCATTTCGGGCTGGCGCGAAAAGGCTCGGCGACGGTCCACCTGGAGCGGCGCTACGGCGATCTCGGGCGGGAGACCGTACGCCGCCGGGCCGTGGAGGATGCGCTGTCCCTGCTGGAACAGGCCCTCGCCTAGGCCCGTGCCTGCTGGGCCTTCGAGGGACCTCCGTAGATCGCATCGGCGCGTTCCTCGAAGGCTTCCGTGAACTTGCGGAAAGCCTTGTCGAAGACGCTGCCCATGAGCAGGCCGAGGGCGAAGCTCTTGAACTCGTAGTTGATGTAGAAATCGACCTCGCAGCCGCCGGGCACCTCGCGGAAGGTCCAGCGGTTTTCGAGATACTTGAACGGCCCGTCGACGTACTCGACCGTGATCTTCCGGCGCGGATCGTCGAGGGTCACGCGGGTCGTGAAAGTTTCGTTGATGGCCTTGTAGCCGACCGACATGGAGGCGACGAGGCTCTCGATTCCCTCCCCGCTCTGAACCCGGCGGATGATGCGCAGATCCTCGCACAGCGGCAGAAACTCGGGGTAGCGCTCCACATCGGCGACGAGGGCGAACATCTGCTCCGGCGTATGCTTCACGGTCCGGTTGGTGCGAAAGGTCGGCATCGGTCAGGCGGCCTCTCTGAGGGTGGACAATTCGGCCTCGAGGGCTGCGATCTCCAACCGGGAGCGCAGGACGTAGACGCGCTGGTCGGGCCGCAGGCGCTGCAGCATGCGGGCCGTCTTCGGCCGCATCTTCGCCGGATAGGACCAGATCCAGCGCATGAAAGACCAATCGAAACGCTCGATGCAGTCCGGGCCGAGATCGGGCCTGACCCGGCCGTAATTCCTGGCGACCCGCCACAGCACGCTCGCGAGACATTGCCAGCGCGGCAGGTCGAGCCAGACTATCGCGGTCGCCCGGGGCACGCGGATGTCGAAGGTGCTGGCGTAGTTGCCGTCCATGACCCAGGACGGGCGGGCAGCGAGCGCCCTCACCCGCTCCCGCCATTCGGCCTTGGACGGAACGGCCCAGCCGGTCCCGAAATACTCGTGGTCGAGATGGATCGGCGGCAGGCCGAGGCGCCCGGCGATGCGGCTTGCCAGGGTGCTCTTGCCCGCGCCCGGGCTGCCGATGACCAGTATGCGCTGCATGCTGCGTCCAAAACCTGCTCAGTGTCAGCCGAGCTTCGCCAGACGAGCCGCCTTCAGCTTGGCAAAATCCTCGCCCGCATGATGCGAGGAACGTGTCAGCGGGCTCGAGGAGACGAGAAGGAAACCCTTGGCATAGGCGGTGGTTTCGTAGGCCTTGAACTCGTCCGGCGTTACGAAGCGGATCACCTGATGGTGCTTCTTCGTCGGCTGGAGGTACTGGCCGATGGTCATGAAATCCACATCGCCCGAGCGCAGGTCGTCCATGAGCTGAAGCACCTCGTTCCGCTCCTCGCCGAGCCCGACCATGATGCCGGACTTGGTGAAGATGGTCGGATCGATCTCCTTCACCTGCTGCAGCAGGCGGATGGAGTGGAAATAACGCGCGCCGGGGCGGACCTTCAGGTACTTGGACGGCACCGTTTCGAGGTTGTGGTTGAACACGTCGGGCTTGGCCGCCACCACGATCTCGAGGGCGCCGGGCTTTCTCAGGAAGTCGGGCGTCAGGATCTCGATGGTGGTCTTCGGCGAGCGGGCGCGGATCGCGTGGATCACGTCGGCGAAATGCTGCGCGCCGCCATCAGTGAGGTCGTCGCGGTCGACCGAGGTGATGACCACGTGCTCGAGACCGAGCTTCTCCACCGCCTTGGCGACGCTTTCGGGCTCGTTCGGATCGAGCGCCTGCGGCAGGCCGGTCTTCACGTTGCAGAAGGCGCAGGCCCGGGTGCAGGTGTCGCCCATGATCATGAACGTGGCGTGCTTCTTCTCCCAACACTCGCCGATATTGGGGCAGCCCGCCTCCTCGCAGACCGTCACGAGCTTGTTCTCGCGCACGATCCGGTTGGTCTCGGCCCATTTGGGCGAGCCGGGAGCCTTGACGCGGATCCAGTCGGGCTTGCGCTGCTGAACGGGCTGATCGGGCCGATGCGCCTTTTCCGGATGACGGGGGCGTTGATCCTTGTTCAGCAGGTCGAGAACGACGGCCATGAAGCTAAAACCCTTGAGGCGAAGGGAACCCGTCCCTTCCTGACGTGCCGCTGATTTAAGACTTTCGGTGCCCATTCGCAAATGCTCAGATGGCGGGGCAGCCTTTCCCTGCGAACGACTTCAGGTCCGGCATAGGGAGCACCTGTGGGCCCGGAGCCTTTCGGGCTCCGAGCCTTTTGGTGCGATCGAGGGTGGCGCGAAGGGCGGCCCGGCTCGATGATGCATGGTGATGATGGAAGAGCCGGGAGGCCGCTTCGCGCACGGCTTTTTTAGGCGGACAGGCGGTGCCGGCTCAGTGACTGCGCCAGGCGGGAACCGCAACGTCAGCGGGGGCCTGGGACCAATCCCTATTCAGCGGCACGCAGCCTGGGCCTCCCGTCGACAGGGGTGCGAGACCTGTCACGGGACCGTGCCTGCTCCCACACTGCGACGCCTCGCGAGCGCGCCCCTCGTCAGGAGCAGATCTTAGGCAAGGGTATAGCCGAGGTTGGGACTATTGTCAAGAACAAAGTGAGAACATAACGTTGCCCGCGCTCTTCCGCTCACCCCCTCCTGTCACCCTCCCACGTCATGGCCGGCCTCGTGCCAGCCATCCCGATACGGACAAGCGCGGCGCCTCAGACGATCGGGATTACCGGCACAAGGCCGGTGATGACGTGAGAGGGTGAGGCGAACCGTCAGTGTTATTCCCGGCCGGAGATGGCGCAGCCATCGGAGAGTAGGGAGCCCATGCACGAGCGCAACGCCACGGATCCCTCCCCCGTCCTTGCGGATCGCCGGGGATGACACGGAGGCTGTCGCTCGATCTTGGCCGAACTCAGGAAAGCGCTTGCGCTCCCTCCGGCAACACATGGCGGCTCTGCGTCTTTCGGACAGCTCAATGCCTAGCATTGCTTCCCATTCCGGCTAGGTTGGGCGGCAGGGATGGATCTCGAGACTGTCGCTTTCTGCTGGCCGTCGGTTGCCCTACCTGGATAATCCGGACACATGACCACCACGACCGCAACGTCTGCGCAGCCGATCGCCAAGCCATCTTTCATCGCCCTTCTCATCGCCGTTTCGGCCGTGAGCCCGCTCGGCATCAACATGTACCTGCCTTCGATGCCCGGAATGGCGCGGGCGCTAGGGGTCGATTTCAGCACGGTCCAGCTGACCCTGTCCCTCTATCTCGCCGCCATGGCAATCGGCCAATTGATCATCGGGCCGCTGTCCGATCGATTCGGGCGGCGCCCGGTGCTGCTGACCGGCCTCAGCATCTTCGTCGCCGGGTCACTGATCTGTCTCACGGCGCAGAACGTGAGCGTCCTGATCTTCGGTCGTGTCGTGCAGGCCATGGGCGGCTGTGCGGGCATCACTTTGAGCCGGGCCATCGTTCGCGATTTATACGGGCGCGATCAGGTCGCGAGCATGATCGGCTATGTGACGATGGGCATGGCGGTGGCGCCGATGATCGCGCCGACGATCGGCGGCGTGCTCGATACATTCTACGGCTGGCGCGCTTCCTTCGCCTTCCTGGTGGTGTTCGGAGCGCTGGCCCTCCTCTTCGCAGCATTGCAACTCTCGGAGACGAACAGGAACCGAGGCTCGGCTGGCGACAAGGCTCAACTTCTGCAAAATTATCGGGCGCTCTTCCGCTCTCGCCTTTTCTGGGGCTACACGCTCGCGACGAGCTTCATCTCGGCCATGTTCTTCTCATTCCTCGCCGGAGCGCCCTATGTCATGATCGAGATCATGGGGCGAAGCCCTGCGGAATACGGCTTCTTTTTCGCTCTCGTGCCGTGCGGCTACATCCTCGGCAACTTCATCACCGCCCGCTTCGCCGTCACAGCCGGGCAGAACCGCATGCTTTTGACAGGCATGCTGATCGGCCTCGTCGGCGTCGGCACCATGGCCGCGGCATTCGCCCTCGGGCTCAATCACCCCCTCGCCCTGTTCGCGCCGATGTTTCTGATCGGCGTGGCGAACGGATTGGTCCTTCCGAACGGGATTGCAGGCGCCGTCAGCGTGAAGCCCGATGCCGCGGGGGCGGCCGCCGGGCTGTCGGGGAGCCTCCAGATCGGCTTCGGAGCCCTCGTCGCTCCCATCGTCGGTTCGATGCTGAGCACCACGGTGTGGCCGCTCATCGCCATCATGACCGTCTGCTCGCTGCTCGGATTGGCAGCTTTCGGATTGGTCGCTGCGTCGGGCAGGACAGAGTCCGGTCGTTAGCGCATCGTGCTATCTCTTCCAGGGAGGCACAACGCTTCGCCATGACGTGGTCGAGGACACCACAGTGTCATTCCCGGCCGGAGCAAAGCGGAGGGGAAGGGAAACCAGATCGGAGAGCGTGGGAGTGGATCCCCTTCCCGGCCCTGCGGACCGCCGGGGATGACACTGGGCATCACGGCGGTGCAAAGATCATCTACTCATGCGGTGGATGAGATGTCCCTTCCACGCGCAGCGCCGCTTGTTCGGCGAACTCCGCCACCAACTCCATGAACCGCTCGTCCGAAGGATCCGTTTCGAAGCTGTGGACCGCTGGGGTTTCAGCCCAGGGCAGCCTCTCGCCCGTGTACATCTCGACATAGGGCGGAAAGCGGCTCGGATCTTCCAGCATGACGGTGCGCACGTTGACGAACTCGTCCAAGCCCTCGGGCCGGGTGAAGAGCCAGCTCATGCAATGCGGGCAGAAGAAATGGCGTGTGGCGCCATGAGGACCGCCGATCACGGGTTCGCCATGCACCACCTCGAAGTTCCGGCTCTGATACAGAACGCTCAGCGAAAAGGCGCTCGCCGTCATCCGTTGGCAGCCGGTGCAGTGACAGGCCATGGTGATGATGGGCTTACCGCTGACGCGAAATCGCACCTGCCCGCATCGGCATTCGCCCTGCTGCGCCACATCCCGATCCGTCATCGCACGCTCCTTTGCCGGGGTTTCCCGCGCTGAAGAGACTCTACAACCGGCATAAACGCAAATGGCCGGGACGAGCCCGGCCATTCATGAGGTTCGATCGTCGCAATCAGATGTGGATCACGCGGTCGTAGGCATCCAGCACGCTCTCGTGCATCGTCTCGGACAGGGTCGGATGCGGGAAGACGGCGTGGATCAGCTCTTCCTCCGTCGTCTCCAGGTTCATGGCGATCACGAAGCCCTGGATCAGCTCGGTCACTTCCGCCCCGACCATGTGCGCGCCCAGCAGCTTGCCAGTCTTCTTGTCGAAGATCGTCTTCACCAGACCCTCCGGCTCGCCGAGCGCGATCGCCTTGCCGTTGCCCATGAAGGGGAAGCGGCCGACGCGGATGTCATAGCCCTGCTCCTTCGCCTTGGCCTCGGTGAGACCCACCGACGCCACCTGCGGATTGCAATAGGTGCAGCCCGGGATCATCGCCTTGTCCATGGCGTGCGTGTGCAGACCCTTGATGGTCTCGACGCAGATCACGCCCTCGTGCTCGGCCTTGTGCGCCAGCATGGGCGGACCCGCCACGTCGCCGATGGCGTAGATGCCGGGCACGTTGGTGCGGCCGAGACCGTCGGTGACGATGGTGCCGCGATCGATCTTCACCCCGAGCTTTTCGAGGCCGAGATTCTCGATGTTGCCGACGACGCCGACCGCCGAGATCATCCGTTCGGCAGTGATCGTCTGCGTGCCCTTGCCGTCCTCGATGGTGGCGGTGACGGAGTTCGCGCCCTTCTCCACCTTCGTGACCTTGGCGCCCGAGAGGATCTTCATGCCCTGCTTCTCGAAGCGCTTGCGGGCATGGGCTGCGATCTCCGCATCCTCGACGGGGAGAATCTGCGGCAGCACCTCGACCACCGTCACCTCTGCGCCCATGGTGCGGTAGAAGGAGGCGAACTCGATGCCGATGGCGCCGGAGCCCATGACGATGAGCGACTTCGGCATGGACGGCGGCACCATGGCCTCGAAATAGGTCCAGATCAGCTTGCCGTCGGGCTCGATGCCGGGGAGCACGCGCGGACGCGCGCCGGTGGCGACGATGATGTTCTTGGCCTGGTAGGTGCCGGGCTCCAGCACGCCCTTCGGCACCGGGTTCTGCGGCTGCATGGCCGGCTTCTTCGGCGCCGTGACCACGACCTCACCGGGCTTCGTGATGCTCGCCTCGCCCCAGATCACGTCGACCTTGTTCTTCTTGAGCAGCATGCCGACGCCGCCGTTGAGACGCCCCGAGACGCCGCGCGAGCGGTTGACGATGGCCGCCGCATCGAAGCCGATCCCTTGCGCGGAGAGGCCGTAATCCTTGGCATGCTCCATGTAGTGGTAGATCTCGGCCGAGCGCAGCAGCGCCTTGGTCGGGATGCAGCCCCAGTTCAGGCAGATTCCGCCGAGATGCTCGCGCTCCACGACCGCGGTCTTGAACCCGAGCTGCGCCGCCCGGATCGCGGCCACATAGCCCCCCGGCCCGCCGCCGATGACGATGATGTCGTATTGGTTTGCCATGGTCTTCCCACTCGTCATCCCGGCCGAGCAGAGCGAGAGCCGGGATCGCTATCAGGATAAGGCGCTATTCGTGTCGTACGATCCCGGGTTCTGCTGCGCAGCCCCGGGATGACGTGTCGTGTTAAACCAGCATCCCCATCGGGCTCTCGATGAGCTGCTTGAAGGCGGCCAAGAGTTCCGCGCCCAGCGCGCCGTCGACCACGCGGTGGTCGCAGGAGAGCGTCACGGTCATGGCCTGGACGACGGCAGGGGCGCCGTTCTTCACCACGACTCGGCTCTCGCCGGCACCGACTGCGAGGATCGTGCCCTGCGGCGGGTTGATGACGGCCTGGAAGTTCTTGATGCCGAACATGCCGAGGTTCGACACGGCCGTGGAGCCGCCGCTGTACTCCTCCGGCTTCAAGCGGCGGTTGCGGGCGCGGCCTGCCATGTCCTTCACCTCGGCGGAGATGGCGGTCAGCGTCTTCTGCTCGGCCCTGCGCACGACCGGCGTGAACAGGCCGCCTTCGATGGCCACCGCCACGCCCACATCCGAGTGCTTCATCTTCAGGATGCGGTCCTCGGCCCAGACCGCGTTCGCGGCGGGCACACGCTGGAGCGCGATGGCGAGGGCCTTGATGACGAAGTCGTTGACCGAGAGCTTGTAGGCGGGCTTGCCGTCCTTGTCCTTGCCGGCGGCCGCGTTGATCTGCTCGCGCAAAGCCATGAGCGCATCGAGCTCGCAATCGAGCGACAGGTAGAAGTGCGGCACCGTCTGCTTCGACTCGACGAGGCGCTTGGCGATCGTCTTGCGCATGCCGTCGAGAGGCACTTCCTCGTAAGTGCCCGCCTCGAACATCGCCTTGACCTGATCGGCGCCCATGCTCGAAGCAAGCTGCGGGGCAGCGGGCTTGGCGGCGGGAGCCGCCGCGGCTGCGGCCGGAGCGGCGGCAGGCTTCGCACCGCCGCCGGCGATGGCAGAACGCACGTCCTTGTCGACGATGCGGCCGTGCGGACCGGATCCCTTGACGGAGGCGATGTCGATGCCGCCTTCCTTCGCGATGCGCTTGGCGAGCGGCGAGGCGAAGACGCGGTTGCCGGCAGCCTGCCCTGCCCCGTTCGGCTTTGCGGCCAGAGCGGGAGCCGCGGCGCTTGGAGCCGCCGCAGCCTGCGGCTGGGGTGCTGCGGCGGGTGCAGCCGGCGCGGTCTCGGCTTTCGGCGCTGGCGCCGGAGCGGCGGAACCGCCGGCGGCAGGAGCCGTGACGCTCTTTGGATCCTCGCCCTCGCCTGCGATCAGCGCGATGAGCTGGTTGACCGGCACGTCGGCCGTGCCTTCCGGAACCACGATCTTGGCGAGGATGCCTTCATCGACCGCCTCCACTTCCATGGTGGCCTTGTCGGTTTCGATCTCGGCGATCACGTCGCCGGACTTCACCGTGTCGCCTTCCTTCTTCAGCCACTTGGCAAGGTTGCCCTTTTCCATGGTGGGAGACAGGGCGGGCATCAGGATATTGATGGGCATGGCGTTGATGGATCCTGATCTGAGAGCTTAATTGAGGGCCTGCGTCGAGCCCGGATCGGTCGGATCCTCCAGCTCGGCCCGAAGGCCGGCTGTGATCTCGACGAGAGCCTCATCCTCGGAGAGCTCCGTTTCCATGGCGTAGACGCGGGCGGCATGACGGGCGAGATCCACCAGGAGCACGCCCCAGGTGAACGGATCGTCGAAGGCGCGGCGCAGCGCGACGCTCACCGCCCCATCGACCACAGAAGCCCTCAGAATCTCGATGCCGCCCTTTTCGAGCACATCGGGCGGAACGTTGAGGGCTTCGAATTTCCGTTCAGCCATGATGTCACCTGTAGCAAACGGCCTTCGCCGCCTGCACCACTTCCGCGACCGACGGGAGCGCGAGCTTTTCGAGATTCGCCGCATAGGGCATGGGCACGTCCTTGCCGGTCACGCGGACCACGGGCGCATCGAGATAGTCGAACGCGTTCTCCATGATGCGCATGGCAACCTCGGCGCCGACGCCCGATTGCGGATAGCCCTCTTCCACCGTGACGCAGCGGCCCGTCTTCATGACCGAAGCGACGATGGTGTCGGTGTCAAGCGGACGGATCGTGCGCAGGTCGATGACCTCGGCCTGGATCCCCTCCTTCTCCAGTTCCTGAGCGGCCTTGAGAGCGTAGGTCATGCCGATGGAGAACGAGACGATGGTGACGTCCTTGCCCTCGCGGTGGATGCGCGCCTTGCCGATCGGCACCGTGAAGTCGTCGAGCTTCGGTACCGGGAAGGATTGGCCGTAGAGAATCTCGTTCTCCAAGAAGACCACCGGGTTCGGATCGCGGATGGCGCTCTTGAGAAGCCCCTTCGCATCGGAAGCGGTATACGGTGAAACGACCTTGAGACCCGGAACCTGCGAATACCAGGCGGCAAAGTCTTGGCTGTGCTGCGCACCGACGCGGGCCGCAGCGCCATTGGGGCCGCGGAACACGATGGGAGCTCCGAGCTGGCCGCCGGACATGTAGAGGGTCTTGGCCGCCGAGTTGATGATCTGGTCGATCGCCTGCATGGCGAAGTTGAAGGTCATGAACTCCACGACCGGGCGCAGGCCGGTGAAGGCCGCGCCGACGCCGACGCCGGCAAAGCCGTGTTCGGTGATCGGCGTGTCGATGACGCGCTTGGCGCCGAATTCCTGCAGCAGGCCTTGCGTCACCTTGTAGGCGCCCTGGTACTCGGCGACCTCCTCGCCCATCACGAAGACGTTGCCGTCCTTGCGCATCTCCTCGGCCATGGCATCCCGCAAGGCTTCGCGAACGGTCATGTTGACCAGCTCCGTGCCCTCCGGGATTTCCGCCATGGCGTCGTAAGAGGTGCGGTTCGTGATCACCGAGGGAGCCGCGGGCTCCGCAACCGGCGCCGCATCTGTGCCGGGTATCGAGTCCGGCGACGGGCGATCCGCGAGCCCTTCGGCCTGCGCATCCGGCGTCGGCGCCGGCTGAGACGAAGGGGCCGGTGCCGACGGAGCCTTTGCGGCTGCCGTGGACACGTCCTCACCCTCGCCCGCAAGAATCGCGATGGGGGTGTTCACGGCCACATTGTCGGTGCCGTCGGAGACCAGGATCTTGGCGAGAACGCCCTCGTCGATGGCCTCGACCTCCATGGTCGCCTTGTCGGTTTCGATCTCGGCCAGCACGTCGCCGGGCTTGACCTGATCGCCCTCTTTTTTCAGCCACTTGGCCAGTTTGCCCTGCTCCATGGTGGGGGAGAGGGCAGGCATGAGAATATCGATCGCCATTAAAAGACTCGTTTCGATTGTCGCAGCGGCGAGATTCGGGAAAGACGGTGCTTGAGAAGCACCGCTTACAGGAGAATATCCGTGTAGAGCTCGGACGGATCGGGCTCGGGATCGTGCGTGGCGAACTCCGCCGCCTCGTTGACGATCTCGCGCACCCGGCTGTCGATGGCCTTCAGCTCGTCTTCCGACATCTTCCAGCTCTCCAAGAGACGGCGGCGCACCTGCTCGATCGGATCGTGCTCCTCGCGCATGCGGGCCACCTCGTCCTTGGTGCGATACTTCGCCGGATCGGACATGGAGTGGCCGCGATAGCGGTAGGTCTGCATCTCGAGGATGTACGGGCCCTTGCCGGAGCGGGCATGCTCCATGGCGCGCTGGCCGGCGGCATAGACCGCACGGATATCCATGCCGTCGACCTGCTCGCCGGGAATGCCGAACGACACGCCGCGCTTCGAGAAATCGGTCTGCGCCGAGGCGCGGCTCACCGCCGTGCCCATGGCATAACGGTTGTTCTCGATCACGTAGATCACGGGCAGCTTCCAGAGCTGCGCCATGTTGAAGCTCTCGTAGACCTGACCCTGGTTGGCGGCGCCGTCACCGAAATAGGTCAGGCAGACATTGCCGTTCTCGCGGTAATGGTTGGCGAAGGCGATGCCGGTGCCGAGCGACACCTGGGCGCCGACGATGCCGTGGCCGCCATAGAAATGCTTCTCCTTGGAGAACATGTGCATGGAGCCGCCCTTGCCCTTCGACAGGCCGCCGCGGCGTCCGGTCAATTCGGCCATGACGCCCTTCGCATCCATGCCGCAGGCGAGCATGTGACCGTGATCGCGGTAACCCGTGATCACCTGGTCGCCCTCCTTCGTCGCCATCTGCATGCCGACGACGACGGCTTCCTGGCCGATGTAGAGATGGCAGAAACCGCCGATCAGGCCCATGCCGTACATCTGGCCCGACTTCTCCTCGAAGCGCCGGATCAGAAGCATCTCGTTGTAGGCCGAAAGGTCCTGGTTCTTGTCGAATTGTGGGGTGTTGAGAGCAGCTCCGCGCGTGGAGCCTTTTGTGGAAGTGGTCTTGTTAGCCGTGCCTGCACCGACACGGCCCGCCTTGCGGGCAGCAACAGCCATCGGGTCCTCCGAAGGGTTTCCTCGACGAAAGTTGTAGCGCAGTCGGAATCGGAAATCGAGTAGGCCAAATACGCTTTTGCGGTGCACAATGAAATGTGCAAGTAGCTGATTCAACTACCTTATTTCAAGTTAACTCGATTTGAGTTAAGCAGAACTTTTAAGTTATTGTTAATTATGGTCCGGTGATGATCACAAGGTCGTTCTTATGGACACGACCTAACATTACGCGCGCTCTCTCCTCGAGCAGATCGCGGTCGATCTGATCGCTCCGAAGCAGCGCGATGCGACGCTCCCAGTCGGAGCGTTGAGTCTTTAAACCGTCGAACTCGGCAGAAAGTTCGGCGACCTGTGTTTCATATTGATGGCGGGCCTCGATGCCGCGCGCACCGCTGTGTGCATGATGCACGAAGTATGCAGCTACGGCCGCGGAGATGCCGTAGAGCATCAGCGGAATCAAAAAGCGTCGTGCGCGTCTGCGGATCACCATGGGGATGAGTCTTACGGCGGCATGGTTAAAAAGCGGTTAGGGATTGGGTGCAGCCGCTAATCTTCCCTCCCCCTTGCGGGGAGGGATCGAGGGTGGGGGTCGCAAAGTCGATGCTCCCCGCTTCATCGAAAGTCCGCTAGGCGAATACAGCGCGTCCCCTCCCGCGTTTGGAGAGGTGAACCAGCGCCCCGTTCGGTCACTTTCTCGCGCAGTCGCACCACCCCCACCCCTGCCCCTCCCCGCAAGGGGGAGGGAAAGCGCGCAAAGAAGAAGCCGCCTCACGGCGGCTTTCTCGCTCATCGATGAAACTTGAATTCAAGCCAGCGCCTTCAGCGCCGCGCGTCCGGCGTATTTCGCCTGCGGGCCGAGTTCCTCTTCGATGCGGATGAGCTGGTTGTACTTGGCCAGTCTGTCCGAACGGGCGAGCGAACCGGTCTTGATCTGTCCGCAATTGGTGGCGACCGCGAGGTCGGCGATGGTGGAATCCTCCGTCTCGCCCGAGCGGTGAGACATGACGGCGGTGTAGCCGGCGCGGTGGGCCATATCGACGGCGGCGAGCGTCTCGGTGAGCGAGCCGATCTGGTTCACCTTCACGAGCAGCGAATTGGCGACGCCCTTTTTGATGCCCTCCGAGAGGCGGGTCACGTTGGTGACGAAGAGATCGTCGCCCACGAGCTGGCATTTGTCGCCGATGAGATCGGTCACCGCCTTCCAGCCTTCCCAGTCGTCCTCGGACATGCCGTCCTCGATCGTCGCGATGGGATAAGCGGAGACGAGCTTCGCGAGGTATTCGGCCTGCTGCTGCGGGTTCAGCTTCTGGCCGGTGCCTTCATAGACATAAGAGCCTTTCTTGAAGAACTCGGTGGCGGCGCAGTCGAGGCCGATCACCATGTCCTTGCCGGGCTTGTAGCCGGCCTGCTCGATGGACTTCATGATGAAGTCGAGAGCAGCCTCCGCGCTCGGCAGGTTCGGGGCGAAGCCGCCCTCGTCGCCCACATTGGTGTTGTGGCCGGCATCTTTCAGCGCCTTCTTCAGGGTGTGGAACACCTCGGCGCCCATGCGCACGGCCTCCGAGAGCGTCGGCGCGCCGACCGGGAGGATCATGAATTCCTGGAAGTCGATCGGGTTGTCCGCGTGGGCGCCGCCATTGATGATGTTCATCATCGGCACCGGCAGGACACGGGCCTGCGTGCCGCCCACATAGCGATAGAGCGGCAGGGTCGACGCGTCGGCTGCAGCCTTCGCCACCGCCAGCGACACGCCGAGAATGGCGTTGGCGCCGAGCCGGGCCTTGTTCGGCGTGCCGTCGAGCTCGATCATCGTCTCGTCGATGGCGACCTGCTCTTCCGCGTCCATGCCGCCGATGGCGTCGAGGATCTCGTTGTTGACCGCATCGACGGCCTTGAGCACGCCCTTGCCGAGATAGACCGACTTATCGCCGTCGCGCAGCTCGACCGCCTCGTGGGCGCCGGTGGAGGCGCCGGAGGGCACCGCGGCGCGGCCCATGGAGCCGTCTTCGAGGGTCACATCCACCTCGACGGTGGGATTGCCCCGGCTGTCGAGGATCTGGCGGGCGAAAACGTCGATAATCGCTGTCATGAGCAGGCTCCTGCTGGCTGAAGTGCATCCGGCGCAGTCCGGGCGCCGGGTGCGGCCTCACGTCATGGATTGGCTTATTGACCGAAATGACCGGGTGAGCAAGGACGGCAAGAGCTTTCCCCGTATCAATCCAAGGTCAAATCCAGATGACGGAAACCACCCTTCAGCTCGGGCACGCCAGCGCCCTCCCCGATTCTCCGGAAACCGCGCAGCTCGACCGGGTGCCGAACCCGCATCCGGACACGGATTACCTCGCGCGCTTCACCGTGCCGGAATTCACCTCGCTCTGCCCGGTCACCGGACAGCCGGATTTCGCGATTCTGGTGATCGACTACGTGCCGGGTCCCTGGCTCGTCGAATCCAAGTCCCTGAAGCTCTACATGCACAGCTTCCGCAACCACGGCGCCTTCCACGAGGATTGCACGGTCGCCATCGGCAAGCGCCTCGCGGACCTGCTGGAGCCGCGCTACCTGCGCATCGGCGGCTATTGGTATCCGCGCGGCGGCATCCCCATCGACGTATTCTGGCAGACGGGCGAATTGCCGAAGAATCTGTGGCTGCCCGACCAGGGCGTCGCGCCCTACCGGGCGCGCTGAGAGGCCGGCCGGGTCAGGACGTAGGATGCGACCAGGCCCACGCCCATGACGATCAGGGCCGCCATCGTGGTGGCCCCGGTTAGGCCGACGGAATGCAGGCCGAAGCCCATCAGGATGACGCCCAGCGCCTGGCCGGAGAAGAACGAGAAGGCGTGGAGCGCCACGGCCGAGGCGCGCGCTCCCGGCGCCACCTCGGTCACCTGAGCCTGGAAGGTGTTGTGGAGCATGTAGAAGCCGAGGCCCATGAGCAGCAGGGCTGCCGCATCGAGCTTCCAGTCGCCGCCGAGTCCCAGAATGATCAGCGCGGCACCGGCGAAGAGTCCGCCGCCTGCCAGGATCTTGCCGATGCCGAGGCGTCTGAGCATCCAGGTCACGAGCGCGGAATAAATGAGGCCCCCGACGGCAAATCCGCCGATGGCGAAGCCGGCCTTCGCCGGTCCGCCCCCGCCGCGTTCCTCGAGCAGCGGCGCCACGTAAGGGAAGATGCCGAAGATCGCGATGCCCTCGACGAACACGAGGCTGAACAGGGTGAGCGCGCGGGGGTTCGACAGGATTTCGCGATAGCGCCGGAGGGCGCTCGAGAGGTCGAACCGGCCGCCGGGAAGCGCCCCGCGGAAGCCGATGATGGTGGCGGCAAGAGACAGGGCGACCATGGTGGCGGACAGGGTGAAGACGCCGCGCCAGCCGATCAGCTCCGACAGCAATCCAGCAAAGGAGGAGCCGGCAAGCTGTCCGACGATGACCGCCACGAGATAGCGGCTGAGCGCCACCTGGCGCCCGGCCATGTCGACCCGATCGCCGATCAGGGCGATCGAGAGGGGGATCGCCCCTCCGGCGGCGGCGCCGGCGATGATGCGAAGGGTGAACAGCGTCGCCGCATTGGGCGCGAAGATCGAGCAGGCGAGCGCCAGGAACAGGATCAGGAGCGCCACCTTCATGACGCGCTCCTTGCCGAGCGCGTCGCCGACGGGACCCAGCACCGGCTGGATGAAAGCATAGGGCAGCGCGAAAGCTGCCGAGAGCAGCGCGATGGTCTGCGGCGTCGAGCTCAGGTCCCGGGCGATGACCCCGACCATGGGCTCGACCGCGCGGCCGGAAAAGGTGCTCGCAAAGCCGCTGGTGGCGAGGATCAGGATCAGATTGCGGGAGGACATGGCATCCTAACGATTGGGGCCGCGACAGGTGCATTGCTTCCTATCATGACCGTGCCGTTCCGGAACGGCTGTGAACGCAAGCCTACCGTCTTCCCAGGACATGGTGGGGACACTCTCGCCCGTCATCACCGGCCTCGTCCGGTGATCTCGATAAGTGAAACCCAGTGTCCTTCCAATCGAGATGGCCGGGACAAGCCCGGCCATGACGTGAGAGGCTAATTCTTAATTGCGCCCCTTCGCCAGCGCATCGAACGCCTTCAATTGGCGAAGCAGCCCTTCCAGCTCCTTCAGCGGCACCATGTTGGGGCCGTCGGAGGGGGCCTTGTCGGGATCCTGGTGCGTCTCGATGAAGACGCCCGCCACGCCGACTGCGACCGCCGCGCGGGCGAGAACCGGCACGTATTCGCGCTGGCCGCCGGAGGTGGCGCCCTTGCCGCCGGGCTGCTGCACCGAATGCGTCGCGTCGAAGATCACCGGGGCGCCGGTCTCGGCCATGATCGGCAGGGAGCGCATGTCGGAGACGAGGGTGTTGTAGCCGAACGAGGCGCCGCGCTCGGTGAGCATGACGTTCGGATTGCCGGCCCCCGTCACCTTGGCGGCGACATTGGCCATGTCCCATGGCGCCAGGAACTGCCCCTTCTTCACGTTCACCACCCGGCCGGTCCTGGCGGCAGCGACCAGAAGGTCGGTCTGACGGCACAGGAAGGCCGGGATCTGGAGGATGTCGACCACCTCGCCCACGGGGGCGCATTGATCGTTCTTGTGCACGTCGGTGACCACCGGCAGGTCGAACCTCTCCTTCACCTCCGCGAAGATGGACAGCGCCTTGTCGAGGCCGATGCCGCGGGCGCTGGAGATCGAGGTCCGGTTCGCCTTGTCGAAGGACGACTTGTAGACGAGGCCGAGGCCCACCCTGCCCGCGATCTCCTTGAGGGCCGCAGCCATTTCGAGCGCGTGATCGCGGCTTTCCATGGCGCACGGCCCGGCGATGATGCTGAGCGGCAGATGATTGCCGAAGCGGACGGAACCGGCCTCGACGACGGCTTGGGTCTGATGGATATCGGTCATGCGCCGTCACTAGCCTTTTTGAGTGCAAAGGCAAAGTGGCGATGTGCCGTGCCGCGCCCGTCTTGCTTCCGGCGTTCTTAACCACGCTTGCAAGGAGGCGTTTTCTTTGCAGGCCCGACAAGCTTACTTTAGGTCACTAGAAGATCCGGCATCTCGGGCAAGAACAACTTAAGAAAATTTGCCTGAATACGATCCGGATCGGGGGTTGATTGCACCGATCAGCGCGGGAGGAGCGCTTTCATGTCCGAGTACGACAAGACGCAGGAACTGGTCGCGTTGCGAACAGCGCTGGGTTTCACGCAGAGCCGGATGGCGCACGAGGTCGATATCAGCCTGCGCGACTATCAGGCGTTCGAGTGGGGCGAGATCGAGATCCCGGACCTCTATCTCCGGGCCATCGAGCGGATCGCCATGATCCACGCGATCCGGCACAGGAACCCGGCGATGGTGCCGCACGGGATGCGCGCGGAAACCCTGCAATTCGCACGGCTGGTCGAGGAGATGGTCTAAACGATAATCGGCGTCGCTTGCCGTCTCAGAATGTCATCGCCGAAGCGTTGATGATCCCGGCGGCAAGCGAGGCGGCGCCGAGGAAGAGCGCTGCCGCCATCTCGCCCGAGGCGATGCGGTGGGACAGATTCGGCATGACGATGCGCACGAGCCAGTAGACCAGGATCTGCACGGCAAGCGCCACCAAGCCCCAGACGAGACAATCGATGATGGTCTGGGCATGCACGATCGCGCTTGCGACCGGCAGGGCGAAGCCGACGAGGCTGAAGCCGAGAGCGGTCGCGGCAGAGATCACGTTGTCACGGATCAGGGCGAACTCGTTGTGCATGGTCGCAAGCGTGTAGATCGCGAGATAGAGGCCGACCAGTGCAACCGCGAGCACGAAGAAGATCAGGAAGTCGGGCAAGCCCGCAAGAGATGAAGCCATGGTCCGGTCCCCCACACGATCGATGTTTTCTCATCGTATAGGGCGGTATGGTTAATATTACGTTGGCTCGAACGCGATTGCGACGCCGAAGGCGGCACTGGCCGGCACGATGAGCCTCGTGCCGATATGCTGATAGGGAATCTCCGCCGCATCCAGCCAGTTCGCGTGGCGGTGGATGTCGTCGACCCGAACGGCGAAAGCCACGAAGGACGGCTCCTCCATCTCCGCCTCGACCGAGCCGTAGATCTCCGCGGCATCGTCGGGCGTCAGCACGTCGATGCGATCCTCGCCCAGTCGGAAAGACGAATCGTCCCCATCCGGGCTCGACGACTGCACCCCCGTGAACGCTGTCAGGAAGCTGCGGAACCGGTCCGGGTCCGGGGCCGCCAGGGTCACGGACGAAATGCGGGACGCCCTGTTGTCGTGGCGCTGGAATTCCGGATTCCAGAAATTCTCCGGGTAGTGCTGCTGGCACACGAAGAAGCCGGCCTTGGGAGAATTCTGTGCCGAGGCGAAAGCCAGGGTGAAGGCGACCTTCGTCTCGCTGCCGTCAGGGCGGCGGCCGCTGCGCTCGAAGTGGAAGGGCTCGAAGGACCCGATGCCCTTCTCGGAGAACACGGCCGCATCGGCCTTGGCGTCCTGGCTGTCGAGGACGAGCATGGCCAGCCCCTCGCGATCCAGCAGGTAATCCTTGACGAAGGCGCCGAAGCTGAAGGCGCTGGCCTGGTGAGGGGCGATGGCGGCGCCCTCGCCCACCGTGATCAGCTCGATGAAGGAGCCTGAGAATTGCACGAGCCGGTTTTCGGTGCCCCACGGATGCCGATTGCGCGCTCCGACCTGGAATCCCAGACGCCGATAGAAGCTTCCGGCTTCGTCGAGATCGCGAACGGCAACGACGAGATGATCGATCCGGCGGGTCATCGAGCTCTTTCCTGTGACGAGAGCATAGACTTAGGCAGGAAGTCGGGTTTGGCCAATATGTGCTCCTGTCGTCCTCCTTCCCATAAGTCTCTGCTAGCCCGAGACTTGTCTTCGGCCTGCCGCGAGTTGGGCGCCCCTCCTCCCCCTTGAGGGGAGGAGTTGGAGGTGGGGGTGTTGGCGCCAGAGCCTGATCGGCTATCGCCCACACCCCCACCCTGACCCTCCCCACAAGGGGGAGGGAAATAACGCCATACTTTCATGAGGCGAAAAAGCCGAACTGCCACTCAAAACGAAAATCACCGGCACAAGGCCGGTGATGACGTGGCAGTGTGGCAGCATGGACGCCTAAACCAGCCGGCTTTGCTCCACGGCCGCGTGGATGAAGCTCTTGAAGAGCGGATGCGGCTCGAAGGGGCGCGACTTCAGCTCGGGGTGATACTGGACGCCGATGAACCAGGGATGGTTCTCGTATTCGACGATCTCGGGCAGCACGCCGTCGGGCGAGACGCCGGAGAATCGCAGGCCTTTCCCTTCGAGCTTGTCGCGATAGGTCATGTTGACCTCGTAGCGATGGCGATGGCGCTCGGAGATTTCCGTGCCGCCATAGATCTCCGCCACCTTGCTGCCGGGCTCGAGGCTCGCCTGATAGGCGCCGAGCCGCATGGTGCCGCCGAGATCGCCGCTGGAGGTGCGCTTCTCGAGCTCGTTGCCGCGCAGCCATTCGGTCATCAGGCCGACGACCGGCTCGGAGGTCGGGCCGAACTCGGTGGAGCTTGCATCCTGGATGCCGGCAAGCGAGCGCGCCGCCTCGATGACGGCCAT
Source organism: Microvirga ossetica (assembly GCF_002741015.1). Taxonomy (NCBI): domain Bacteria; kingdom Pseudomonadati; phylum Pseudomonadota; class Alphaproteobacteria; order Hyphomicrobiales; family Methylobacteriaceae; genus Microvirga; species Microvirga ossetica. The sequence continues at coordinate 5,816,260 of NZ_CP016616.1, read as the reverse complement.
CTGCATGCCGAAGCAGATGCCGAAATACGGCACCTTGCGCTCGCGGGCGAAGCGGGCCGCCCGGATCTTGCCCTCGGCGCCGCGCTGGCCGAAGCCGCCGGGAACCATGATGCCGTGAATGCCCTCCAGGAACGGGGCCGGATCCTCATGCTCGAAGATCTCGCTCTCGATCCATTCCAGGTTCACCTTGACCTGGTTGGCGATGCCGCCGTGGTGCAGGGCCTCGATGAGCGACTTGTAGGCGTCCTTCAGGCCCGTGTACTTGCCGACGACGGCGATGGTGACCTCGCCCTCGGGGTTGTGCACGCGCTCGGAGATCTTGGTCCAGCGGGACAGGTTCGGCACCTTAGCCGTGTCGAGACCGAAGGCCGCCAGGACCTCGCTGTCGAGCCCGGCCTGATGATAGGCCAGCGGCACGTCGTAGATGGAGCGGGCGTCCCGCGCCTCGATCACCGCCGTCTCGCGCACGTTGCAGAACAGGGCGAGCTTGCGGCGCTCGTCCTTCGGGATCTCGCGGTCGGTGCGGCAGAGCAGGATGTCGGGCTGGATGCCGATGGAGCGCAGCTCCGCAACGGAATGCTGGGTCGGCTTCGTCTTCAGCTCGCCGGCGGACGGGATGAATGGCAGCAGCGTCAGGTGGACATAGATCGCCTGCCCCCGCTCGAGATCGTTGCCGAGCTGGCGGATCGCCTCGAAGAACGGCAGGCCCTCGATGTCGCCGACCGTGCCGCCGATCTCGACCAGGACGAAATCGAAGCCCTCGTTGCCGGTGAGAACGAAGTCCTTGATGGCGTTGGTGACGTGCGGGATCACCTGGATCGTGGCGCCGAGATAATCGCCGCGCCGTTCCTTGGTGATGATGTCGAGATAGATGCGCCCGGTGGTGATGTTGTCGGCCTTGGTGGCCGGAACGCCGGTGAAGCGCTCGTAATGTCCGAGATCCAGATCGGTCTCAGCGCCGTCGTCGGTCACGAAGACCTCGCCGTGCTGGTAGGGACTCATCGTCCCCGGATCGACGTTGAGATATGGGTCGAGCTTGCGAAGCCGGACCTTGTAGCCGCGTGCCTGGAGAAGCGCTCCCAGGGCCGCCGAAGCCAGTCCCTTGCCGAGCGAAGACACCACGCCGCCGGTGATGAATACGTACCGCGTCATGGACCCCTATCCATAAACATCGGGGGCCGATTCGCAATCGCGAACCGGACCACCCGAAAGCCATCCACAAAAAGAGAGGGCCGGAAGGTCCGGCCCTGGTATCGTTTACTGCTGAGGCGCTGCCGGTGCCGGAGCGCCGGGAGCCGGAGCCGCCGGCTGCTCGCCCTGGAGCCGCTGCAGCTGCTCGAGGACGTTGCCGCCCTGCGGAGCCGCCGGCGCCTGCTGGCCCGGCGCCGGAGCGGCGCCATCGAGAATCGAGCGAGGAGCACGCGTCGAGGTCGCCATCACGGTGAGCGCGATGCTCGTCACGAAGAAAAGTGCCGCCAGGATCGCCGTCGCGCGGGTAAGTGCGTTGGCCTGCCCGCGACCGGTCATGAAGCCGGACACGCCGCCGCCTCCGCTGCCGCCGAGACCCATGCCACCGCCCTCGGAGCGTTGCAGCAGAACCACGCCGATCAGGGCAAGCACGATGATCAGGTGGACAATGATGAGAACTGTTTGCATCGTTTTCCAAAAACCTCAAGCGGCTGCGCACAAGGCGTCAGCCGCTCGCAATCCGTTCGTTGCGGCGGCCTGTAGCATAGGTGGGCGCAGGATCAAAGACCCGCAAGGGCGCTTTTGTTGAAGCGCTCCCCTGTCATCCCCGCGAAGGCGGGGATCCATAACCACGCCGTCTCAAAAAGGGGCGATCAGCGTGGCGCGTTTTTCTGTGCTGTCAGCGGCTATGGATCCCGGGCTCCGCTGCGCGGCCCCGGGATGACAGTAGCGGACAATTTACCCCAGATAAGCCCCGGCAATCGCCAGGAAATCGGCTGCGACGAGGCTCGCGCCGCCGACCAGGGCGCCGTTGACGTTCTCGACCGCCATCAGCTCGGCCGCGTTCGAGGGCTTCACGGAGCCCCCATAGAGGATGCGGACCCGGGCTGCATCGGCCTTGCCGACGAGGCGGCGCAGCTCGTCGCGGATCAGGGCATGGACCTCCGCCACGTCCGCCACGGTCGGAGTCAGGCCGGTGCCGATGGCCCAGACCGGCTCATAGGCCACCACGAGGTTGTGGCTGTTCGAATCGACCGGGATCGAGCCGCGCAGCTGCTTGCGGACCACGCTGAGGGTCTTGCCGGATTCGCGCTCTTCCCGGGTCTCGCCGACGCAGACGATGGCCGTGAGGCCCGCCCGGTGCGCGGCGACCGCCTTCGCGCAGACATCCACGTCCTTTTCCTTATGGTACTGCCGCCGCTCGGAATGGCCGGCGAGCACATAGGCCGCGCCTGCATCGGCCAGCATCTCGGCCGAGAGGTCGCCGGTATAGGCGCCCGATTCCTTGGCGTGACAATCCTGACCGCCGATGGCGATGCGCGAGCCGATGGCGCGCTTGGCAAGCAGGCCGATCAGCGTCGCCGGCGGGCAGATTGCCAGCTCCACCTTGGCCTTCAGGCCGGGCGTGTATCCGGCATGGATCTCCTCCAGCACCTTGGCCGAGCTCTTCAACCCGTTCATCTTCCAGTTGCCCGCAACCAGCGGGCGCGGCCTATCGACGCTCATGTGAGGCACTCCTGTCACGCTTGATAAGTTGGCACTAGCAGAGGCTTACGCCCTCTTTCAACCAGACTTGCCCTTTTCGTAGAGGCGCTGATCGTTTATCGGCAGGTTTAACGAGTTTTTGGGAAACGGGTTCACGATGCTTCGGAACATGCGCAAGGCTGGGCAGACCGCGGTCGGCAAAGCCATCGCCACGATCTTTTTCGGCGCTCTCATCGTCAGCTTCGCCATCTGGGGCATCGGCGACATCTTCCGGGTGACGCCCGCCTCGACGGTGGCGGAGGTGGGCAGCACCAGCATCTCGGTCAATCAGGTGCGCAACGCCTATACCAACGAGATGCAGCGCCTTGGGCGCCAGTTCCGCACCGTCATCACCGCGGAACAGGCCCGGACGTTCGGCCTCGACCAGCAGGTGGTCAACAATCTGGTGACCGAGGCGGTTCTGGCGGAGCAGGCCAAGCAGATGGGGCTCTCCGTCTCGGACCAGCTCGTCGCCGCCTCGATCATGAACAATCCGACCTTCAAGGGCGCCGACGGCCAGTTCAACCGGGGGCTCTTCGATCAGGCCCTGCGCAATGTCGGCATTTCCGAGGCGGGCTTCGTGCAGGAGCAGCGCGCCGCCATGGCCCGCCTGCACCTCGCCGAGGCGATCGCCGGCGACATCAATGTGCCGGTGGCCGCGAAGGAGGCCATGCATCGTTATGCCAGCGAGCGCCGCGCCGCCTCCTACGTCCTGCTCAACCAGGCTGCGGCCGGCGAGATCCCCGCCGCCACGCCCGAACAGCTTCAGAGCTTCTTCAACGAGCGCCGGAGCGAGTTCCGCGCGCCGGAATACCGGGCCGTCAGCGTCATGGCCCTCGATGCGGCAGCGCTTGCCAAGCCTGACACCGTGTCCGATGCGGATGCCCGCCAGGCTTACGAGCAGCAGAAGGCCAGGTACGGCTCGCCCGAGCGCCGCACGATCCAGCAGATCACCTTCCCGTCGCCGGCCGAGGCCGAGGCTGCGGCCGCCAAGCTGAAGGAAGGCACGACCTTCGAGGCGCTTGCCGCCGAGCGCAACGTCTCTCCGGGAAGCCTTGATCTGGGCACCTTCACCAAGGCGGAGATGCTCGATCAGGCCGTGGCCGACGCGGCCTTCGCTCTCGAGCAGGGCGCGACGAGCGCGCCGGTCACCGGCCGGTTCGGGCCGGTGCTGGTGCGCGTCACCCAGATCCAGCCAGAGGCCGTGCGCCCCTTCGAGGAGGTTGCCGCGGAGCTTCGCCAGGGCCTCGCCGTGCAGCGCGCCCAGGGGCAGATCGAGCGGATCCACGACGAGATCGAGGATCTGCGCGCCGGCGCCAAGCCGCTGGCTGATATCGCCAAGGAGAAGGGCCTGACCCTGATCCAGGTCCCGGCCGTGGATTCCAGCGGCCTCGACAAGGCCGGCAACCCGGTCAACATCCCCGAGAAGGACCCGGTGGTGAAAGCCGCCTTCGCCTCCGATATCGGCGTCGATAACGAAGCGCTGCGCACAGGCACCGGCTATGTCTGGTACGACGTGACCGGCATCGAGGCTTCGCGCGAAAAGAACCTCGACGAGGTGCGCGATCAGGTCGCCGCCCGGTGGCGCGAGGATCAGGTCGCCCAGCGCCTGTCGGAGAAGGCCCGGCTGATGACCGAGCGTCTCGACAAGGGCGAGGCCATCGAGGCAGTGGCGCAGGAAGCCGGCGCCTCCGTCGTGAATGCCACGGACCTGGCCCGCAACACCGCGAAGGACGATCTCGCGGCCGAGGCGGTCAACCGCATCTTCGCGGTGCCCGTGGGCAAGGCAGGCAATGCCGCGAACGGGGCGGATTCCCGCGCGGTGTTCAAGGTGACGGCCGCCACGGTGCCGCCGCTGGTCACCACGACGCAGGCGGCCCAGAACGTCGAGAACCAGCTCCGCACCGGCTTCGGCGACGACCTGATCAGCCAGTACATCGCCCGGGTGCGCCAGGATCTCGGCGTGACGATCAACCAGCAGGCCCTGAGGCAGGCGACCGGCGGCGAATTGTAGGCCATGACGATCGCGCCCGATTTCGACACCTTCGCCACGGCCTACGAGGCTGGCGAGGCCGGCGTTCTGCGAGCGACCCTTGTGGGCGATCTGCTGACGCCGGTCGCGGCTTTCCTGAAGCTGCGGCACGAGCGGAAAGGTTCGGCCTTCCTGCTCGAGTCCGTCGAAGGAGGCGCGACCCGCGGCCGCTTCTCTATGATCGGGCTCGATCCCGACCTCGTCTGGCGCTGCCAGGACGGTGTCGCCTCGATCGACCGGCATGCCTTGAGCCGCATGCAGGAATTCCAGGTGGACAAGCACCCGCCCCTGGAGAGCCTGCGCGCGCTGATCCAGGAAAGCGCCCTGCCCCTTTCCGACGATCTGCCACCGATGGCGGCGGGGCTCTTCGGCTATCTGGGTTACGACATGGTGCGCCTCATGGAGCGGCTGCCCGAACCCAATCGGGATGTGCTGCAGGTCCCGGACGCGATCCTGATCCGCCCCACCGTGATGGTGGTGTTCGATGCGGTGAAGGACGAGATCTCGCTCATAACGCCCGTGCGCCCGCAAGGAGGCACCTCGGCCAAGGCGGCCTACGAGACCGCGCTCTCGCGCCTCGACGAGGTGACGGCGGCGCTCGAGCGCCCGTTGCCGATGGACGACCGCAGCGATCCGACGCAGATCCATTTCGAGCCGCCGGTCTCGAACACGACGCCCGCGGAATTCGAGGCGATGGTCGCGAGGGCCAAGGACTACATCCGCGCCGGCGACATCTTCCAGGTTGTGCTGTCCCAGCGCTTCGAGGCCGCTTTCCCCCTGCCCGCCTTCGCGCTCTACCGCTCCTTGCGGCGGGTCAATCCGGCTCCCTTCCTCTGCTATCTCGACTTCGAGGATTTCCAGATCGTCTGCTCCTCGCCGGAGATCCTGGTCCGCATGCGCGACGGCAAGGTCACGATCCGCCCCATCGCCGGCACCCGCCCACGCGGCGCGACGGCCGCCGAGGACAGGGCCCACGCGGAAAGCCTGCTCGCGGACCAGAAGGAGCGCGCCGAGCACCTGATGCTGCTCGATCTCGGGCGCAACGATGTCGGCCGCGTAGCCGAGATGGGTTCCGTGCAGGTCACGGATTCGTTCTTCCTCGAATATTACAGCCAGGTGATGCACATCGTCTCGAACGTTGAGGGACGGCTCGACCCGAGCTTCGACGCCCTCGACGCGCTCGTAGCGGGCTTTCCGGCCGGCACGGTCTCGGGAGCGCCCAAGGTGCGCGCCATGCAGATCATCGACGAGTTGGAGAAGGACAAGCGCGGTCCCTACGCCGGCTGCATCGGCTATTTCGGCGCCAACGGCGAGATGGATACATGCATCGTGCTGCGCACCGCCGTGGTGAAGGACGGCCGCATGGCGGTCCAGGCCGGCGCCGGCATCGTCTACGATTCCGATCCGGCCTCCGAGCAGCAGGAATGCATCAACAAGGCTAAGGCGCTGTTCCGCGCGGCGGAGGAGGCGGTGCGTTTCGCAAGCCAGGCGAGGGTCGGGCAGTGACACCGTTCGAAACGCTTCCCTTGACCGGGGCCGCCGCTTACGCGAACGTCGGCGCGCCATGACCCGCGTTCTCGTCATCGACAATTACGACAGCTTCACCTGGAACCTGGTGCATCTGCTAGGTCCCCTTGCCACCTCCGTCGACGTGGTGCGCAACGATGCGATCACGACCGACGAGGTGCTGAGCCATCCGCCGGATGCCATCGTGCTTTCTCCCGGCCCGTGCACGCCCAACGAGGCAGGGATCTGCCTCGATCTGGTGAAGCGCGCCTCCCCCGACATCCCGACCTTCGGCGTCTGCCTCGGGCTGCAGGCCATCGGCCAGGTGTTCGGCGGCACGGTCTCGCGGGCGCCGATGCCGATGCACGGAAAGGTCTCGGATGTCGAGCACGGGGGTCAGACGGTTTTTCGCGGCATCAACGGCCCGTTCAAGGCGACCCGCTACCATTCGCTGATCGTGGATCGCGAAACCTGCCCCGACGATCTGCTCGTCACGGCCGAGACGTCGGACGGTCTCGTCATGGGTCTGTCGCATCGCTCGCTGCCGATCCATGGGGTGCAGTTCCACCCCGAGAGCATCCTGTCGGAGCACGGGGTGACGATCATGCGCAATTTCTTCGAACTCGCAGCGGACTGGAATGCCAGGCACCGCGCGACCGGCGGCCCGGCCGCCCAAGCAGGATTGTAAGAAAGATGGAATCCTTCAAGTCCTACCTCGCCAAGGTCGCCACGGGCGCATCGCTCACCCGCGAGGAGGCACGGGATGCCTTCGACGACCTGCTCTCCGGCGAGGTCACCCCCGCCCAGGGCGGCGCCTTCCTGATGGCCCTGCGGGTGCGCGGCGAGGCCCTCGACGAGATCGTCGGCGCGGTCACGGCCATGCGCGGACGCATGCTGCGGGTCAATGCGCCGGACAAGGCGATCGACATCGTCGGAACCGGCGGCGACCACAAGGGCAGCTACAACATCTCGACGCTCGCCTCGATCATCGTAGCCTCCTGCGGCGTTCCCGTCGCCAAGCACGGAAATCGCGCGGCGTCCTCGAAATCCGGAACCGCGGATGTGCTCTCGGCGCTCGGCGTGAAGCTCGGGCTCGCTCCGGAGGATCTGGGGCGCTGCCTCAACGAGACCAAGCTGTGCTTCATGTTCGCCCAGACCCATCACGCGGCCATGCGCCACGTGGCTCCCACCCGCGTCGAGCTGGGCACGCGCACGATCTTCAATCTGCTCGGCCCGCTCGCCAATCCGGCCGGCGCCAAGCGCCAGCTTCTCGGCGTGTTCTCAGAGGCTTGGATCGAACCGCTCACGCAGGTTCTGAAGGAACTAGGTTCCGAAAAAGTCTGGACCGTGCACGGCTCCGACGGGCTCGACGAGATGACCACGACCGGCCCGACCTTCGTGGCGGCCCTGGAGAACGGCGCGGTCCGGCGTTTCACCGTGACGCCCGAGGAGGTCGGCCTTCCGACCGTTACCCTGGACGAGCTTCGCGGCGGCGATCCGGAACACAATGCGGCGCAGCTGCGCGCCGTTCTGGACGGAACCCGCACGCCCTATCGCGACGTGTCTCTGCTCAACGCGGCTGCGGCCCTCGTCATCGCGGACGAGGCTGCGAACCTGCGCGATGGTCTCGACCGTGCGTCGCGGGCTCTCGACAGCGGCGCCTCCAAGGCGACCCTCGAGCGTCTCGTCAAAACCTCGAATGCCTGAGCGGGATTGTCATGAGCGACGTTCTCAGCAAGATCGAGGCCTATAAGCGCCGGGAGATCGCAGCCGCAAAAGCCGCGATCCCGCAGGCCGAGATCGAGCGCCGCGCGCGTGCGGCCTCGCCTCCGCGCGGTTTCGCGAAAGCCATCGAGCGGCATCTCGATGAAGGACGGCCCGCGCTCATTGCGGAGGTGAAGAAGGCCAGCCCCTCGAAGGGCCTGATCCGCGCCGATTTCGATCCGCCAAGCCTCGCACGCGCCTATGCGGAGGGCGGCGCCACGTGCCTCTCCGTTCTCACCGACGAGCCCTCGTTCCAGGGCAAGCCCGAATACCTCGCCCAGGCCCGCGAGGCATCCGGCTTACCCGCCCTGCGCAAGGATTTCCTGTTCGAGCCCTATCAGGTCTACGAGGCCCGCGCCTGGGGCGCCGACTGCATCCTCGTGATCATGGCGAGCGTCTCCGACGAGGAGGCCCGCGCGCTGATCGACACCGCTCACGACCTCGGCATGGACGTGCTGGTCGAGGTGCACGACCGGGCGGAGCTGGACCGCGCCCTGCCTCTCAACACCAAGCTGGTCGGCATCAACAACCGGAATCTTCGCACCTTCGAGGTCTCGCTTAGCGTCAGTGAAGAGCTGGCGCCCCTGATCCCCTCCGACCGCATCGTCGTCGGCGAGAGCGGGATTTTCACGCTTGGGGATATCGAGCGCCTGACGAAGGTGGACATCCGCACGTTCTTGGTCGGCGAGAGCCTGATGCGGCAGGCGGATGTGGCGGCGGCCACCCGCAAGCTCCTGTTCGGCGAAGCCGCATGACGACGCTCACGCATCTCGATGCGGCGGGCGAGGCCAACATGGTCGACGTCTCGGAGAAGGATGTCACCAGCCGCACCGCGATAGCGGAAGGATGCGTGATCATGCGGCCGGAGACATTGAGCCTGATCCGCCAAGGCGACGCCAAGAAGGGCGACGTGCTCGGCACGGCGCGGCTTGCCGGGATCATGGCCTCCAAGCGCACGCACGAACTCATTCCCCTGTGCCACCCGCTTCTGATCTCGAAGGTGAAGGTCGATTGCGCCCTCGACGAAAGCCTTCCCGGCGTTCGGGTGACGGCGGAGGTGAAGGTGTCCGGCCAGACGGGCGTCGAGATGGAGGCTCTGACCGCCGTGTCCGTCGCCTGCCTGACGATCTACGATATGGTGAAGGCCGCGGATAAGGGCATGCGGATCGAGAGCGTCCGTCTGTGCCGCAAGAGCGGCGGCCGCTCGGGAGACTTTGAGGCGCCATGAGCCTGATATCGGTCGAGGATGCCCTCTCCCGCGTGCTGGCGAATGTCGCGACGCCGCTCGGGATCGAGGCTGCCCCCCTCGCCGCCAGCGCCGGCCGCACCCTCGCCGAAGATGTCGGCGCCCTGCGCGACCAGCCGCCCTTTCCGGCTTCCGCCATGGATGGCTATGCGGTGCGCAGCGCCGACTGCGTTCAGGTTCCGACAACCCTTCATGTGATCGGCACCAGCGCGGCCGGATCCCGCTTCACGGGAACGGTCGGAGCCATGGAGGCCGTGCGGATCTTCACCGGGGCGCCCGTTCCGGATGGCGCCGATGCGGTGGTGCTGCAGGAGGACACGGAGCTCTCCGGCGACCGGGTGACGGTGAAGGAGGCGGCTCGCGCCGATCGCCATATCCGCGCCGCCGGTCTCGACTTCCGCGCCGGCGACGTGCTCCTGCAGGCAGGCCTTCGTCTGGATTCGCGCCATATCGCGCTTGCCGCCGCCATGGGGCACGGCACGCTCGATGTCCGCCGCCGGCCTAAGGTCGCCGTCCTCGCCACGGGCGACGAGCTGGTGCGGGCGGGCGAGCCCGTAGGGCCGGACCAGATTACGGCCTCGAGCCTTCCCGCCACTCTGCTGATGGCCACGAAGGCCGGTGCCGAGGCCATCGATCTCGGCATTGCCCGGGACACGCTCGAATCCCTCGACGAGCGCATCCAGGCGGCAAGGGATGCGGAGGCCGACATCCTCGTCACCCTGGGCGGCGCCTCGGTCGGCGAGCACGATCTGGTGCAAAAAGCCCTGAGCCGCCAAGGCATGGATCTCGGCTTCTGGCGCGTAGCCCTGCGGCCCGGAAAGCCGCTCATGCACGGACGCCTCCGCGAGACGCTGCTGCTGGGCCTTCCCGGCAATCCGGTGTCCTCGCTCGTCTGCGCCGTTCTCTTCCTGATCCCGGCGATCCGCGCCCTCCTCGGCGACCAGCGCGCCGCGGACGATCCCACGGAGGACGCGATTCTGGGCGCCGACCTGCCCCCGAACCGGGAGCGGCAGGACTACATGCGCGCCTCGCTCGCCCTCAAGGACGTGCCTCTGAGCCTCGCCAAGGGCAGCGAGCGTGTCATGCTCCCGGTTGCGACACCGCACCTCATGCAGGATTCGTCCATGCTGAGCATCCTGGAGCGTTCCGACGCCCTCCTCGTCCGCCCGCCCCACGCTCCTGCGGCGACAGCCGGCGAGCCCTGCCGGATCATCCGGTTGGAACGGTTTTGTTAGACCAGCTGGCTAAATTGCCAAGCTACTTTGCTGCGGTCGCTCTTCAGTTGGGAAGGCAAATTTATGCTCGCCCGCTCATGGATTTTTTGTCGCTTACCCTCTCAATAGACGTTTGCCCGGGCATATGAAATAATACTATATTGCATTATAGATGTAGCCTGAAAGTCAGGCTGCGAGGGGGCTTCATGACTGCTTTCACGTACGGTAACTTTCCCAACCTTTCTCTCGATGAGATTCTCGTCGGCGCCGTTGCTCAGGGCACTTCGAACGCCAACATTTTCACGCTGACAAACCCGATCAACGGCTACACGATTAATTTCATCGGTACTGGGTTCACTTATAATGGCGCTGTTCCTACCGGCGGTACCATCCAGGAAGTAGCAGCTGTATTCACCCGAGTTTCGAATTCGACGAGATTTCCAGCATAGTCGAACTTCTGGGACATTATGTTGCCATTGGCTTCCCAGATGACCATGTAGCCGCCGTTGAGCGGTATTGTTCTAGCATCTTGCAAGGCGCCTGAGGATGCATTGACCTGACGCTGGGAGAAGATCACTGCTCCCGAGCTATCCAACATGGCCGTATAGATCGCGCCATTCGTCTCGGTTCCGGCTTGATAGCTGATGACGAAATTGCCGTTGGCCAATGCGGTGACAGATGCATTCGACGGCCAGCCGCCGGCAGGAGCAGGACCGACATGATTGGCGATGACATGGGTATCGCTGACGACCGTACCATCGAAGGCCAACACCTTGGCTTTGATTACTGTTCGTCCCAGTGCTGGATCATACTCGGTCCAAGTGCTGACAAAGTTCCCGTTTGCGGAGACGGCCGTGCCCGGTCCAGACTGTGTCTGAATAGTCTGATTGATGTATGAAGCATTGTTCCAGGGAGTCACTCCGCCAGCCATGCTCATCTCCGTTCATCGTAGTTACTAAACGTTATAATAGAGCGTTTATGGCACCAAAGCGGGATGGAAAGCAACCCTCCGAGTCTCAAAAGTTCACTTTTGGTTTACGCTATCGGTTAAAGGCCGAATTTTCCGCGCTTTCACAGAAAGATCAGCAACGCGATCGCAGCGAAAGCGAGATCAGAGATTATGCCAGCCTGTATTCTACGTCCCATCTATTTATATAGGCTCGCAGGAAATATTGTCCCCACATAGGACAGACAATTCCTATTCGATCTTACTTTTCGTAAGGAGCAGTGAATTAAATTTATATTATACTCACCATATCTTCCGCATTCATCGCAATAATCCGGGTTGTAGGATTATTTGCATGAGAATAAGCGCAGGATGACCTTGGACTTCGTCGGAGGTCCATAGCAGACGCGTCTCATGGGGCGATCGAGGCTGGAGCACGCAAGTTTCGTCGAGGTCGGTTTCGCCGAAGCTTAGCGGCACACTTGCGGAACACAGCGAGAACGGCTACCTTGTTCCTGCTTTGTTTCAGAATCGCTCCCGTGTGGAGCAGTAAGGGCCAGCCATGCTGACGCGTAAACAGCACGAATTGCTCCGCTTCATTCATGAGCGGCTGCGTGAAACCGGGGTTCCACCGTCCTTCGACGAGATGAAGGATGCGCTCGATCTCAAGTCGAAATCCGGCATCCACCGGCTCATTACCGCGCTCGAGGAGCGTGGGTTCATCCGGCGCCTGCCCAATCGGGCCCGGGCGCTCGAGGTGATCCGCCTGCCCGAGAGCACCAGCGGCGCCGGCAGCCAGCGCCGCTTTACCCCGAGCGTGGTCGAGGGCGGTCTCGCCGGCAAGGCGAAGACTGCGCCGCAGCCGCAGGCGGATCCGCGCGACCGGGAAATGTCGATCCCGGTCATGGGCCGGATCGCGGCCGGCGTGCCGATCTCGGCGATCCAGACCCGGAGCCATTCGATCACTCTGTCGGGCGATTTCCTCTCGCAGGGCGATCACTTCGCCCTGGAGGTGCGCGGAGACTCGATGGTCGAGGCCGGCATCCTCGACGGCGATCTCGTGGTGATCAAACGCCAGGACACGGCCAATACGGGCGACATTATCGTGGCGCTCATCGACGACGAGGAGGCGACCTTGAAGCGCTTCCGCCGCCGCGGCTCGTCGATCGCGCTGGAAGCCGCCAACCAGGCCTACGAGACCCGCGTGCTCGGCCCCGACCGGGTCAAGATCCAGGGCAAGCTCGTCAGTCTGGTTCGCCGGTACTGACATCCTCGTCAGGGAAATCCTGCTCGGGAACCGGCCGCGCGTGTCGCGGCCTGTCCTGAGCGGGCAAGACGGCGGGTGGAGCGGTGTTTGCCGTCACCAGAGGCAGCACTTCCCGCCCCTTCCGGACCGACAGGATCTCGACGGTTTGCGTCCCGAAGCGCAACGTCACGGCGCCACGCTCCTTCAATGCATCGCGGTCGAGCAGAAGGCTGACCGAACAGTTCGGCGGCGCCTGAATCCGACTGACGATCACAGCGGCGCGGCGGCAATCCTCCTCGAAGGCTGCGAAATCCTGCACGAAGGCGATCCGCCTTCCCTCCCCGGCGATCACGACGCATCCGGCACTATCGCAGCGGGAATCCTGTCTGAGCCCCGCATCGTCGACGCTTCTATCATCTCCATCGGCGCGCAGCCATTGCTCGGCAACGAAGTCGGACGGACGGCCGACCAGCGCGAGTTGCCCGCCGGCGCTGCGAATGGCGGCGCCCGCCCCGTCCCGGTCAGCGAAGATGTCGTAGCGCGGCGGCGTTGCAGCCATGACGAGGCCCGCTCCCGCAGGGAGCACGGCCAGCCAGCGCAGGGCGGACGCCGGGATTGTCAGCACGAGCAGCGCTAGGCTCAGGAGCGCCAGCGCGCCGATGCTCAGAGCCGGTACCACAAGCGTCGATCCGCTGAAGTTGCCCACCCAGGCGGACACCTCGAGCACCTGCGATACGGCGGCTCCCATGAGCTGCCAGACCGGCCTGTCGAGTCCGAACGGATAGGCCAGCACGCCGAGGACCGCCGAGGGCATGACGACAAGCGAGACGAGCGGCAGGGCCAACGCGTTGCCGACAAGCCCGTAAGGGTTGAGGCTCTGGAAGTGGTAGGCCGAGAAAGGTGCTGTCGCCAGGCTCGCCACCAAGGTCGTGATCAGCAATCCGAACAGCGCCTGCCCGCTCCATTTTAAGGACCGCTCGAGCACGGCCGAGGGCCCGCTTTCGCCCTTCAGATGCATCAGCGGCACGAGCGCCATCATCGCCGCAACGGCGCCGAAGGACATCTGGAAGCTCGGCCCCAGCAAGGCCTCCGGCTCGCGGGCAAGGACGATGAGCGCCGCGATCGACAGGTTGCGGATGCTCAGGGCGGGCCGGTCCACGAGCATCGCGCCGAACATCACGAGGGTCATGACGAGGGAGCGCTCCGTGGCAACGTCCGAACCGGAAAAGATGCAGTAGACCGTCGCACCGACCATGGCCGAGACGGCAGCGATCTTCTTCACCGGCCAGAGCAAGGCGAATGCCGGTGCGAGAGCGAGAAGAGCGCGCACCAGCCAGAAGAACGTGCCGGCCGCGAGCACCATGTGGAGCCCCGAGATCGACACGATGTGATAGATGCCCGCTCCGCGCAGCACGTCGTTCGTGGGCTCCGGAATGAGTCCGCGCTTGCCCGTCACGAGCGCCGCGCCGACGCCGCCGGCCGGCCCGCCGATGGCGGACGCAATGCGTTGGGTCAGCACATTGCGCGCCGCGTCGACCTGTGCCGCCAGCTGCAGGGTCCAATCCGGCTTTACGGCCGGTTCGAGAACCCGCACCTGCCCGACCATGGATCCCACGGCCCCGATCCCCTTGTAATAGGCGTCGCGCGCAAAATCGTAGCCACCCGGCCAGGCGGCCTCGGGCGGCGGCAGCAGTCGGGCGGTGCCGGCAACGAACTGCCCTGCGCTAAGCTGTGCCCCTTTACGAACCGAGACGCGTACGAGACGCGGCCGCTCGGTTTGCGCGCCATCCTTCAGCTCAACCAGCCGCAGGAGCAGCCGCTGCCCTTCCTCGCGATCGATGAAGCCCGTGAGGGGCGCGATGACGACGCGGTTGAGAACGGGCGCGGCAACGCTGCCGGTCCGAATGGCGCCGGCAGCGAAACCGGCAAAGATCGCGGCAAGGGCAATCGTCGCGGACAGCGCCCATACGCGGCCGCGCAGGACGAAGGCACCGATGCAGGAGATCGCAAACGCCCCAATGGGCGCCCAGAGGGCCGGTGTCCCGTCGGCCTGGAAGAACAGGAGGATGCCGATCCCGAAGCACACGGCGATCCAAGGGAACAGCCGGCGCTGCTCGATCTCCCGGGCGATGGCCCGCGAGAGCCGGCCGCGCCCGTCGAAAGGGCCCCAATCGATGCCGGCGCTCCAGGCCCGCGGCAAAGCCACAGCCCGCGCCGAAGCATGCGGGATCCTGCGAGACTTTGCCTGGGTGTCTTCCATCGTCGCTTCGGCTTAACGCGGGTTCCGATGCCTATTCTATAGACAGGCGCATCGTCATTGCGGACCCAGCGGGCCACGCCAGTGAAAAACGGGTCCACTTTTCCGCACGATGCGCTAAACACCGCACTCTCCGGCCCAAACCGCCCTATGGATTGAGTCGGATGACGCCGCGGCCGGATACGCCGCGCGACCTCACATTCCTCAGTCAAGGTTTCCCGCGATGACCGTCGTCACCCGCTTCGCCCCCTCGCCCACCGGCTTCCTGCATATTGGAGGGGGACGCACGGCCCTGTTCAACTGGCTCTATGCCAAGCGGCATGGCGGCAAGATGCTGCTGCGTATCGAGGACACGGACCGGGAACGCTCCACGAATTCCGCCATCGCCGCAATCCTCGATGGCCTGACATGGCTCGGCCTGGATTGGGACGGCGACGCGATCTACCAGTTTTCCCGGGCTGGCCGGCACAAGGAGGTCGCCGAAAGCCTGCTTGCCCAGGGCCGCGCCTATTACTGCTATGCCAGCCAGCAGGAGCTGGAGGAGATGCGCGAGAGCGCCCGCAAGGAAGGTAAGCCCCTGCGCTATGACGGCCGCTGGCGCGACCGCGACCCATCCGAGGCTCCGGCGGGCGTGAAGCCCGTCATCCGCCTGAAGGCGCCCACAGAGGGCGAGACGGTGGTCGAGGACGAGGTCCAGGGCCGCGTGGTCTGGCAGAACAAGGATCTCGACGATCTCGTGCTCCTGCGCTCGGACGGGACGCCGACCTACATGCTTGCGGTGGTGGTGGACGATCACGACATGGGCGTGACCCATGTGATCCGCGGCGACGATCATCTCACCAATGCCGCACGCCAGACGCAGATCTATCAGGCGCTCGGCTGGGACGTGCCGACCATGGCGCATATCCCGCTCATCCATGGGCCGGACGGCGCCAAGCTGTCGAAGCGTCACGGAGCATTGGGCGTCGAGGCCTATCGCAGCATGGGCTACCTTCCAGAAGCCTTGCGCAACTATCTCGTGCGCCTCGGCTGGAGCCATGGCGACCAGGAGATCTTCTCGACCCAGGAGATGATCGACGCCTTCGATCTCGGCAGCATCGGGCGCTCGCCCGCCCGCTTCGATTTCGCCAAGCTGGAGAACATCAACGGCCACTACATGCGCCAGTCCGACGACGAGCGGCTGGTGCGCGCTTTGGAAGATCTGCTGCCGGAACTGGATAAGGACGAGCACCATCTCGGCCGCACCTTCAAGCCGGCCCTGCGCGAGAAGCTACTCGCGGCGATGCCCGGCCTGAAGGAGCGCGCCAAAACGCTCGTGGAGCTTCTCGACAGCGCCTATTACCTCTATGCCCAGCGCCCGCTGCATCCGGACGAGAAAGCGGCGAGCCTCCTCGCGGACGGCCGTTCGCGCCTCGCCGGCCTCGACGCAAAGCTCGACGCCGTTTCCGACTGGTCGGCGCAGAGCGTGGAGGCGGTGGTCCGCGAGCATGCTGAGGCGATCGGGGTCAAGCTCGGCCAAGTGGCTCAGCCGCTTCGAGCGGCGCTCACCGGGCGGGCGACATCCCCGGGTCTTTTTGATGTGATGGCGGTGCTGGGCAAGGACGAAACGCTGTTGCGCTTGAGAGACCAGTTCAAGGATGCATCTGCCGCATAGCAAGCATTTCTCGCCTTTAGACGTGCTTGCTCCCACCATACGGATAAGCTACCGAAGGCGCCATAATCCTACCCGACCGGCAAACCCTGGTCTGGCAGCCCGGAGGCCTACCCTGCTCCCTTGGTTGCCCTAGGTTCTGCCCGGCCTCCGTTTTGAAAGGGCCATGACGCATGAGTTCCCCCACCAGCACAGTCACCGTTGACAACAAGTCCGTGGAACTGCCGGTAAAAGAAGGCACGATCGGCCCGAGCGTCATCGACATTTCCAAGCTCTACGGCCAGACCGGGATGTTCACCTACGATCCCGGCTTTACCTCGACGGCCGCCACCGAGTCGAAGATCACCTATATCGATGGCGACGCCGGCATCCTGCTCTATCGCGGCTATCCCATCGACCAGCTCGCCGAGCACGGCGACTTCCTCGAGACCTGCTATCTGCTCCTCTACGGAGAGCTGCCGACCGCAGCCCAGAAGGCCGATTTCGACTATCGCGTCACGCGCCACACCATGGTGCACGACCAGATGCACCGGTTCTTCACCGGCTTCCGCCGCGACGCGCATCCGATGGCGATCATGGTGGCCTGCGTCGGCGCGCTCTCGGCCTTCTATCACGACTCGACCGACATCTCCGACCCGCACCAGCGCATGATCGCCTCGATGCGCATGATCGCGAAGATGCCGACGCTCGCCGCCATGGCCTACAAGTACTCCATCGGCCAGCCCTTCGTGTATCCGCAGAACGATCTGGACTATACCTCCAACTTCCTGCGCATGTGCTTCGCGGTGCCGGCCGAAGAGTACAAGGTCAACCCGGTGCTCTCGCGGGCGCTCGACCGGATCTTCATCCTGCATGCCGATCACGAGCAGAACGCCTCGACCTCGACGGTGCGGCTCGCCGGATCCTCGGGCGCGAACCCCTTCGCCTGCATCGCGGCCGGCATCGCCTGCCTGTGGGGGCCTGCCCATGGCGGCGCCAACGAAGCGGCGCTGAAGATGCTTGAGGAGATCGGAACGCCCGACCGCATTCCGGAATACATCGCGAAGGCCAAGGACAAGAACGACCCGTTCCGTCTCATGGGCTTCGGCCACCGGGTCTACAAGAACTACGACCCGCGCGCCCGCATCATGCAGAAGACCACCCACGAGGTGCTCAACGAGCTCGGCATCAAGGACGATCCGCTCCTCGATGTGGCCGTGGAGCTCGAGCAGATCGCGCTGAAGGACGATTACTTCGTCGAGAAGAAGCTCTATCCGAACATCGATTTCTATTCGGGCATCACGCTGAAGGCAATGGGCTTCCCGACCTCGATGTTCACGGTGCTGTTCGCGCTCGCCCGCACGGTCGGCTGGATCGCCCAGTGGAGCGAGATGATCGAGGACCCGTCCCAGCGCATCGGCCGCCCGCGCCAGCTCTATACCGGCGCGACGGAGCGCGACTACGTGACGGTCGCGCAGCGCGGATAAGCGACGCAGACATGCTGGAACTGAAAAGGGGCCGAAAGGCCCCTTTTTGCTTTCGATTGTTCTCGCAATCGGGACATTTATCGCGTCATGGCCGGCCTTGTGCTGGCCATCTCGATTGGAATACCGCTGCGCCTTTCGCATCGGGATCACCGGCACAAGGCCGGTGATGACGTGGTGGTGCCACCTCTGCGACTCTTTTAGACGCGTTCTTTCGAGCCGAGCACATCTTCCACGACCCGCGCCGCCCGCTCGCTCGGCATCTCATTGCCAATCTTCATCAGCTCATCGAGTCTGCGGAAAGCCTCGATCTGTCTTTGGCGCTCGGGCGTGTCGCTCAGAAGCGGCAGGAGCGCATCAGCGAGCTTTTCGGGCGTGCAATCCCACTGGATCAGCTCCGGGATGACGTTCTCGCCGAGCACCAGGTTGGTGAGGACGATGGAGGGTGCCTTGATGAGATATTTCAGGACCTCCTCGATCTTCGAGACCCGGTAGGCGACGACCATCGGCACGCCGGAGAGGCCGAGCTCAAGCGTCACGGTCCCTGACGCGGCAAGGGCGGCATCGGCCTCGCGGAAAGCCGTCCATTTGGCAGCCTCCCCCTCGACGATCCGCGGCTTCACGCTCCAGCCCTCGGCCTGTGTCCTGATCTCCTGCGCGAGATGGGAAACCGCTGGAATCGTGACCTCGAAAGATCGCGGCGAGCGCTCCTTCAGCAGCGCCAGAGCCGCGCCGAACGGCTCCATCAGGCGGCTCACCTCGGAGCGGCGGCTGCCGGGCAGGACGAGAAGCCTGATCGGCCCGTTGTCCTTGCCCCCTCGCTCTCCGGGCACCGGTCGGATCTCGTCGAGGCGCTCGATCAGCGGGTGACCGACGTAAGTTGTCGGCGGACCACCGAGGCGCCTGTGTGCCTCCGGCTCGAAGGGCAGCAGGGCCAGAAGGTGATCGACATAGGCGCGCATCTTCGGAGCGCGGCCCGGCCGCCAGGCCCAGACGGAGGGGCTGACATAATCGACGATGGCGATCTGCGGCGCGCGTTGCCGGACCGCCTTGGCGACCCGGTGGGTGAAGTCCGGACTGTCGATGATGATGAGCATGTCCGGCCTCGCCTTCACGATGGCGTCGGCGGTGAAGCGGATGTGCCTGAGGATCGACGGCAGCCGCGCGATGACGGCGGAAAATCCCATCACCGAAATCTCTTCGAGCGGAAACAGGCTGGCCAAGCCTTCCTTTGCCATCGCGTGGCCGCCCACGCCGCCGAAGCTCACGCGGTCGGCTCCGAGGCGCGTCTTGAGCGAGCGCATCAGCTTGGCACCGAGCTGGTCGCCCGATTCCTCGCCCGACACGATCCAGATCGTCAGCGGCTCTGTGTCAGCCAAGAGGTCGCTCCATCCAGGGAAGGTCGACAGTCGTGAGAAACAGTCCCAGACGGTCGGCCGTGCGCAGGGTTTCGTCCTGCTCCAGCACGAAGGTGGAGCCTGCGCCGATGGCGATCCCGGACAGGCCTGCGCTGGCTGCTTCGACCACGGTCTTCGGCCCGATTGTCGGCATGTCGACGCGCAGATCCTGCCCACGCTTGGCCGCCTTGATCAGCACTCCGCCCTCTTCCCGACGGCGCAGACCGAACCAGGCTTGCCGCATCTTCCTGACCCGCCGCATCATCCTGTCGGTGCCCTCGGGCCCCTCGATCGCCAGGACATGGCGGTGAGCGACGATGGCGCCCTGGCCGATATCGAAGGCGGACAGGGATGCGAGAAGATCGAGGCCGAAGCCGATGGCGTCCCAGTCGTCGGCGCCGGGCTGCAGCGCACCGGTCAGGGCGCGGGACGCGACGAGGTCGGGGGCAAGCTCATGAGCGCCGACGACCCTGTGCCCCCGCTCCTCGAGCAGCATCACCGCCCCGCGAAGAACCTGATCGTCCCCGCGGCTGATGACTTCCTTCACCTCCTGCATGTTCCGCAGCAGCGAATAGGCGCTAAGAAGCGCGGAGAAGCCGGGACGGCGCACGGCGCCGACGAGGGAGACGGCCTGCGGCCGCCACCCTTCGAGGGTGCTCGTGATGGTCTTGAGGTCGAGAAGATCGACGGTGGCGTGGGCGCGGCGCTGCAGCTCGGCCTCAGCGAAGCCGCGGAACGCCATTACACGCACCTCCTGTCCCGTCCGCTCGAGATGGTTCACGAGTTGGATGGGAAGCTGCCCGGCCCCGGCGAGAATCGCGATTGGGCCTGCGGGCATCAGGCGACCGAATTGACCGGGTCCCGCGGCGTGCAGATGGCGCGATCCTTGCCCTCACGGATGAAGTCGAGGATCTCGTGCACGAAGGGATGATCGTCGAACTCGCCGGCGACGTCTTCGACACGCTCGGACAACGTGCCCTCATCCGCAAAGAGCAGGCGATAGGCGCGGCGGATGTCGTGGATCTGCTCGCGGGTGAAGCCGCGCCGGCGCAACCCAATGATGTTGAGGCCGGCGAGATGCGCCCTGTTGCCCATGGCCATGCCATAGGGGATGAGATCGTTCTCCAGTCCCGACATGCCGCCGACGAAGGCGTGTGAGCCGACGCGTGCATATTGGATCACGGCCGAGCCGCCGCCGAAGATCACGAAATCGCCCACCGTGACATGGCCTGCCAGCATCACGTTGTTGGACAGGATGCAGTCGTTGCCGACCTTCGTGTCGTGGCCCACATGGGAATTGGCCAGGAAGGCGCAGCGGTCGCCGATGATCGTGCGCAGACCGCCGCCCTCGGTGCCGGGATTCATGGTCACGCCTTCGCGGATCATGCAATCGGAACCGATCTCGAGGGTCGACGACTCGCCCTTGTATTTGAGATCCTGCGGGATGTGGCCGATCGAGGCGAAGGGGAAGATGCGCGTCCGGGGGCCGATCTTCGTGCGTCCGGCCAGAGCCACATGGCTGAGGAGCTGGCAGCCCTCGCCGAGCTCGACCTCGGGACCGATCGTGCAGAACGGGCCGATCTTTGCGCCGGCGCCGATCTTCGCACCGTCCTCGATGACGGCGGTCGGATGAATTACGGTTTCCATTATTCGAGCACCAGCATGGCACTGACCTCGGCCTCGCAGACGATCTTGCCGTCGACCTTCGCTTCGCCCTTGTACCACCACATGTTGCGGCGGTTGTTCAGCTTGCGCATGTGGAACTCGACCCGGTCGCCCGGCTCGACAGGCTTGCGGAACTTCACCTTGTCGATGGTCATGAAGAACACCTGCTTTGGCTTGGCCTGCTCGGCTATCTTCGCCTTGACGCAGATGGCTCCCGCCGTCTGAGCCATCGCCTCGATCAGGAAAACGCCCGGGAAGATCGGACGGGAGGGAAAATGGCCGCTGAATTGTGGCTCATTGAAGGTGACGTTCTTGATGCCGATGCAGGACTTGTCCCCGTCGATCTCGATGATCTTGTCGACCAGGAGGAAGGGATACCGGTGCGGCAGGAGCTCCAGAATCTCCATAATATCGGCGGTTTGAAGCGTGTTGGGCGCTTCGGACATGGCTTGAACTCCGGACGATAGTGGATGCCTTCAACGAACGTTACGAAGACGCGTCGTCGTCTTTGGCGGAATTGTCTCCGGATGCAAGCTTTTTCAGAGCCGTGATCTCACGGAACCATTCGCGCATCGGGCGTGCCGGGATGCCGCCCCACCGTGCCCCTGCCGGAACATCCCCGTTGACACCGCTGGTTGCGGCGATCTGGGCGCCCATGCCGATCCGCACATGGCCCTTCACGGCAACCTGGCCGCCGATAGCGGCGTAGTCCTCGACGGTCGTGGAACCGGCAATGCCGACCTGGGCGACGATGACGCAATGCCGCCCGATCACCACGTTGTGCGCGATCTGGACTAGGTTATCGATCTTCGTCCCCTCGCCGATCACCGTATCCCGGCTCGCGCCGCGGTCGACGGTGGTGTTGGCGCCGATCTCCACGTCGTCCTGGATAATCACTCGCCCGACCTGGGGCACCTTCAGATGCCCCTGCGGTCCCATGGCGAAGCCGAAGCCGTCCTGGCCGATGCGCACGCCGGGATGGAGGATGACCCGATTGCCGATGAAGGCGTGGGAAACGGTCACGTTGGCGGCAATCGAGCAGTCCCGTCCGATCTTCACCTGAGGACCGATCACCGCATGGGCCCCGATCAGGGTGCCGGATCCGATTTCCGCATGCGGACCGATGACGGCGCCGGGATCGACCCGGACCCCGTGTTCCAGCCGGGCCGAGGGATGGACGAAGGAGCCCGGTGAGATTCCCGCCGCGGCGAAGGAGGATTCCGGCCGCAGCGCAGATGGGAACAAGAGGCCCAGCACCTGCGCGAAGACGCGATAGGCCAGCGGGGTAACGATCGCCACCGTATGGGCGGGCACCTTGGCGGCAAAGCGCGGCGTGACCAGGCAGGCGGCGGCGCGAGTGGCTGCCAATGCGCTCCCGTAGGCGGGATTGTCCATATAGGCGAGATCGCCCGGGCCTGCGCTCTCAAGGGGAGCGACGCCACGAAGCAAAAGCTCCCCGTCGATACCGTCGGGGAGCGCTGCATTCGCCATCTCCGCCACCTGACGTAAAGTTAACGTCTGGCTTTGCGGAAAGAAATTGGATTCTGTCATGAAGAATAAGTGAGGGCGCCGGTAGGCGCCCTCCCCGATTAGAAGCGTGTGCCGCCCGTGAAGCGGAACGCCTGAGTCTGATCTGCACCGATCTTGACGCCGTTCGCCAGAGGAACGCCCTCTTCCTTCGAGAGAGCATACGCGTAGTCGAAGCGGATCGGGCCGAGGGGCGAGGACCACAGGATGGAGGCGCCGATCGAGGACCGGATCATCTTGCTGTCGAGCACGTTGATGCAGTTCTGCGGCTCGTTCGGGTTCTGCACGCAACCACTGATCGGATCGAGGATGCTGCCGCCACTCACGCCGAACGTGGTCGGGCCGTCGTAGCCGTAGAGTGTACCGGCATCGGCGAAGATGGCGCCCTTCAGGCCCAG
Organism: Microvirga ossetica; assembly: GCF_002741015.1. Classification (NCBI taxonomy): domain Bacteria; kingdom Pseudomonadati; phylum Pseudomonadota; class Alphaproteobacteria; order Hyphomicrobiales; family Methylobacteriaceae; genus Microvirga; species Microvirga ossetica. The sequence continues at coordinate 5,793,236 of NZ_CP016616.1, read as the reverse complement.
CTCACGCGGCAGACCCCAGATCGGGAACTGCACTTCGAGCGTACCGCCGAAATACGTGGTGCCGCCAACTGCGTTCGCACGGCTGTCGAGGCTCGAGATGTCGCGCGGGCCGATGCCGTTCGGGGCGAAGCCGCGAACGAGAGACGGTCCCATGAAGAAGTGGTCGACGATGCGCAGATCGCCGTTATCGCCACCGTCGTCTCCGCTTTCGAAGCCCATGATATGGCCACCCTGGATTCGGGCGATACCGACGACATCCTCGAACAGCTCGCGATAGTACCGGGCATCGCCGGTGACGCGGAAGTAACGGGAGTCACCGCCGAGGCCGGCGAAGTCCGTCTTCACTTCGGCATAGAAGCCGTTGCGCGGCTCGCGAATGCTATCGAGCGTGTTGTAGTTGAAGGTCAGGCCGGCGAGCGACGTGAGCGTGTCGCCCTGCGATTCCTTGATGGCCAGCGAGGCCTCGCCATTGCCTTCGCAGAACGCACGGTTCGGCGTGTTGTTGGCGTTGAGCAGGGTATAGCCTGGGATCGGCGCCGAGCAGTCGTTGAACGGCTGGTCGACGTCGTTCGGGATGGTGAGATTCTGCTGGTACAGCGAGTAGCGGGCCGTGACCGTGAACTCTTCCGTCATCGGAAGGCCGAGGCGCAGCGTACCGCCGGTCATCCGGTTCTCGTAACGGGAATACCGGGTCTGGTCGCTGAACTTGGAGAACAGGTCGATACCCGCCGACATCCGGTAGCCGAGGAAGTACGGCTCGGTGAAGGAGAAGTCGACGCCGTAGGCGCGTTGGCCGAGCTGGCCGGCGAGACGGACGAACTGGCCGCGACCCAGGAAGTTGGTCTCGGTGACCGAGACTTCGCCGATGAAGCCGTCGGCCGTCGAGTAGCCGCCCGAAATCGCGAACGAACCCGTGGACTGATCCTCCACATCCACGTTCACGATCACGCGGTCGGCCGAGGAGCCCGGCTCGTTGGAGATGCGGACGCGCTTGAAGTAGCCGAGGCTGTTCAGGCGGCGCTCGGCACGGTTGACGAGCACCTGGTTGTAGGCGTCGCCCTCGCCGAGCTCGAACTCGCGACGGATCACGTAGTCGCGGGTACGGCTGTTGCCGCGCACATTGATGCGTTCGACGTAGATCCGAGGGCCTTCCTCGATCACGTAGCCGATGTTGACCGTGCGGGTCGCGGGATCGCGGGTGCCGACCGGACGCACCAGGGCGAAGGGGTTGCCCTGGCGGCCGACGCTGATGGTGAGCGCCTGGACCGACTTCTCGACGGCGTCCGCGTTGTAGATGGAACCGGCAGAGGTCGAGACGTCCCTGCGGACGGTCTCGGCATCGACGCCAGGCAGCCGGGAATCGACGCTCACATTGCCGATCCGGTACTGCTCGCCCTCTTCGACGGCGATGGTGATCACGTAGCCGCCGGCATTGGGGTCGAACTGAACATCGTTCGAAACGATCCTGAAGTCGGCATAGCCGTTCTTCAGGTAGTAGCGGCGGATCAGGTCCAGATCGTTCGAAAGCCGATCGGGATCGTAGACATCGGTGCTCTTGAGGAAGCTCAGGAGGTTCGTCTCGGTCGTCTGTATGATGCCGCGCAGGCGGCTCGACGAAACCTGGTTGTTGCCGACGAAGCGGATTTCCTTCACGCCGGTCTTGTCACCCTCGTTGATGGTGTAGACCACGTCGACCGTGCCGTTGGGCAGATCGACGATGCGCGGAGTCACCGAGGCAAGGCCGCGTCCGGAACGGCGGTAGACCTCGAGGATCCTCTGGACGTCGGCATCCACGGCTGCCTGGTTATAGGGAGCGCGGGCGCGGGCCTGCAGCTGGTCTTCGATGAGGGCCTTTTCGACCCTCTTATTTCCCTCGAGCACGACGCGGTTGACGACGGGACCCTGTGCAGCCGAAACGCGGCGATTCCCCGGGGCCGCCTGCTGCGCGAAGGCGCTGTCCGCGGCGGTCATCCCTGCCATCAGCGCGCTGATCGCGATAATGGCGGTGGTGGCCGGCATTTTCCGGCGAGGCGTGGTCGTCGACATCATCAACTGGCCCGTTTCTTTATCTTCTGTCCTTAGCGAGGAAGGCCCCGCAGGTTGGAGACGAGTGCCGCCAACCTTATCCATGTGGACGCTTGTACAAACTTTCGCCGTCATTGCAAACGGCACATCCACAACAGAGTACCAATTTTTAAAGGGCGTGGCGTCCTTGTCACGATCCCTGCGCTAGGAAACTACTGCCAAGGTGAACGAGGTCATTCCAAGTGGCGAAAAGCATGAGCATCGCCACCAGGGCAAACCCGATTCTGAAGCCGATTTCCTGTGCTTTCTCGCTCAGAGGACGTCCGCGAACCGCTTCAATGGCATAGAACAGAAGATGGCCGCCATCCAGCAGCGGAATGGGAAAAAGGTTAATGAGGCCTATCGAGACGGACATGAAGCCGATCAGGCTGACGAGACTGTAGACCCCACCCAAGTCGAAGGCGGTCCCGGAGGCGCGGGCGATTCCGATAGGCCCGGAGAGCTGGTCGGCCGATTCCCATCCCAGCACGAGGCGGCGGATGAAGTTGAGGGTTCGATCGACCAGATTCCAGGTCTCCACCACCGCCGCCTTGAGCGCTCCCCAGGGGGTATAGGTCAGGCGTTTGATCGCCGAGGGGTCCCTGGACGCCTCGACACCGAGAAGGCCGATGCGCTGCTTGCCGAAGGGGCTGGTCCGCTCCACGAAGTTGGGAATTGCCGTTAGGGCAACAGTTTCGCCGCTACGCTCGACCGTAAAATTCAGGGGTTCGCCTGCGCTTGAGCTCACGATGAGCTGCATGTCGGCAAAGGTCTGGATCTGCCGTCCGTCGACCGTCAGGATCAGATCCTTGGGCTGGAAACCGGCCTTCTCGGCGGCGCTGCCGGCCTGAACCGCCTCGATCCGAGGCTCCAGGACTTGCCGTCCGTTGAAGTAGTTGAAGCCGGCGAAGATGGCGATTGCCAGGATGAAATTGGCGATCGGGCCCGCAGCGACGATGGCTGCACGCTTGGCCACATTCTGATGGGGAAAACTGATCGCCCTCTGATCCAGGGGCATCCGGTCGAGCTGGTCCTGGTCGGGCACGCTGGCGGCGTTGAGGTCGCCCACGAACTTGACATAGCCGCCAAGCGGAATCGCCGAGATCTTCCAGCGGGTGCCCTTTTTATCGGTCCAGCCGACCAGCTCGCGCCCGAATCCGATGGAGAAAGCGGTAACGCCGACACCGCAGAGGCGCCCGACCCAGAAATGGCCGAACTCGTGGATGAACACGACCACCGTGAGCACCACAAGGAATGAGATCAGGGTCAGGAACAGAGACCCTGTCGCCCCGCTGATCATGGTGAAAAATTCCATCTTCGTCCCTTTCGCGCTCGGTCAGAGCTGCGTTGTCTCAAGCATGGGCAGGTATGAGGCTCCGTGCCGCTACCCGTGTCTCCCGGTCGATCTCCAGGGCGTCCGCAACGGCGGCAGGTGCCAAAAGTCGTCTTCCCGAAAAGGTGGAGCAGACGCTCTCAACCAATTCTGAAATATCGTAAAAACGGATGTGACCAGCCATGTAGGCCTCGACGGCGATCTCGTTGGCGGCGTTCAGGACGGTCGGCATAGCACCGCCTGCCTGCAGCGCGGCCTTGGCCAGAGATAGGCACGGAAATCGTTCCTCGTCAGGCCGGTCGAAGCTTAAACGGCCAATCGCGGCAAGATCGAGACGCGGCAGGTCCATCCGCAGCCGTTCCCGATGACGCAGGGCGTTGGCGATGGGTACCTTCATGTCCGGCAGGGCTAGGCCGGCGGTGACGGCACCGTCGCACCATTGCACCAGCCCGTGAACGATGGCCTCGGGATGGACCAGAACGTCCAGGCGCTCCGCCTCGAGATCGAACAGGTAGTGAGCCTCGATGAGTTCGAGGCCCTTGTTCATCAGGGTGGCCGAGTCGATGTTGATCTTGGAGCCCATGGACCAGACCGGATGAGCCGAAGCCTCCCTGGCATCGGCCATCGCGATGCGCTCTTTCGTCCATGTGCGAAACGGGCCACCTGATGCGGTGATCACCGCTTTTTCCACATCGCGGTTCGAGCCGGCCGCAAGAGCATGGTCCAAGGCATTGTGCTCGGAATCCACCGGCATGATCTCGACCCCGAGGCGGCGGGCATCGGCCATGAAGGCGGAGCCGGCGCAGACAAGGCTCTCCTTGTTGGCCAGGGCAATCCGCCTGCCCGGCTTCAGGGCTGCGTGAGTGGGGGCTAGACCGGCGGTCCCGCTGATCGCGGCAAGGACGACATCGGCCTCGCGCCCGACCGCTTCGAGCACGGCGGATTGGCCTGCCCCGCTCGCGATCCCGGTGCCGGACAATGCGTCTCTGAGAGTTCCGCCTCCGCGCTCATCTGCGAGGGCTGCGAACTTCGCCCCAAGGCGCCGGGCGACCTGGGCCAGGCCGGCAGCATCGTGTCCTCCGACGACAGCCTCGACGCGGAGTTCGCCCCGGTGGGCCAGGACGACGTCGGCCGTCGAGCGGCCGATCGAGCCTGTGGCGCCGAGAATCGTGAGAGAGCGGGTCATCGATCCCTATGCGGTGAAACGAGCGGTCAGAAGTGCGAGCGCTACGATGAGGCACACGGCCCAAAAGCCGTCGAGACGGTCCATCACGCCACCATGTCCTGGAATGAGATGGCTCGAATCCTTGACGTCGCAATGGCGCTTGAGAGCGGATTCTCCGAGATCCCCGATCTGGCTTGCAATGGAGGCGACAATGGAGAGAACCGCGATGCCGGGCAGGCCAAACGGCAGGCTCAGACCGTAACGATTGCCGGCCGTGGCCACCAGGAGCCCGCCGAGCGCCGCAGCGATAACTCCGCCGATGAAACCGGACCAGGTCTTCTTCGGGCTGATCGCCGGGCACAGCTTCGGCCCACCGAAGGTCCGGCCGGTGAAGTAGGCGGCAATATCAGTCGCCCAGACGACTGCGAACATCCACAGAAGGCCGAGGATCCCGAGATCGAGGTGGTCGCGCACCATGGGTGGGATCAGGACGATCACGGCGGCATAGGCGAAGCTTGCAACGGCCCACACCTTGCCGGTTGTCCCGCGGGCCGCGAGAGCGGCCGCCGCCGGGAAGGCAATCCCCGCCGCGAGGAAAAGGCCCGGACCGGCATCGACCATGAAGAGAATGCTCAGAACGGCAAGGCCAATTCCGAGGATGGCCTGCACCAAACGGCGCGGCTCAGCGCCCGTCATGCTCGTCCACTCGACCATGACGGCAATGCCGGCAGCGAGCCAGAGCAGTGCGAAGGGCCAGCCGCCCCAATAGGCGGTCAGGAGAGCGACGGCGATCATGACGATGGCGGAGAGAACCCGGGTCGTCAGTTCCTGCGATGGGGCCGGCTTCGGTTTGGAGGGCAAGGACGAGCCTTGGTCTGAGACCATCGTCAGCCCGCCCGGGCGCTCAAGCCGCCGAAGCGGCGGTCGCGCCTGCAGAACTCGTCGATCGCCGCCTTGAATGCCGCCTCGTCGAAATCCGGCCAGAAGCAAGGCAGGAAGACGAATTCGGAATAGGCCGTCTGCCAGGTCAGGAAGTTCGACACCCGCTGCTCGCCCGAGGTGCGGATGACCAGATCGGGATCCGGGATGTCATGAGTGTCGAGAGCGGCTCCCACCGTATCCATATCGATGGCAGCGGGGTCGAGCGTGCCCTCCTTCACCCGGCGGGCAAGGGCACGCATAGCGGAGACGATTTCCTGGCGCCCGCCATAGTTGAAGGCGATGACGAGGGTCAGGCCCGTATTGACGCGCGTGAGGTGCTCGGCCTCGTCGAGCAGCAGCCGGATGTCGGAGGCCAGCCCTTCGCGCTCGCCGATGATCCTGACGCGGATGTTGTTGGCGTGGAGTTCTGCGAGATCGTGCCGGACGAAGCGTTTCAGCAGGCCCATCAGGTCCGAGACCTCCTGGGCCGGACGGCGCCAGTTCTCGGCCGAGAAGCTGTAGACGGTCAGGTAGCGGATGCCGAGATCGCCGGCGGTGCGCACGGCCCGGCGGATCGCCTCGACCCCGCGCCGGTGACCCTCGAACCGGGGCAGCCCCCTCTGGGCTGCCCAACGGCCGTTCCCATCCATGATGATGGCAACATGGGCCGGCATCCCCTCGCCTGCTTCCTTGCCGGCCAGGTCGGGAGCCGTCCGTTTGGCTTCACCGCTCATGTTTCCATCCCGATGCACGCCTTAAGGATCAGACGTGCATGATTTCCTTTTCCTTCGCCGCCAGAAGGGTGTCGATCTCGGCGACGAACTGGTCCGTCGCCTTCTGCACCTGGTCGGCGTGGCGCTTTCCGTCATCCTCGCTGATGGCGCTGTCCTTCTCAAGCTTCTTGAGCAGGTCGAGACCGTCGCGGCGCACGTGGCGGACCGCGACCTTCGCCTCTTCGGTGTATTTGTGCGCGACCTTCACCATCTCCTTGCGGCGCTGCTCGTTCATCTCAGGGATGCGCAGGCGGATCACCTGACCCTCTGTCTGCGGATTGAGGCCGAGGTCGGATTCCCGGATCGCCTTCTCGACGGCGGCGACCATGCCCCGGTCCCAGACCTGGACGCTGAGCAGGCGCGGCTCCGGCACGTTCACGGTGGCAACCTGCGAAATCGGCATCATAGCGCCATAGGCATCGATCTGGAGCGGATCGAGCAGGTTCGGCGAGGCGCGCCCGGTCCGCAGGCTGGCCAGGTCGTTCTTGAAAGCGTTGATGGCGCCCTGCATGCGGCGCTTCACATCGGCGAGATCAAAGGTCGTAGCCATCAGATTCTGTCCTTACGCGAACTATTTAACGGGCTTACGCTTCCAAGGGTCCTGCATCAAGACCCTTGGATCAAGGGGCGACGACCGTAGACGGCACTTTCCCCTGAAGAAGGGCGGTCACGGAGCTGGGAGCATGGACCGAGCCCACGATGATCGACAGCCTGCTCTCGCGGGCGAGCGCGAAGGCCGCCGTGTCCATGACCTTCAGGTCCCTGGCGATGGCCTCGTCATGGGTCAGGCGGTCGAATCGGATCGCATTGGGATCCTTCTTAGGATCGGCCGAATAGACGCCGTCGACCTGCGTGGCCTTCAGGACGGCATCGCAGCGCAGCTCGGCCGCCCGGAGCACGGCGGCAGTGTCGGTGGTGAAAAACGGGTTGCCGGTGCCGCCGGCGAGGACGACCACCTGACCTTTGTCGAGATGGTGCAGGGCCGGCTGGCGGGCGTAAGTCTCGCAGATGGTCGGCATGGAAACGGCCGACATGGTCCGGGCCGGAACGCCAGCCGCGTTCAGGGCGGTCTCGATGGCCAGCGAATTCATGACCGTGCCGAGCATGCCCATGGAATCGGCGGTGGGTCGGTCGATCCAGCCGGCAGCGCTCATGCGGGCGCCGCGGATGATGTTGCCGCCGCCGATGACGACGGCGATCTCGAAGCCGGCGCGGGTGGCTGCTGCGAGGTCCGCCGCCAGGGACGAAAGAATCTGCGTGTCGAGCCAATACCCGTCGGGGGCCATCAGGGCCTCTCCCGAGAGCTTCACCAGGATGCGCCGGAACGTTGCCATCATCAGACCTTTCTTTTCGAATCCTCTCATGAAAACGGCGGCTGGAGAGCCGCCGTTTTACCTGGGTTCGATTTAGGCCTTGAGACCGGCCTGGGCGGCGACTTCCGCTGCGAAGTCCGGAGCCTCTTCCTTCTCGATGCCCTCGCCGAGGGCGTAGCGGACGAAGGCCTTGAGGGTCACCGGCTTGCCGGCCTTGGACTCGGCTTCCTTGAGCACCTGGGTCACGGTCTTCGAAGGATCGTGCACGAAGGGCTGCTCCAGGAGGGTGACCTCCTTAAAGTAGCTCTTCAGGCCGCTCTCGATGATCTTCTGCATGACGTGATCCGGCTTGCCGGCGTTCTTGTCGCGCAGGATGGCGCTCTCGCGCTCGACGGTCGCCTGGTCGACGCCGGAGGCATCGAGGGCGACTGGGTTCGTGGCAGCCACGTGCATGGCGATCTGGCGGCCGAGCGTGCCGAGAACGGTCACGTCGCCCTCGGACTCGAGCGCCACGAGGACGCCAATCTTGCCGAGGCCTTCCGTCACCGCGTTGTGGACGTAGGACGCAATCACGCCCTTGGACACTTCGAGCTTCGCGATGCGGCGCAGGGTCATGTTCTCGCCGATGGTGGCGATCAGCTCCTGCAGGCGATCCTTCACGGTCGTCTGCGAACCGGGGAAGTGAGCAGCCTCGAGTGACTCGATGGTGCCGTTGCCCATCAGGCCGATCTTGGCGGCTTCGCGGACGAAGGCCTGGAACCCATCGTTGCGGGCGACGAAGTCGGTCTCGGAGTTGACCTCGAGGATCGTCGCGGTGTGACCGGACGACTCGACGGCAACCAGACCCTCGGCGGCCACGCGGCCAGCCTTCTTGGCGGCCTTCGACAGGCCCTTCTTGCGGAGCCAGTCGATCGCGGCCTCCATGTCGCCGTTGGTCTCGGCGAGCGCGGTCTTGCAGTCCATCATGCCGGCGCTGGTCGTCTCGCGCAGCTCTTTCACCATCGCAGCGGTGATGTTCGCCATGGCTTTTCCTTTCAAAGGTTCATGCATAGAGGGAGCCCGGCGCTCGTGGAACGCCGGGCTCGATCAATCGTTCAAGCGGCGCTGCATGATGCTGCGCCGGGACAGTTACGCAGCAGCGGCTTCGATCATCGAGCGGGACTGGTTGATCCAGCCATCACGCTCGAGACGGCCGTTCAGCTTAAGGTCCTTGTCGAGCTGGGCGACATCGCCCGGCTGCATGGCGGCAAGCTGCCAGTAGTGGAAGATGCCGGCTTCGTTCAGCTTCTTCTCGAGCTGCGGACCGACGCCGTTCAGCTTGGTCAGGTCGTCCGGAGCGCCGCGGGGGGCGGCCAGACGCTCGAACTGCTCGCCTTCGTAGGCGGCGGTCGCCGTCTCGGCTGCCGGAAGCTCCTCGGCCATCGGGTTCTCGGACTCGCCGATATCGATGCCCATGGCGCCGGCGCCGCGGGAGATGCCGTCGAGAGCGGCGCGGGCGACCAGATCGCAATAGAGCGAAATCGCGCGGCCGGCGTCGTCGTTGGCCGGGACCGGGAAGGTGATGCCGTCCGGATCGCAGTTCGTGTCGACGATGGCGGCCACCGGGATTCCGAGGCGCTTGGCCTCCTGGATCGCCAGCTGCTCCTTGTTGGTGTCGATGATGAAGATCAGGTCGGGCGTGCCGCCCATGTCCTTGATGCCGCCGAGAGCGCGCTCGAGCTTCTCCTTCTCGCGGGCGAGCATGAGGCGCTCTTTCTTCGTAAGGCCCTGGCCGCCGCCGGAAAGGATCTCGTCGACCTTGCGCAGGCGCGAGATCGAGCCGGAGATCGTCTTCCAGTTGGTCAGCATGCCTCCGAGCCAGCGGGCGTTGACGTAGTACTGAGCCGAACGCTTGGCCGCATCGGCGACGGCGTCAGCAGCCTGACGCTTCGTGCCGACGAAGAGCACGCGGCCGCCCTTGGAGACCGTATCGCTGACGGCCTGGAGGGCGCGGTGCAGCATCGGAACCGTCTGGGCGAGGTCGATGATGTGGATGTTGTTGCGGGTGCCGAAGATGTATTGACCCATCTTCGGGTTCCAACGGTGGGACTGGTGTCCAAAATGCGCGCCAGCCTCGAGCAGGCTGCGCATCGAAAAATCGGGAAGCGCCATAGTTTATTCTCCGGTTAAGCCTCCGCGGAACAGTGGACCGGTCGAGCCGGCCACCGGGGTTTCCTCATGGGCTCATGAGGGGATTCCGCGTGTGGGATGTGGGCGCATATAGGGGTAAAGGCGCCGAAATGCAAGCCGGGGAATGCCGGCACCAAGTGGAGGCTCAGGGCCCCTCCTCCGGAGGCGCAAAACGCTTGCCCAGAAAGAAGCGGGCGTGGCCTTCAGGCCTCTCGCCATCCCGATTCTCCAATATTCCAAAGGCTTCATAGCCAAGCTTTTCATAGAAACGCCTGGCGCGCCGGCTCGACGTGTCGAGCCACGCCCCATGACATCCCCGCTCGCGGACAACGTCCTCCGCGAGTGTCATGATTCTCGTGCCCAGACGCTGCCCGCGGGCCTCGTCGGCGACCCACAGCATCTTGACGAGCAGCCAGCCATAGGAGGTCCCGCCGATCAGGCCGCCCAGGATCTCGCCCTGCGCGTTCCGGGCCACGATGCCGAAGGGGGCATAGTCGCTTGCGGGAATGTTCTGCCGCAGGGACGCAAGGAGATGCGCCTCGATCTCCTCCGCAAAGGCATCGGGATCGGCCTCGACGGTGAGGAGGACATCGGAGAGCGGGCTATCCATGGCGGCACGTATTCCGGTGGCTTTCGAACGGGGATTCCCGCGTGTCCGGCAGGCGCCCCTAGTTCATATGCACGTCTACGACGCCCGGGACCGCGCGCAGCGCTCCGGCGATCTGGGGCGTCGCCATGTACTTGCCGGGCAGCTTGACCTCGACCTCCCGGTCGCCGTCGTCGAGAATGAGAACGAGGGACACCTCTCCCTCACCCCGTCCCTTGAGCCGCTCATAGACGCTCATGATCGGACGTTCGTCGCGCAGGAAGATGCGCATGCTCTTCTGGTGCTTGGCGACCGCCTCGTCGAGCGGCTCCGCCATGCCGATGCGCGCCCTCACCTCCTCGCCCTCGAGGCCGGCCTGCAGCATGAGGACCACGGCGGATCCGGGCTCAAGGACTTCGCGGAGGCGCTGAAGGCCCTCCGAGAAGATGATGGCCTCGAACTGCCCGGTCTGATCCGATAGGGTGAGAATGCCCATCTTGTTGCCGGTCTTGGTGCGGCGCTCCTGCCGATCGAGCACCGTTGCAGCCACCCGGCCGACGGAATTGCCGGCCTTCACCGAGCGGCAGAATTCCACCCAGGTCTGTACCCTCAGCTTCTTGAGGAGATCTCCGTATTCGTCGAGCGGATGGCCGGACAGGAAGAATCCGACGGCATCGTATTCCCGCTGCAGCCGCTCAGCCGCGGGCCATGGCTCGTAAGGTCCGATGCGCAGCTGCACGCCCGCCGCGGCAACGCCGCCGAACATGTCGACCATGCCGCCGTTCGCGGCCTCGTGGGATTGCTGCGCGAGGCTCATCATCGCGTCGATGGAGGCGCAGGCCCTCGCCCGGTCCGGCTCCAGCTCGTCGAAGGCGCCGGCCGCGATCAGGTTCTCCAGCGTTCGCTTGTTGAGCATGCGCGGGTTGATGCGCCGGGCAAAATCCGCGAGATCCGTGAACGGCTTGTCGCCCCTCGCCTCGATCACGCTCTCGATGGCCTGGCGCCCCACGCCCTTGATGGCGGCAAGCGCATAGAGAATCTCGCCCTTGCCCTCGGAATCGTATTGAACGTCGAAGACCACGCGGGAGCGGTTGATCGACGGCGGGATGACCTTGAAGCCGAGACGCTGCGCCTCGCGGCGGAATTCGGAGAGCTTGTCGGTGTTGTCGAGATCGAGCGTCATGGACGCCGCCATGAACTCGACCGGGAAATTGGCCTTCAGATAGGCGGTCTGGAACGCGACCAGCGCATAGGCGGCAGCGTGGCTCTTGTTGAAGCCGTAATCCGCGAACTTCGCGAGAAGATCGAAGATCTCGTTGGCATTCGCCTTGTCGAGGCCGCCCTCCTTCGCACCGGAAACGAACCGCTCGCGCTGGGCGTCCATCTCGGACTTGATCTTCTTGCCCATGGCGCGGCGCAGAAGGTCGGCATCGCCGAGCGAATAGCCGGAGAGGACCTTCGCTACCTCCATCACCTGCTCCTGGTAGACGATGATGCCGAAGGTCTCGCGCAGGATCGGCTCGAGCTTGTCGTGGGGATACCAGTGCTTCTTGTTGTGCTCGTCCTTACCGAGCTTGCGGGCGCAATAGACCGGGATATTGGCCATCGGGCCCGGGCGATAGAGCGCGACGAGGGCGATGATATCCTCGAAGCGGTCGGCCTCCATCTCGACGAGGGCCTTGCGCATGCCGGCCGATTCCACCTGGAACACGCCGACCGTCTCGCCGCGCTGGAGCATCTCGTAGGTTTTGCGGTCATCCAGCGGCAACGCCGAGAGATCGACCTCGATCCCTTTTCGCCGGATGAGATCGACAGCGGTGCGCAGGACGGTCAGGGTCTTCAGGCCGAGGAAGTCGAACTTCACGAGGCCCGCCTGCTCCACCCATTTCATGTTGAACTGGGTCACGCGCATGCCGGTCTTCGGATCGCGATAGAGCGGCACCAGCTCCTGCAGTGGCCGATCGCCGATCACGACGCCGGCGGCATGGGTCGAGGCGTGCCGGTGCAGGCCTTCGAGCTTCTGCGCGATGTCGAGCATGCGCTTGACGACCGGCTCCTCGTCGATGGCCGCCTGGAGCTTCGGCTCGCCCTCGATGGCTTGCGCGAGGGTGACCGGATTGGCCGGGTTCTGCGGCACGAGCTTGGTCAGCTTGTCGACCTGGCCGTAGGGCATTTCGAGCACGCGGCCGACGTCGCGCATCACGCCGCGGGCGAGCAGCGTACCGAAGGTGATGATCTGCGCGACCTGCTCTTCGCCATAGCGCTGCTGCACGTATTCGATGACGCGCTCGCGCCCCTCGACGCAGAAGTCGATATCGAAATCCGGCATCGACACGCGTTCCGGATTGAGGAAGCGCTCGAAGAGGAGCGCGAAGCGCAGGGGATCGAGATCGGTGATGGTCAGCGCGTAGGCAACCAGCGAGCCCGCGCCCGAACCGCGGCCGGGGCCCACCGGAATATCGTGGTCCTTCGCCCATTTGATGAAATCGGCCACGATCAGGAAGTAGCCGGGGAACTTCATGTTCCGGATGATCGTGATCTCGTAGTCGAGGCGGTCGCGGTAATCCTGCTCGGTCAGGCCCGGTGCGGTGCCGTGCACGGCGAGGCGCTCGGCGAGCCCCTCCTCCGCCTGGCGCTTCAGCTCCTCGCCTTCGTCGAGGCTGGCGGCGTCGGCGCCCGTTCCGAAACTCGGGAGGATGGGTTTGCGGGTCTTCACGCGCGTGGCGCAGCGCATGGCGATCTCGACGCTCGCCTGCAGCGCGTCCGGCAGGTCCGCGAACAGCTCCATCATCTGCTGACGCGTTTTGAAATGATGCTCCGGCGACAGGCGGCGGCGTTTGTCGTTGGAGACGATCTGCCCCTCCGCGATCGCAAGCAGCGCGTCGTGCGCCTCATAATCCTTCGACGCCGAGAAAAAGGGCTCGTTCGCCGCCACGACGGGCAGGCCATTGCGTTCGGCGAGCGCCAGCATTTCTCCCTCGATCGGCCGCTCATCCTGCAATCCGTGCCGCTGGATCTCGACATAGAGCTGATGGCCGAAGGCGCTCTTGAGGATGTCGAGCCGCGCTTGGGCCAGATCCTGGCGTCCGCCGTGGCGCAGCGCAGAATCGAGGGGGCCGGTGAAGCCGCCCGTCAGCGCGATCAGGCCCTCGCTGTGAGCGGAGAGGACCGGAGCCGCAACGCGCGGATCCTCCCCGAGCGGCACGCCGAAATAGGCGTGGCTGACCAGGCGCATGAGATTGCGGTAGCCCTCCTCGTTCTGAGCCAGCAGCACGATGTTCGCAGGCTGCGGCACCACGCGGGCGACCGGGTCCGCCTCCTCGAAGCAGACCGAGAGCTGCACGCCGGCGATGGGCTGGATGCCGGAACCCGCGAGCTTTTCGGAAAACTCGAGGGCGCCGAAGAGATTGTTGGTGTCGGTGAGCGCGAGCGCCGGCTGCTTGTCCGCCGCCGCGAGCTTGGCGAGCTGCGCAATCTTCAGGGCACCCTCGAGCAGCGAATACGAGGAATGCACATGCAGGTGGACAAAGCCGATATCGTGAAGAATGCGCGCCATGAAACTCTACTCGTCGATGGCGCGCATAGTGGCACGATTCTTTTCTAAGAAAGGATTGAAGGACTTCCTTCCTGTGAATCCACAGGATCTCCTGTGGACGGCTGCTATCAAGCGATGGGAGAAAGAACCAGAGCCCAGATTGCCACGGCGGACCCGAACATGGCGAGCGAAGCAATTTCGGCGGTGGTCTCGAGGATGAAGCGAAGCATGGTCTGATCTCCGTGTTCCCAATATGTTCATATTTGTTCATTGGATGTTCTGTGTAAAGCGCGTGAACAACCTGCCGTTGGGACGGAGTCAACAAAGCCTTAATGGCTTGAAACGCAAACGGCCGGCGCTTGGACGCCGGCCGTTTGCGTTCAGATGATCGAAGGACGCTTCAGAGCGTGAAGAGTTGGAAATGCGCCGCGCTCAGCACGGTGCCGGGAGCCAGCTTGGCAAAGGGCGCCTGCCCGGTCGGACCGGACCCATCGGCATCGTAGTAGAGGGTGCCGCTCGCCTGGTCGTAGACGATCCGCTGCGCACCGGTACTTGCCTTAAGCCCGACATGGAACAGGCTCGGGGAGAGCGTGCCGCCTGTCTGGCTCCACCAACCACCATTCACCCCGGGATCGAGGCCGAACGACGTCGTCTCCAGCGCAATCCTGTCTTCCATCGGATTGAAGTCCGCAATCATGTCGACATTCTTGGCACGTGGCTGCGTATCGAAACGGAACACGTCCCACCCGGCGCCGCCCACCAGCAGGTCGCTACCCTCGCCGGACAACGTGTCGGCGCCATCCCGGCCGTTCAGGGCATCGTTCGCGCCCGCTCCCTTCAACAGGTCATCGGAAGCACTGCCCATCAGGATCGCATCTCCGGCGGCGATGCTGCCGGCGGCAGCCTGCGCGGCCTTCGACGACGCGTACGGCACGTCGTAACTGAGCTTGTCGAGATCGCGCGGACCGACATAGGGCACATATCCCGTCTTGGAGACATCCTTCAGATAGGTCGAGACCGCGCTCTTGTCCGACAGATACTCGACGTTGAGGACGAACTTGCCCGCCTTGCGCGCGATGTCGAGATACTTGCGGCTATAGGCAATCTCCTGGGACGCATTGCGGATGCCGTCGCCGTCGAGGCCGTAATAGAGGTCCTCCTTGGCGATCCCATCGATGACGCTCAGATACTTGCGGTATTTGAGAAGGCCTTCGCCGTTCTGCGGGATGATGAGGAAGTTCGGGTTGATCTCCCGCGCAACCGCCGCGATCTTCGCGACGAAATCGACCATGTCCTTCGCCGCGCTGGAACGCCGCGGCGCGAAGTACTCGTAGGCATCGACGATATCGAGATAGGCCCCGTCATAGCCGGCCTTCGCCACCTCGCGGATTCGATCCAGCGTCAGCTTCTGCCAGTCGGGATGCCAGTAGCGGACCTTGTAATTGCCGTCCCAGTCGGGATTCTCGCGCTCGAGCCATGCGGGCTTCTTCGTCGCCCAGCCCTTCTTCCAATAGTCGCGGTAGTCCTCGGCCTCGCCGATGCTCACATAGGAGACGAGCTTGTGCGCCCCCTTGGCCTTCATCAGTTTGATCTGGCTGGCGCTGAAGCTGCCGTGGCCGTCCTGCTCGTAATCGATGACGACCAGGTCGTGTCGCGATTTGGCAATGGTCGTCGGTTTCGCATTCTGAAGCTGATAGCCCCAATCTTTCGGCTTGTATTTGGGCATCTCCGCTCCCGCACGACGTCACTCGCGTCATGTGATCTAAAAGGGCGATTTGACGCAACGGAAATATTCCCTTGATGTCAGGGCAGGCTCGTTCCGGTGGAATGCGCTGGACAGTGGTCAAAAAGAAGCCGGCGCTTTCGGCGCCGGCTTCTGACATTGCTCTGGGATCAGTTGCGTCAGAGGGTGAAGAGCTGGAAGTGCGCAGCGGTGAGCGCCGTGCCGGCATTCACCTTGGCGAACAGGATCTGATCGTTCATCCGCCCGGCTCCATCCGCATCGAAGTAGATCGAGCCGCTTGCCTGATCGTAGACGATCCTATGGGCCGCCGAAGTGGCCTGCGCTCCCATTGCGAACACGCTGCTCTGAAGCGAGGCATAGCTGCCGGCCGCCACCGGCGAAAACGCGTGAACGATACTTTCATTCGGGCCTTGCCCCCAGAACTTGCTGGTGTTCAGCGCGATCCGGTCGCCTTCGGCCCCATTGAAGTCGGCAAGCGTGTCGACATTCTGCGGCGACGTGCTCGTGCCGCCTGCCACACCGCCCGACCAGGGGTTCGTGTCGATCCGGAACTGGTCCGCGCCGGCATTTCCCAGGAGCCAGTCGAAGCCCTCACCGCCGGAGATCGTATCAGCTCCGTCGCCGCCTTCGATGTAGTCGTTGCCAGAAAGTCCATAGAGCTGGTCGCTGCCGCCCCAGCCGTAGAGCGTGTTGCCCCCTACACTGCCTGTCAGCACGTCGTTGTAGCTCGAGCCCTGCAGGCCCTCGATCGACACGAACACGTCGCCGGCTGCATCACCCGCCGAGCCGGTACCGGTTGCGAGGCTTGCCACCACGCTGGAGGCCGCACTCCAGTAGACAGCAAAGTCGAAGCCCTCACCGCCGTCGAGCTGGTCGCCGCCGCCGCGGCCCTCGAGTTGGTCGTCGCCACCGCTGCCGTAGAAGCCGTCCCAGCCGGCCGTGCCATAGAACTGGTCGCTATGGGCCGAGCCGGTCAGGCCCTCGATCGAGATATAGACATCGCCCGCTGCCTCGCCCGTGTTGCGGGCCATATTGAGCAGATCGACCAGCACGCCCGAAGAGGCATCGGCATAGGAGGCGAAGTCGAAATCGGCACCGCCGTCGAGACGATCCGCCCCTTCGCCGCCCAAAAGATGGTCGCCGCCGGCGCCCCCCGAGAGCGTGTCTGCGCCGCTCAAGCCCTTGATCAGATCATGGCCGGCGTCGCCCCAGAAGGTGTTGGCGGCGCCATTGCCCTCGAGCTTGTCGCTGTGGGTCGACCCGTCGATGATCTCAATGGAGACGTAGGTGTCGTCGGCCGCTTCGCCGGTGTTCCGCGACACGTCCCAGAGATAAACCTGCACGCCTGATTGGGCATGGTAATAGCTCGCCGTATCACGGCCGTTTCCGCCATCGAGCCGGTCGCCCCAGGATCCCCAGCCGCCCTCGAGCTTGTCGTCACCGTCGCCGCCCGCGAGGGTGTCGCTGCCGCCTGCCCCGTTGAGGGTGTCATTGCCCGCGTCACCCCAGAACGTGTTTTCGTAGGTATCGCCTTCGATCACATCGCCGAACAGCGTACCATCGATCGCCTCGATGTCGTTGTAGGTGTCGCCATAGGCGCCGACATTGTCGTTCACGGACGACATATAGATCTGAACCGCAGTCAGGTTCTTGTAATAGCTGACCGTGTCGCGGCCGTCTCCGCCCTCGAAGGTATCGGCGCCGCTCCCGCCGATCAGGAAGTCGTCGCCGTCATTCCCGTAAATATCATCGCTTCCGCCGGATCCATCGATGGTGTCGTTGCCGCCGCCCCCTTCAAGGCGGTTGCTGTAATTGTTGCCGGTGATTTTGTCGTTATGCTCGGAGCCGACGATGCCTTCGACGGAGGCGTAGCCATCACCGGCCGCATCGCCCGTATTGTGGCTCACGTCAAACATGTTCACAACGACAGCACCGGAAGCAGGCGCGTAGCTTGCGATGTCGAAGCCGTCGCCGCCGTTGAGCCTGTCCGCTCCTGCGCCACCGACGAGGATGTCCATGCCCTCGCCGCCGTTCAGGGTATCGTTGCCATCGCCGCCGTCGAGCACGTCCACATCATAGGGGTTATTGGCCCCATTGAGCACATCGTTGCCGCCCAGCCCGTTCAGCATCCCTCCGCCGGAAAGCACGTCATCCCCTTCGGTGCCCTCTTTATAATTGAGGTACTGAGCCCCGGTGCCGGTTTGGATGACCCTCATGCGACCGTCCCTGAGCGCATCGATCAGTTCAAAGCGCTCTCTTTCGACACGATTGCTGTCTTCGAGCCTAATTCTATCGATGTATTCGTCCTCAACGCCTCGGAATTGCACAGAGCCAGGGCTCCTTTCGCCGTCATAGTAACGTTCGGCGTCCCTTATGACCATGTTCGACCCATCCGAGAATCTGATGGTCGTAGTCGTCTGCACCACCGCTCGACTTGGATGGCCCTCTGTTGTGTAGTCGTCTTGTATTCTAATGTATTTGACCTCTGTGTTCACCTGCACTTGCCTGGGGATATAAACAGTCCCTCCGTTCTTTGGCAGAGATACGGCCTCGCCTCTGTCTCCAGTGGCGGCAATAACCGCTGGCGTCGTAACGACTGTTACAACCCCCTTTTTATCCGTGATGATCGTAGTGATGCTCCTATCGTCATTCACGACTAGTCTTTTGTCTTTAATGTTATCCCCATTCGTATTGACGCCACCGTTGGGAAGAATTCTAACGTCAACGCGAACGCTGGAGCCGCCGCTGACGCCGCCAACACCGCCTTCACCTGTGCCAGCCATGGCACCCCAATAGATACCTTTCTTCCCGTCCTGGCCACCGGCCTTGCCGCCGTGCGCTGCCATGTATAGCAAATAAGCTTCTTCGAGTGGGGTTAGGAACATAGCGCGCCTCCGCTTGCAGACATCGGGCGGCCTCTGACTACATACGGCTGCCGGCACTCTATCGATGAGGCGAAATAGAGAAGACTTAAACTCTCGATTTAGATAGGATTGTTACCGTAATTTAACTTTTTTGCTTGAGCCAATTACTACAAGACGCACATTCCGATACGTCAAATATTACATAAGTTGCAGCTTATTAACGAAATTGAAGCCCCAAACTCTCTTGCATGCTGGTGAGATGACCGCTGCCATGCGGTCACCAAATGCCGACGAAAGACGTTACGGCAACTGCACGACCAACCCGTCCCGTATCGTCACTCGCCGGTCCATGCGGGCGGCTAGGTCCATGTTATGCGTGGCGATGAGGGCCGCGAGCTTGGAGGCGCGGACGATGGCCACCAGAGTCTGGAAGACGCGGCCGGAGGTGTTGGGGTCGAGGTTGCCGGTGGGCTCGTCGGCGAGCAGGAGACGCGGGGCATTGGCGACGGCGCGGGCGATGGCGACCCGCTGCTGTTCGCCGCCGGAGAGTTCGCCGGGGCGATGATCGAGGCGTTTGCCGAGGCCGAGAAAGGTCAGGAGCTGCGTGGCGCGGTCCTGCGCCTCGGCCTTCGACAGGCCACGGATGAGCTGCGGGATCACCACGTTCTCGAGAGCCGAGAACTCCGGCAGGAGATGGTGGAACTGATAGACGAAGCCGAGTTCCTCGCGGCGCACGCGCGTGCGCTCCTGATCGGTCATGGAGGCGGTCGGCTTCGAGCCGACGAAGACCTCGCCGCCATCGGGCTTCTCGAGCAGGCCGGCCACGTGCAGCAGGGTCGATTTGCCGGTGCCCGAGGGCGCGACGAGGGCGACGATCTCGCCCGGCCAGATCGCCAGATCGGCGCCACGCAAAACGTCGAGGAAGCTGTCGCCCTGCGGGTAGCGGCGCTCGACTTTGGAGAGGTAAAGAGCGGGTTGGGAGGAGGCTGCCGACATACTCAACCGTAACGCAACGCTTCGACAGGATCGAGCTTCGCGGCCCGCCACGAGGGATAGAGGGTCGCGAGAAGCGACAGCACCATTGCCATGATGAGGATGGTCGCCACCTCGGTCGGATTCACCTCCGCCGGCAGCCGGCTCAGGAAATAGAGCTCCGCCGGGAAGAGATTGGTGTTCGTGAGCCGCGAGATGACGTCGCGGATCGTCTCGACATTGAGCGCGAGCAGCAGGCCGAGGCCGAAGCCTGCGATCGTTCCGACGATCCCGATGGACGCTCCGGTGATGAGAAACACGCGCATCACGGAACCGCGCGTCGCACCCATGGTTCGCAGGATCGCGATGTCCTCCGACTTGTCCTTCACCAGCATGATCAGGCCGGAGATGATGTTGAGCGCGGCCACGAGCACGATCAGCGTGAGGATCAGGAACATCACGTTGCGCTCGACTTCGAGCGCACCGAAGAAAGTGCGGTTGCGTTGGCGCCAGTCCGTCATGAGGATCGGCCGGCCTGCCGCCTCGTCGATGGCGGCGCGGGCCTGGTCTACCCGGTCGGCATTGTCGAGATAGACCTCGATGAGCTGGACGTCGTTCTGGCGGTTGAAGTAGTTCTGCGCCTCGGTCAGCGGCATGAAGACGAAGGTGGAATCGAATTCCGACATGCCGATCTCGAAGATCGCCTTCACCGGATAACCCTTGACCCGCGGTGCCGTGCCGAAGGGCGTCGACGCGCCGCGCGGCGTGATGAGCGTGAAGGTGTCGCCGGCCTGCAGAGAGAGAGCGTCGGCAAGGCGGCGCCCGATGGCGACGCCCTCCCCGTTCTCGAACTCGTCGAGGCTGCCCTGCCGCAGGTTGCCGGCGATGTGCTCGATCTTGCGCAGATCTTCCGGCCGGATGCCGCGCACGAGGACACCGCTGCCGTTGTATTGCGAGGAGCCAAAGGCCTGTCCTTCGACGAGCGGGATGGCGCGTTTGACTCCCGGCACGGCCGCGATGCGGGCCGCGACCTCCGGGTAATCGGTAAGCGGACTTTCCAGCGGCGCGACGAAGATATGGCCGTTGATGCCCACGATCTTGTCGAGCAGCTCCTTGCGGAAGCCGTTCATGACCGAGAGCACCACGATCAGCGTCGCGACCCCGAGCATGATGCCGAGAAACGAGAAGCCGGCGATCACCGAGACGAAGCCTTCCCGCCGGCGCGTGCGCAGGTAGCGTCCGGCGAGCATCCACTCGAAAAGCGAGAAGGGTTTCGTCCCTGAAGGTGCCGTCTTGGCTTCCGCTGTCTTGGCCATGAGCGCCTATTGACGGCTTGTCAGGCGGGAGACGACATCCTCGAGCGAGAGCAACTCACGCTCGCCCGTCGCACGGCTCTTCAGTTCCACCTTGCCTTCGGCAAGGCCCTTCGGGCCGATCAGCACCTGCCATGGAATGCCGATGAGATCGGCGGTGGCGAACTTGCCGCCGGGACGCTCGTCGCGGTCGTCATAGAGCACGTCGCGTCCGGCCGCTCCAAGTTCGCGATAAAGACGCTCGCTCGCGGCATCGGTTGCGGAGTCGCCGGCCTTCAGGTTCAGGATCGCCACATCGAAAGGCGCAACCGCCTCCGGCCAGACGATGCCGTTCTCGTCATGGCTCGCCTCGATGATGGCGGCGATCAGGCGGCTCGGACCGATGCCGTAGGAGCCCATATGGACCTCCCGCTCCTGCCCGTCCGGCCCCATGACCTTCGCACCCATGGGGGCGGAATACTTGGTGCCGAAATAGAAGATGTGACCGACCTCGATGCCCCGCGCCGACATCTTCTTGTCGGCGGGAACGGCCTCGAAAGCATCGGCTTCGTGCATCTCGGAGGTCGCGGCGTAGAGCGACGTCCACTTGTCGACGGTGCTCTGGAGTCCGGGAATGTCGTCGAAATTCGTGTCCTCCGAGGGAATGTCGAAATTCAGATAATCCGCGTGGCAGAACACCTCGCTCTCGCCGGTCGAGGCCAGGATGATGAATTCGTGGCTCAGGTTTCCGCCGATGGGGCCGGTATCCGCGCGCATCGGGATCGCCTTCAGGCCCATGCGGGCGAAGGTGCGCAGATAGGCCACGAACATCTTGTTGTAGGAATGCACGGCCCCTGCCTGGTCGAGGTCGAAGGAATAGGCATCCTTCATCAGGAACTCGCGCGAGCGCATGACGCCGAAGCGCGGGCGCACCTCGTCGCGGAACTTCCACTGGATATGGTAGAGGTTCAGCGGCAGATCCTTGTAGGAGCGCACATAGCCGCGGAAGATCTCGGTGACCATCTCCTCGTTGGTCGGCCCGAACAGCATGTCGCGCTCGTGCCGGTCCTGGATGCGCAGCATCTCCTTGCCATAGGCGTCGTAGCGGCCCGATTCCCGCCACAGATCGGCGGACTGAATCGTGGGCATCAGCAATTCGACGGCGCCGGAGCGATTCTGCTCCTCGCGGACGATGGCATTGACCTTGTTCAGCACCTTCAAACCGAGCGGCAGCCAGGCATAGATTCCCGCAGCCTCCTGGCGGATCATGCCGGCGCGCAGCATCAGCCGGTGAGAGACGATCTCCGCTTCCTTCGGCGTCTCACGGAGAATGGGAAGAAAGTAGCGGCTCAAACGCATAAGGGACGCCCTTGGGTCTCGATCGGAACAGGTAATAGGTAGCGACTCGCTTCCAGCACACAACACAGGCACCGGGCAAAAGACAAGCTGTCATCGCCCGGAGCGGCCTGCGGCGAGATGGATTAGACCAAAGATCAATACAAGAAATGCCGAAAAATGCATCAGGGCCTGCCTATAAAAGGTGACACCGCTGGGTAAGGTGATTATAAGCAAAATCCTAACGTCTCAGACCTTCAAAGGTCCGAGGCTACGGTCCGAGTTTCGGGAGGAACAAGGTCCCCAGGCGCCCTGAGGCGCTGGCCTGAGAAAGCCAGGGATCAAAAATTGCCAAAAGGCAGTATAGGCAAGGCGAAAGCCTTGCTTTTTCTTTTTAAGCGCCCGTTTTTCGCGTGACGTTCAGAGCCCCGCCAGCGGAAAGACGGCAGCGACGATGACGAGGACGACGGAGGCCACGAGGGTCGTCCAGATCGCCTTTTCGCGCAGGGCCGGAAGAGCCGGCGCGCCAGGCTCGCTTCCCCGCACGACCTCTCCGGTTTCCATCTGGCTGCGGATTCCGAAGGGCAGAACGGCGAAGAGCAGAATCCACCAGATCACGAAATACAATGCGAGACCGCCGCTCACCCGCAGACCGAACGCACTGACGGCAACGGCAATCGCGGCGGCCGAGACTAGCGCCACCACGGCGAGCGTGGACCAGAGCGTTCCGGCCAGAACTTTTACAAAGCTTATCAACAGCTTGTCCTCAAGCCTGCTCGAGTTCGATGAGGGTGCCGTTGAAATCCTTCGGATGCAGGAAAAGCACCGGCTTCCCATGCGCTCCGATCTTCGGCTCGCCGGAGCCCAGCACCCTGGCCCCGGAATTCACAAGCCTGTCCCGGGCGGCATGGATGTCGTCGACCTCGAAGCAGATGTGATGCATGCCCCCATCCGGGTTTTTCTCGAGGAACCGGGCAATGGGAGATTCCGCTCCCAGCGGCTCCAGCAGCTCGACCTTGGTGTTCGGGAGCGTGATGAAGACCACCGTGACGCCATGCTCTTCGAGCGCCTCGGGGGCGGACACTTCGGCGCCCAGGGTGTTGCGATAGATCTCCGAGGCCGCCGCGATGTCGCGCACCGCAATGGCGACATGGTTGAGACGTCCGATCATGGCTCCCTCCCCCTCGATTCTCAGGCCTCGATCACAAGGACGTGGCAGGCCGGCTTCTTGCCCCATTCCTGGTTCACGGCAGCGCGGACGGCACGATGCACCGCGTTCTCCACGGCCTCCGGATCCCGGCGCTTGGCCTTGGACAGCCCATCGAGCAGATCGGCCACCGTATCGGCGATGATATCGGTCATCTCGCGGCCCTGACGATTCTTGTCGGGCAGACCCATGGCATCGATGACCGGGTCGCCGACGAGTTCGCCCCTGTCGTCGATGGCGATGGCAACGGTGACGATGCCGGCAAAAGCCAGCTTGCGCCGCTCGGGCAGCGCCCGCTCACCTGCGCGGATGACGATGTTCCCGTCCCGGTAGAGGCGCCCAGCCGGGATCTTGTCGACGATCTCGGCCGGTCCCGGCGCGAGGCGGACAAGAGTTCCGTTGCGAGCCTTGACCACCTCCTGCACGCCCTGGGCCCGCGCGAACTTGGCATGCTCGCTCAGATGCAGGGCTTCACCATGGGCGGGAATGGCGATGCGCGGACGGGTCCATTGATACATCTGCGCGAGTTCGCCCCGCCGCGGATGGCCCGAGACATGGACCAGTTCGTTACGGTCGGTCGTGACCTCGATGCCCTGCTCGATCAGCCTGTTGATGATGGAGCCGACTTCCTTCTCGTTGCCGGGGATGGCGCGGGACGAAAAGATCACCCGGTCGCCGGCAGAGAGCGCGATATCGGGATGCTCATCCTGCGCGATGCGGGCGAGCGCGGCCCTGGGCTCACCCTGGGATCCGGTGAGGATCGCGACCACCTTGTCGCGCGGCAGATAGCCGAAATTCTCAGGCGAACGAAATTCCGGCAAGCCTTCCAGATAGCCGCATTCCTTCGCCACCTCGACCACCCGATCCATGGCGCGGCCGACCACGATCACCTCGCGCCCGCACTCGCGGGCGGCTTCGGCGACCGAGCGGATGCGCGCGACGTTGGAGGCAAAGGTCGTCACCGCCACCCGGTGCGGCGCATCCTTGATCAGTTGCGCCAAGCTGCGGGAAACGTCGGACTCGCTGGGGCTGGTGCCTTCGCGGACCACGTTGGTGGAATCGCAGACGAGCGCGAGAACGCCCTCGTCGCCCAGAGCGCGGAACGTCTCTTCCGACGTCAGGCTGCCGAGATAAGGCGTGTTGTCGAGCTTCCAGTCGCCCGTATGCACCACGAGACCTTGCGGGGTCCGGATGGCAAGTGCATTCGATTCAGGAATCGAGTGGGCCACTGGCACATATTCGATCTCGAAGGCGCCCAGCTTCAGCCGCTGACCGGGCACGATCTCGTTCAGATCGACCTTCGGCGCATTGGGCTCGGAGAGGCGGCGCGTCTCAAGAAGGCCGATGGCGAACTTCGTCGCGTAGACCGGGGCACGAAGACGCGGCCACATCTCGACGAGAGCGCCGATATGATCCTCATGGGCATGGGTGATGAAGATGCCGAGAAGGTTATGGCGCTCCTCCTCGATGAAGCTCAGATCCGGATAGACGAGATCGATGCCAGGAAGGTTCTCCTCGCCGCCGAAACCCATGCCGCAATCGACAAGAATCCACTGCCGGTTCGCTTCGGGGCCAAAGCCGTAGAGCGCAGCGTTCATGCCGATTTCGCCGAGTCCTCCAAGGGGAAGAAAGACCAATTCGTCCTGGTGGGAAGCCATTCAGTTCAAAACCTTTTCGTGCCAGCGTCGGGCTTGGCTATATCGTGTAGCAAATTGGGAAAATAAAGGTCGCCCGCATCGATGAGTTCCACCCCGTGGGGGCTTTTCAGCTGCAGACGTCCGAACCTGTCGAGACCTTCGAACACACCCTTCTTTTCGCCCGCGGGCAATCGAAGCCTCACCTCTTCCCCCACTCCCGCTGCCCGCTCCAACCAGAGCCGACGGATTGCGCCGAAAGGATCAGATGCATTCATGCGGGACGAAGTGCGCCATGCCGAGAAGGTTCTGGCGAAGGCTGCAGCAAGGGAGCGGAGCAGGATGTCCCTGGTGAGGTCGGGCCTGACCGTCGTCAGCGCAGCGGCCGGATAGGGCGTGCCGGTCGGAGCGAAGGCGACGTTGACGCCGAATCCGATCACGATGGCGAGGGGCCCATCCGCCTGAATCTTGTGCCCTTCGAGCAGGAGGCCGGAGACCTTGGCGCCGTCGAGCAACAAGTCGTTGGGCCATTTCAGGGAGAGATTCGGCGCCCCGATTCCCGTCACCTCCTCCACCGCCTCGTGCAGGGCTAGGCCTGCCACGAAACCGAGTTGGGGTGCTGCGGCGACTTCGCAGGGGTCGATCAGAAGGAGGCTGGCATAGAGGTTGCCCTGGGGCGACGACCATTGCCGCCCGTGACGCCCCCTGCCCGCCAGCTGCTCGGCAGCGGTGATCCAGAGCTGCCCCGGATCGCCGGAGCGAGCGGCCTTCAGGGCGTCGTCGTTCGTCGAGTCCGTCGCCTCGAGCGAGACAAGCCGGTAACCGGTAGACTCAGTCTCGGGCGACAGGTTCACGACTAGAACAGCGACCGCGCAGCGGCACCCGCTGCGGCGACCAGCGGCGACGGGACGATGCCGAACAGGACGACGAAGATGCTGCTGACTGCCAGCACGAGCTTCACGCCCATCGGCATGGCATCGTAGCGCTCGCCCGGCGCATCGAAGTACATCACCTTGACGATGCGCAGGTAGTAATAAGCGCCCACTACGCTCGTCACCACGCCGATCACGGCGAGGGCGACGAGGTTGGCCTGGATAGCGGCGGCGAAGACGTAGAACTTGGCGAAGAAGCCGGCGAGCGGCGGAATGCCGGCGAGCGAGAACATCATCATCGCCAGGCAGAAGGCCAGGGCGGGATGCGTGCGGGAGAGGCCGGAAAGATCGTCGATCGAATCGAACATCACGTTGCCGCGGCGCATGGCGAGGATAATCGCGAAGGAGCCGAGCGTCATGGCGAGATAGATCGCCATGTAGATTGCGACGCCCTGGACACCGTCCGGCGTGCCGGCGGCAAGGCCGATCAGCGCATAGCCGACATTGCCGATGGAGGAATAGGCCATCAGGCGCTTCAGGTTGCGCTGGCCGATGGCGGCGAACGAGCCGAGCGCCATCGAGGCAATCGAGATGAAGACGATGATCTGCTGCCACTGCACCAGGATGCCCGGGAAGGCATCGATGAAGACGCGCGTCGCCATCGCCATGCCGGCCATCTTGGGCGCGGCGGCGAAGAACGCCGTCACGGGCGTCGGCGAGCCCTCGTAGACGTCGGGCGTCCACATGTGGAACGGCACGGCCGAGATCTTGAAGGAGATGCCGGCGGCGATGAAGACGAGACCGACGATGGCGCCGATGCCGACGGTATTGCCCTGCAAGGTCGAGGCGATGGTCGGGAAGGACACGCTGCCGGTAAAGCCATAAACCAGCGAGGCGCCGTAGAGCAGCATGCCGGAGGACAGGGCGCCGAGCACGAAATACTTCAGGCCGGCTTCTGTCGAGCGCACGTTGTCGCGGTCGAAGGCTGCGATCACGTAGGACGACAGGCTGAGCAGCTCGAGGCCGAGATAGAGCGCGATCAGATCGTTCGCCGAGATCACCATCATCATGCCGATGGTCGAGAGCACGATCAGGATCGGGTACTCGAAGCGGCTGATCCCTTCGCGGCGCATGTAGTCGAGCGAGAGGATCACGCCGCCGGCGGAGGCGATCAGCGTCAGCGCCTTCATGAACTTGGCGAAGCTGTCCACCACGAAAGAGCCGGCCATGGTCTCGACCCGCTCGGACGGCAGCATGAGCACCGCCACGAAGGCGACGGCCAGAAGCGCGAGCGCGATGATGTTCATGCCGTAGCCCGGGCGCTCGCCGCGGAAGGCGCCGAACAGCACCATGACGAGAACTCCGGCCGCCATGAGGATCTCTGGCAGCATCGGACCGAAGGCGGGAATGGTGAGGGCGGGATTCATCGTGACCTCAGTGTGCGGCAAGAGCTGCCGTTTTCACGGTGGCAAGCGCGGCCTGGACGCTGTTCATGAGCGCATCCGTCGGCGCAGCGAAGGCGTCGAGGATGGGACCGGGCTGGATACCGTAATAGATGATGAGCAGAATGAGCGGCGCGAAGGTGATGATCTCG
This sequence comes from Microvirga ossetica, assembly GCF_002741015.1. Taxonomy (NCBI): domain Bacteria; kingdom Pseudomonadati; phylum Pseudomonadota; class Alphaproteobacteria; order Hyphomicrobiales; family Methylobacteriaceae; genus Microvirga; species Microvirga ossetica. The sequence goes on along the minus strand of NZ_CP016616.1, from coordinate 5,765,863 downwards.
CGGCGGTTCAAATCCGTGATGGTCTGGAGCGCCGGCTTGTCGAGCTCGCCGTAGACGACGCGCCGGTAGAGCCAGAGCGCATAGGCTGCCGAAAGGATCACTCCCGATGCCGCAAAGAACGCGACCCAGGTGTTGGAGCGGAAGGCGCCCATCAGGGTCAGGAACTCGCCGATGAAGCCCGACGTGCCCGGCAGGGCGACGTTCGCCATCGTCAGGATCAGGAACACGACGGCATAAAGCGGCATCCGGTTCACGAGGCCACCATAGGCCTTGATCTCGCGGGTATGCATTCGGTCGTAGATCACGCCGACGCTGAGGAAGAGCGCACCGGAGACCAGACCGTGCGAGATCATGGTGAACATGGCGCCCTGGATGCCCTGCTCGTTCATGCTGAACAGGCCCATGGTGACGAAGCCCATATGCGCTACCGAGGAATAGGCGATGAGCTTCTTGATGTCCTCCTGCATCAGGGCGACCAGCGAGGTGTAGATGATCGCGATGACGGAGAGCGCATAGACCAGCGGCGCGAAATAGAGTGACGCATCCGGGAACATGGGCAGCGACACTCGGATGAAGCCGTAGCCGCCCATCTTCAGCAGCACGCCCGCCAGGATCACGGAGCCTGCCGTCGGCGCTTCCACGTGCGCGTCCGGAAGCCAGGTGTGAACCGGCCACATGGGCATCTTCACCGCGAACGAGGCGAAGAAGGCAAGCCACAGCCAGATCTGCAGGTTCGGCGCGAACTTGTAGCCCAGGAGGGTCGGAATGTCCGTCGTGCCCGCGGTCCAGTACATGGCCATGATGGCCAGGAGCATCAGGACGGAGCCGAGCAGCGTGTAGAGGAAGAACTTGAAGCTCGCATAGATGCGCCGCTTGCCGCCCCAGATGCCTATGATGAGGAACATCGGAATGAGGCCCGCCTCGAAGAACAGGTAGAACAGCACGAGATCGAGGGCGCAGAACACGCCGATCATCGTGGTTTCGAGGACAAGGAAAGCGACGAAATATTCCTTGATCCGGGTCTCGATCGAGTCCCACGAGGCCAGGATGCAGAACGGCATCAGGAACGTAGTGAGCAGGATGAGCGGAATCGAGAAGCCGTCGACGCCGAGCTTGAAGCGGATGGTCTCGGTCAGCCAGGAATGGCTTTCCACGAGCTGGAACGAGGCCGAGGCGATATCGAACCGGGCCCAGGCGACGAGCGACAGCAGGAAGGTGGCGATCGTCGTCGCAAGGGCGGCCCAGCGGGCGTTCGAGCGGGCGGCCTCGCTATCGCCGCGCAGGGTCAGGATGAAGGCCGCGCCGACAAGCGGCAGGATGAGAAGGCCGGAGAGGATGCCGAAGCCGAGCATAGTTACACTCCCCTGAAGAGATAGAAGGTCACGAGAGCTGCAACGCCGATCAGCATCGCGAAGGCATAGTGATAGACATAGCCGGTCTGCACCCTCACCACGCCGCGCGTCACGTCGAGGACGCGGGCGGAGATGCCGTCGGGCCCGAGCCCGTCGATGATCTTCTGGTCGCCGGTGCGCCAGAGGAAGCGGCCGATGGCCATGGCGGGCCGCACGAAGATCGCGTCGTACAGCTCGTCGAAGTACCACTTGTTCAAGAGGAAGCGGTACAGGATCGGGTGATCGGCGGCGAGCTTCTCCGGCTGCTTGCTGTCGATGATGTACATGTAGACGGCCAGCAGGAAGCCGAGGATCATCATGATCGTCGGCAGCAGCGGGACCCAGCCCGGGAGATGGTGCATCTCTTCCAGGATGTGGTTGTCGGGACGGGTGAACAGAGCGCCCTTCCAGAACTCCTGGTAGCCTTCGCCGATGAAGGCGCCGTGGAAGACGATGCCGGCGACAACCGCGCCGGTGGCGAGCACGAGCAGCGGCAGCAGCATCACGAGCGGGCTCTCATGGGGCGTGTGGTCGCCGTGATGGCCGTGCTCATGCTGGGCATGGGTCGCCGGCTCGACGTCGTGACCGTGTGCATCGTGCTCGACGCCCTCGTGCTGGCCATGCGCGTGCTGGTCGTGATGGCTGTGGCCCCAGCGCGCAGTTCCCTCGAAGGTGAGGAAGAACAGACGCCAGGAGTAGAACGAGGTCATGAAGGCAGCGACAACCGTCGCCAGGAAGGCAAAGGAGCCCGCCGAGGAATGGGCCGCATAAGCCGCCTCGATGATCGCGTCCTTGGAATAATAGCCTGCGGTGAACGGAAAGCCGGTCAGAGCCAGGGTGCCGACCGCCATCATCGCCGTGGTGAACGGAATGTACCGGCGCAGGGCGCCCATATGGCGGATATCCTGCTCATGGTGCATGGCGTGAATGACCGAGCCGGCACCCAGGAACAGCAGCGCCTTGAAGAAGGCGTGCGTGAACAGGTGGAACACGCCGGCGCCGTAGGCGCCGACACCAAGGCCCACGAACATGTAGCCGAGCTGAGAGCAGGTCGAATAGGCGATGACGCGCTTGATGTCGTTCTGAACCAGACCGACCGTCGCGGCGAAGAAGGCCGTGATGCCGCCGATGACAGTAACGACAGCGAGAGCCGAAGGAGCATATTCGAAGATCGGCGATAGGCGCGCGACCATGAAGACGCCGGCGGTCACCATGGTGGCGGCATGGATGAGGGCCGAGACCGGGGTCGGGCCTTCCATGGCGTCCGGAAGCCAGGTGTGCAACAGGAACTGAGCCGACTTGCCCATGGCGCCCATGAAGAGCAGCAGGCAAGCAATGGTCAGGGCATGCCACTCGATGCCGAGGAACATGAAGCGTGCGTTCTGGAACTCTGCGACGCGCGGGAAGATCTGGTCGAAGGTGACGCCGTTGAACAGCACGAAGACCATGAAGATGCCGAGCAGGAAGCCGAAATCGCCGACGCGGTTGACGATGAAGGCCTTCATGGCCGCCGCGTTGGCAGAATCCTTCTGGTACCAGAAGCCGATGAGCAGATAGCTCGCGAGGCCCACGCCTTCCCAACCGAAGAACATCTGGACGAGGTTGTCCGCCGTCACCAGCATGAGCATGGTGAAGGTGAAGAGCGACAGATAGGCGAAGAAGCGCGGACGGTGCGGATCCTCGTGCATGTAGCCGATGGAATAGAGGTGCACGAGGGCCGAAACGGTATTCACCACCACCAGCATCATGACGGTCAGCGTGTCGATCCGGAACGCCCAATCGACCTGGAGATCGCCGACCGACATCCACTGGGCCACCTGGATACGTTCAAACACCGGCCCGGAGCCAGGCTCAGCATTGGTGAGGAAGCCGACTTGAATGAAAGCCACCCAGGACAGGACCGCCGCTACGAAGAGCAGCGCGGTCGTGACGATCTCGCTCGGCCGGGCGCCGAGGACCCGTCCGAAGATGCCTGCGATGAAGAAGCCGACGAGCGGCAGGAAGACGATTGCGTGATACATTGTCGTTTACTTCGCCGTTCGGGCCTGGCTCATGGCCGCATGATTTTGGTCAGAAAACCGGTTCCCACTTTTCGCTGACGCGGACCGCTGGTTCTGAATCATGGGCTTAGCCCCTCAACCTGTTGATGTCTTCAACCGCGATGGAGCCGCGATTGCGGAAGAAGACCACCAGAATGGCCAGGCCGATCGCCGCCTCCGCCGCCGCGACCGTGAGGATCAGCATGGCGAAGACCTGGCCGACGATGTCGTTCAGGTGGGTCGAGAAGGCCACCATGTTGATGTTCACGGCGAGCAGGATCAGCTCGATGGACATCAGGATGACGATCACGTTCTTCCGGTTGATGAAGATGCCGAACACGCCGAGCGTGAAGAGGACGGCGGCGACGGTGAGATAATGACCCAGTCCGATTACCATGTCGTCTCTCCTTAGATGCCCTGGCGGAAGGGAACCTTCCGCACCTCGACGGCGGTCTGCTGCGTCCGGGCATTCTGCTTGGAAATGTCCTGGCGCCGCACGCCGACCCGCTCGCGCAGGGTCAGGACGATGGCGCCGATCATGGCCACCAGCAGGATCAGGCCTGCCGCCTGGAAGAAGTAGAAGTAGCGGGTGTAGAGCACCTGGCCGAGAGCCTCGGTGTTGGTCATCACGTCGGCGGCCGGAATCGGCACGGACGGGGAGCGCACCAGACCCGGGTCGATGGTGTAGGTCCCGACCACCAGGATCAGCTCGAGCAGGAGGATCACCCCGATCAGGCCGCCGATGGGCAGGTATTGCAGGAAGCCCTGGCGAAACGCGGCGAAGTCCACGTCGAGCATCATGACGACGAAAAGGAAGAGCACCGCGACCGCGCCCACATAGACGATGACCAGGATCATCGCCAGGAACTCCGCCCCCATCAGCAGGAACAGGCCCGCCGCATTGACGAAGGCTAGGATGAGGAACAGCACCGACTGCACGGGGTTGCGGGAGGCAATCACCATGAAGCCGGAGGCGATCGTGATCGTCGCGAACAGATAGAAGAAGGCGGCGGTAACCGTCATGCTTAAGCTCAAGCCGCCCGAGGCGACCCCTTCCGACGTGGCTCCGGAGAATCCGGCGGCCTGTCTATAAAATCCGAATCCGGGGGGCACAACCCGCCGGACCTGCTTGCCCCCTGCCCTTGCCTGGCAGGACGCCTTTTACCGGTAGGGCGCGGTCTTCGCGAGGTTTCTCGCGATCTCGCGCTCCCAGCGCTCCCCATTATCGAGAAGCTTGGCCTTGTCGTAGTAGAGTTCCTCGCGGGTCTCCACAGAGAACTCCAGGTTCGGACCCTCCACGATGGCGTCCACCGGGCAGGCTTCCTGGCACATGCCGCAATAGATGCACTTCACCATGTCGATGTCGTAGCGCGTCGTGCGGCGGGTGCCGTCGTTGCGGCGCGGGCCGGCCTCGATGGTGATGGCCTGGGCCGGGCAGATGGCCTCGCAGAGCTTGCAGGCGATGCAGCGCTCTTCCCCGTTGGGATAGCGCCGCAGGGCGTGCTCGCCGCGGAAACGAGGCCCGCGATGACCCATCTCGAAGGGATAGTTCAGGGTCGCCTTCGGCTTGAAGAAATACTTCACCGTCAGGACGAACCCTGAGATGAACTCCTTCAGCAGGAGCGATTGGGCAATGCGATCGAGCTGCATGGGGCCGATCTCCTTTAGCGGACGCCCGGCGCATTGCCGGTCGCCATCAGGACAGCTGCCACGATGATGACCATGGCCAGGGAGAGCGGAAGGAAGACCTTCCAGCCGAGGCGCATGAGCTGATCGTAGCGGTAGCGTGGCACCAGGGCTTTCACCATGGCGATAAGGATGAAGAGGAAGCTCGCCTTGAGAACGAACCAGATCACGCCCGGGATCCAGGTGAAGGGCGCGAACGGGATCGGGGAGAGCCAGCCGCCGAGGAACAGGATCGTGCCGAGCGCGCACATGGTCATGATGGCCACGTACTCGCCGAGCATGAAGAGCAGGTACGGCGTGGACGAATACTCCACCATGTAGCCGGCCACGAGCTCGGACTCCGCCTCAGGCAGATCGAAGGGCGGGCGGTTCGTCTCGGCCATGGCGGAGATGAAGAACACCACGAACATCGGGAACAGCGGCAGCCAGTACCAGCCGAGGATGCCGAGGCGGGTATTCTGCGATTCCACGATGGCCGACAGGTTCAGGGTTCCGGCGCACATGAGCACGGTCACGATCACGAAGCCGATGGAGACCTCGTAGGAGACCATCTGGGCTGCCGAGCGGAGCGCGCCGAGGAACGGGTACTTCGAGTTCGAGGCCCAGCCGCCCATGATGACGCCGTAGACGCCGAGCGACGAGATCGCGAAGATGTAGAGGATGCCCACATTGATGTCGGCGATGGCCCAGCCGGCATTGAGCGGAATGACCGCCCAGGCTGCCAGAGACAGGGTGCACATCACCAGCGGCGCCAGCAGGAACATGCCCTTGTTGGCCGGCGCCGGGATCACCGGCTCCTTCAGCACGAACTTGAGCAGGTCGGCGAAAGACTGGAACAGGCCCCAGGGGCCGACCACGTTCGGGCCGCGGCGAAGCTGCACCGCCGCCCAGACCTTGCGGTCGGCATAGAGCGCATAGGCGATGAAGATGAGGAGAGCCACGAGCATGAGCAGGCTCTTGCCCAGCATGATCGCGACTGCGAGGACGATATCTCCGAAATCCATGATCCGTTCCTCTTACTCCGCCGCTTCGAGCTTCAGCGACCGGGCGAGCGCGGAGCACTCGGCCATGACGCCGGAAGCGCGGGCAATCGGGTTCGTCAGGTAGAAATCCTTCACCGGGCTCGCGAAAGCCTCGCGGCCGAGGGTCCCGCCGACATTGGCGAGCGCCTGGACGGCTGCGGCGGCATCCGCAGGCTGGACCGTATCGATCGCCGCGAAATGCGGGAAATGCGCGTAAAGCTTGGCGCGCAGCGCATTCAGCGAGTCGAACGGCAGGCGGTGGCCCAGCACGTCGGACAGGGCGCGCAGGATCGCCCAGTCCTCACGGGCCTCGCCGGGGGCGAAGGCTGCGCGGTTGGCGAGCTGCACCCGGCCTTCCGTGTTCACGTAGGTTCCGGACTTCTCGGTATAGGTTGCCGCCGGCAGGATCACGTCGGCGCGGTGCGCGCCGCGGTCGCCATGGGTGCCCTGGTAGATCACGAAGGCGCCGGGTGCGATCTCGATCTCATCCGCACCGAGGTTGAAGAGCACGTCCACATTGCCCTGCGCCATGGCCTGGGCGTTCAGGCCCCATTCGCCCGGCACGAGACCGAGATCGAGGGCGCCGACGCGGGAGGCGGCATTGTGCAGGACCGAGAAGCCGTTCCAGCCATCCTTCACCGCACCCACGTCGCGAGCGAGCTGCGCCACGGCCGAGAGAACGGCAAGGCCGTCGGAACGGGAGAGCGCGCCCTGCCCCACGATGACCAGCGGACGCTCGGCGGCCCGCAGCTTTTCGATGAAGCTGTGGCGGCCGGCAGCAAGATCGGCCAGCGTCTCGGGACCGGCACCGAGATAGTCATAAGGGTAGGTCAGATCGGCATGCTCGCCGATCATCGCGATCGGCGGCGGCGCCATGCGCCAGCGCTTGCGGATGCGCACATTGACGAGCGAAGCCTCGATGCGCGGGTTCGAACCCACGATCAGGATCGCATCCGCATCTTCGATGCCGGCGATCGTGGAATTGAAGAGATAGGAGCCGCGGCCATAGACCGGCGACAGCAGGCTGCCGTCCTGGCGGGCATCGATGTTGGTGACGCCGAGGCTCTCCATGAGCAGCTTCAGCGCATACATCTCCTCGACCGCGGCAAGATCACCGACGATCGCGCCGATGCGCTTCGGATCCGTTCCCTTCACCCGGCTGGAGATGGTGGCGAAAGCCTCCTGCCAAGACGCCGCGCGCAGGCGACCGTTCTCCCGCACGAAGGGACGGTCGAGGCGCTGCAGGCGCAGGCCGTCCACGATCTGGCGCGTCTTGTCGGTGATCCACTCCTCGTTCACCGCCTCGTTCACGCGCGGCAAGATGCGCATGACCTCGCGGCCGCGGGAATCGACGCGGATCGAGGAGCCGACCGCATCCATCACGTCGACGGAATCGGTCTTGGTGAGCTCCCAGGGACGGTAGTGGAAAGATTCCGGCTTGTGGGTCAGCGCGCCGACCGGGCAGAGATCGGCCACGTTGGCCTGGAGCTCGGAGCCGAGGGCCTTTTCGAGATAGCTGGTGATCTCCATGTCCTCGCCGCGCCACAGAGCGCCGAGATCGGGCACGCCGGCGACTTCGGCCGTGAAGCGCACGCAGCGGGTGCAGTGGATGCACCGGTTCATGGAGGTGCGCACCAGCGGGCCGAGATACTTGTCGGTCACCGCGCGCTTGTTCTCGTGATAGCGGCTGGTGTCGACGCCGTAGGCCATCGCCTGGTCCTGCAGGTCGCACTGGCCGCCCTGGTCGCAGATCGGGCAGTCGAGCGGGTGGTTGATGAGGAGGAACTCCATCACCCCTTCCCGCGCCTTCTTCACCGTCGGCGACTTGGTCGAGATTTCCGGCGGCTCGCCGTTCGGGCCGGGCCGGCAGTCGCGCACGCCCCAGGCGCAGGAGGCCACCGGCTTGGGCGCGCCCTTCACCTCGACGAGGCACATGCGGCAATTGCCGGCGATCGAAAGCCGTTCGTGGTAGCAGAAGCGCGGAATTTCCGCTCCCGCCGCCTCGGCGGCCTGGAGCAGCGTGTATTCCGCGGGAACGTCGACCTCGACGCCATCAACGATGATTTTCGCCATCTTCAATCTCACTCCGCCGCGATCAGGACGGATTCGGAATGCGGGTTAACCGCGTAATCGTCGATCCGCTTCTCGATCTCATGACGGAAATGGCGGATGAGACCCTGGACCGGCCATGCCGCCGCGTCGCCGAGCGCGCAGATGGTGTGGCCTTCGATCTGGGTCGACACTTCGAGCAGCATGTCGATTTCGCGCTTCTGGGCGCGGCCCTCGGCCATGCGGTTGAGCACGCGCCACATCCAGCCCGTGCCCTCTCGGCACGGCGTGCACTGGCCGCAGCTCTCGTGCTTGTAGAAATACGAGATGCGGGCGATGGCGCGAACGATATCCGTGGACTTGTCCATCACGATCACGGCGGCGGTGCCGAGGCCGGACTTGAGATTCCGCAGCGTGTCGAAATCCATGTAGGCGTCGGCGATCTGGTCGGCCGGCACGATCGGTACCGAGGAGCCGCCCGGGATGACGCCTAGCAGGTTATCCCAGCCGCCGCGGATGCCGCCGCAATGTCCGTCGATCAGCTCGCGGAAGGTCAGGCCCATGGCCTCTTCCACGTTGCAGGGCTTGTTCACGTGGCCGGAGACGCAGAAGAGCTTGGTGCCGACGTTGTTCGGGCGCCCGATGCCGGAGAACCACGCTGCGCCGCGGCGCAGGATCGTGCCGGCGACGGCGATGGACTCGACATTGTTGACGGTCGTCGGGCAGCCATAGAGGCCCATATTGGCCGGGAACGGCGGCTTCAGCCGCGGCATGCCCTTCTTGCCCTCCATGCTCTCGATGAGCGCCGTCTCCTCGCCGCAGATATAGGCACCTGCGCCGTGGTGGACGTAGAGGTCAAAGGGATAACCGTGGATGTTGTCCTTGCCGATGAGCTTCGCCTCATAGGCCTCGTCCACGGCGCGCTGGAGCGCATGACGCTCGGCCACGTACTCGCCGCGAATATAGATGTAGGCCGCGTGCGCGCCCATGGCGAAGGAGGCGATGAGGCAGCCTTCGACGAGAAGATGCGGATCGTTCCGCATGATCTCGCGGTCCTTACAGGTCCCCGGCTCCGACTCGTCGGCGTTCACGACGAGGTAGTGCGGACGCCCGTCCGACTGCTTCGGCATGAAGGACCATTTCAGGCCCGTGGGAAAGCCTGCGCCGCCGCGGCCGCGCAGGCCCGAAGCCTTCATCTCGTTGACGATCCAGTCGCGGCCCTGCTCGAGCAGGAACTTGGTTCCGTCCCAGTTGCCGCGCATCTTGGCGGCCTCAAGGTCCGGCGAATGGAAGCCGTAGAGATTGGTGAAGATACGATCTTTGTCCTGAAGCATTCCCGATCACTCCATCAGGACGACTTGTTGTCTTTGTCGACCGTCACGCCCGGCTTGCTCTCGCTGCCGTCGCGGCGGGTCTCGGCTTGTGCAGGCGGCGTACCGGCCTCGGGCGTCGTCGGGCTCACCGGCACCGCCTCGCCTTCCTTCTTCGGCGTCGCCACGTAGGACTTGCTGCTCTGGGGAGCCGGCTGCGCGCCGGCATCCTTCGGCTCGACCTTGGTCGCCTTGGACGGATCGGCCGCTTCCTTCTGGTCGGTCCGGCTGATCGGCCGCTCACCTTCCTTGGCGCGCTTGGCCGGGGTATCGGCGGCATCGCTCTCAATGGCGCGTCCTGCCGACGGTTTGGCGGCCTTGGCCTCCTGCGGGATGCTGGCGACGGCGGCTGCAGCCTCGCCAGTCTCGGCCTTTGCCTGCTCCTCGAACCGCTTGCGCCAAGCCCCGACGACGGAACCGTCATAAAGTGCCGGGTCCTGGAGCGTGTTGACGGCCTCGAAAGGCTCGGACCGGATGCGGCCGATCTGGGACCCGACCTTCACCGGTCGGCCTGCGGCGAGATCGTCGAGAAGCGTCTCGAAGTTCTCGGTCGTCAGATCCTCGTAATAATCGTCGTTGATCTGCACCATCGGCGCGTTGGAGCAGGCGCCCAGGCACTCGACCTCGAGCCAGGAGAATGTGCCGTCCGGGGTGACATGGTTCTGATCGCCGATGCGGCGCTCGAGAACTCGTCTGATGTCGCCCGCTCCGCGCAGGACGCAGGGCGTCGTACCGCAGAACTGGATGAAGTATTTTCCAACCGGCTCGAGGTTGAACATCGTGTAGAAGGTCACCACTTCCATCACCCGGATGGCCGGCATGTCGAGCTTGGCGGCGACAGCCTCGATGGCCTTGCGCGGCAGCCAGCCGCCGGCCTGCTCCTGGGCTTTCGTCAACAGGGCAATGACCGCCGAGGCCTGCCTGCCCGGCGGGTACTTGGCGATTTCCTTGTCCGCGAAAGACTCGGTCTCCGGGGAGAGAACGAAGCTCTCGGGCTGCATGTCTTCAGGCGCGAGCTTGCGAACGGCCATACACTCTTCTCCTCATCGTCATGGCCGGGCAAAAGGCCCGGCCACACGACTTGAACCAGTTCTGCACGCTTCGGAGAGCGTGACGTCCTGCCCCGGCATCGGGGCCGGTCTTGCTTAGCGGTCGACCTCGCCGAACACGATGTCGATAGAACCCAAGATTCCGGCGACGTCGGCCAGCATGTGGCCGCGGCACATGAAATCCATGCCCTGAAGATGAGCAAAGCCCGGAGCCCGGACCTTGCAGCGATAGGGCTTGTTGGTGCCGTCGGACACCAGATAGACGCCGAACTCGCCCTTCGGGGCTTCCACCGGCACATAGACCTCGCCCGCAGGGACGTGGAAGCCTTCGGTGTAGAGCTTGAAGTGGTGGATCAACGCTTCCATGGAGCGCTTCATGTCCTTGCGCGACGGCGGCGCGACCTTGCCGTCGAGCGTGGATACCGGTCCCTGCCCGTCCGGCGCGCGCAGCTTGTCGAGGCACTGGCGCATGATGCGCACGCTCTGGCGCATCTCCTCCATGCGAATGACCTGGCGGTCGTAATTGTCGCCGTTCAGGCCCACGGGGATGTCGAAATCCATCTCCTCGTAGAGCGAGTACGGCTGCGACTTGCGCAGGTCCCAGGCCACGCCGCAGCTGCGGACGATCGCCCCCGAGAAGCCCCACTTCCAGCAATCGTCAAGCGTGAGGACGCCGATATCGACGTTGCGCTGCTTGAAGATGCGGTTGCCGATGACGAGGGTATCGAGATCGTCGAGCACCTTCAGGAACGGATCGCAGAACGCCTCGATGTCGTCGATCAGCTCCGGCTGGATATCCATGTTGACGCCGCCGGGGCGGAAATAATTGGCGTGCATGCGCGAGCCGGAAACGCGCTCATAGAAAATCATGAGCTTCTCGCGCTCCTCGAAGCCCCAGAGAGGCGGCGTGAGCGCGCCGACATCCATGGCCTGCGTGGTCACGTTGAGGAGGTGCGAGAGAAGACGCCCGATTTCGGAATAAAGCACCCGGATCAGCTCGGCGCGGCGGGGCACCTCGATGCCGAGCAGCTTCTCGACCGCCATGCAATAGGCGTGTTCCTGGTTCAGCGGCGCGACATAGTCGAGCCGGTCGAAATAGGGGTTCGCCTGAACGTAGGTCTTGTACTCGATCAGCTTCTCGGTGCCGCGGTGCAGCAGGCCGATATGCGGATCGACGCGCTCGACGACCTCGCCATCCAGCTCCAGCACGAGGCGCAGGACGCCGTGCGCGGCCGGGTGCTGCGGGCCGAAATTGATGGTGAAGTTGCGGATATTATGCTCGCCCATGGGTCGCCTTCCGCTCCTTTAGGTCTTGGCTTTCTCGTCGCCCGGCAGCACGTAGTCCGTGCCTTCCCAAGGCGAGAGAAAATCGAAGTTGCGGAATTCCTGATTGAGCTTGACCGGCTCGTAGACCACACGCCCCTGACCGTCGTCGTAGCGGACTTCGACATAGCCGGTCATGGGGAAGTCCTTACGGAGCGGGTGCCCTTCGAAGCCGTAATCCGTCAGGATGCGGCGAAGGTCCGGATGGCCCGAAAACAAGATTCCATAGAGGTCATAAGCCTCGCGCTCGAACCAGTTCGCCGCCGGCCACAGGTCGACGAGCGAGGGAACAGGGGTCACCTCGTCCGTCTCGACCTTCACGCGGATGCGCTGGTTATGATGCGGCGCGAGCAGGTGATAGACCACGTCGAAGCGGTTCTCGCGGGCCGGATAATCGGCGCCGCAGATATCGATGAAGCAAACGAACCGGCACTGCGGATCGTCACGCAGGAAGGTCGCCGCCCGGACGATGTCCTCGCGGCGGACGACGATCGTCAATTCGCCGAAGGCAATGGCCCTGTCCTCGACCGCCTCGCCGAGGGACGAGGCGATATGATCGCTCAGGACTTGGAGATCAGCACTCATGCAACGACCTTTGCTCAGCGCTCGATGGTGCCGGTCCGGCGGATCTTCTTCTGCAGAAGCAGCACCCCGTACAGAAGCGCCTCGGCCGTCGGCGGACAGCCGGGAACGTAGATGTCCACCGGTACGATCCGGTCGCAGCCACGCACTACGGCATAGGAATAGTGGTAATAGCCACCGCCATTGGCGCAGGATCCCATGGAGATGACGTAGCGCGGCTCCGGCATCTGGTCATAGACCTTGCGGAGAGCGGGAGCCATCTTGTTGGTGAGTGTGCCGGCGACGATCATCACGTCGGACTGGCGCGGCGACGCGCGCGGGGCGAAGCCGAAGCGCTCGACGTCGTAGCGCGGCATGGACATCTGCATCATCTCGACGGCGCAGCAGGCCAGGCCGAAGGTCATCCACATGAGCGAGCCGGTGCGCGCCCAGGTGATGAGATCCTCGGTCGAGGTCACGAGGAAGCCCTTGTCGGACAACTCCTCGTTCATCGAAACGAAATAGGGGTCCGTCGAGCCGACCGGCTTGCCGGTGTTCGGGTCGATGACACCGCGGGGAGCGGGAGCGACCAGGGTCGACTGGTTATCGGAGATCAATCCCATTCAAGGGCTCCCTTCTTCCACTCGTAGATGAAACCGACCGTCAGGACGCCGAGGAAGATCATCATGGAGATGAAGCCGAACCACCCCAGGTTCCCGAAGGTAATGGCCCAGGGAAACAAGAATGCCACTTCCAGGTCGAAAATGATGAAGAGAATGGCGACGAGATAGAACCGCACATCGAACTTCATGCGAGCATCGTCGAAGGCATTGAACCCACACTCGTAGGCAGACAGCTTCTCGGTATCGGGGCGGCTATAGGCGACGATGAACGGCGCCACGAGCAGCGCCACTCCGATCAGGAGCGAGACGCCGATGAAGATTACGAGAGGCAGGTAGTCGGCGAGGAGATTCGTCATGCGACACCTAGAAGGAACAGAACTCGGGCCTAAGCCACCAATCTTAAACGCATTTAAGCCTCAGAAAGGCCCGACAAAAGCCCCTGCGACATCACGCCAATTGCGCGGGAGGCTTAGCTGAGTTCCCCTTCCGTGACAAGTGTTTGCACTGCCGCAAAAAGAACCATTCCAAACTGGGATGCGACCCGTTCTGCCGCTTTAGCCGCCTTGCCGGTTGGCAGTCATCCCAGCCTGAGCCTCAGCCTTGCACTCGGCGCAAATCTCGTCGATTTCTTCCCGGGTCGAATGCTCGATCCCCGCAAAGACGTTCTGAACCGGCTGACAGAGCTTGGCCAAGCGTCGGAAGTCGATAGGAGAATGCATGTACAGGCAAAAAGTGCCCGCCTCGACTCGGCAGGCATCGCCGGAGCGACGCGCCGGATGGCGGGCTGTGGTATCGAACTTCGCATTTTGAAGGGAAAGTGGCGCGGGCGACGGGGCTCGAACCCGCGACCTCCGGCGTGACAGGCCGGCACTCTAACCGACTGAGCTACGCCCGCGCATCGGACCGCCGAAGCGGTGTGGGTGCGGTTTAAGGTTCACCCACCCCCCTGTCAAGGGTCCAAAGCAGTCATTTTCCAATGCCCGGGAGAAACCTGAACCGCCAAGGCAGGAAAGGGCCAGAGACCCAAGGCGAAGTCCTTGCGGCGTTGAGATTTCATTCGACCAGGGGAGGCCCGCCAGCTCCCTTCAGGGAGGAGAGCACTCGGTCGCATTCATAGAGATCATCGAGGGCAGCCTGGAGACCACGGAGAGCATCCGGAGGCAGGCCGCGCTCGAGCGAGACATGCGATGCTTTACCCTCGTCGGCGAAGTGACCTTCCTCGGCAGGCTCCCCCTCGTCCGGCTCTGCGTCGACAGTCTCGGGATGAAGTGCGGCGACGCTTTGCTCGCCCCGCCCGATCGCGTGAACGAAACGGACGCCCTCCTCCTTCAGGATGCGCTGAACGCCCTTGATCGTGTAGCCTTCGCCGTAGAGGAGATGGCGGATCCCCTTGAGCAGGTCGACGTCGTCGGGGCGGTAGTAGCGCCGCCCGCCGCCGCGTTTCAGCGGCTTGATATGGCTGAAGCGGGTCTCCCAGAAGCGCAGCACATGTTGCGGGACGTCGAGATCCTCGGCGACCTCGCTGATGGTGCGGAATGCGTCGGGGCTCTTGTCCATGACGCCGCTCGCCATAACCGGATCAATCCTCGCCTTCGAAGGTCTCACCGTTGATGTGGGCCTTCAAGACATTCGACGGCTTGAAGACCATCACCCTGCGCGGATCGATCGGAACCTCGACGCCGGTCTTCGGGTTGCGGCCGACGCGCTCGCCCTTGCTGCGTACGATGAACGAGCCGAATGAGGACAGCTTCACCGTCTCGCCGGCAGCCAGGCTGTCGCAGATCTCAGCCAGGACCCGCTCGACCAGTTCGGCCGATTCGGTCCGCGAGAGACCGACCTTCTGGTACACAGCCTCGCTCAAATCCGCTCTCGTTATCGTTTTGCCAGCCATTGAGCTCCCCAGCGCGAATGAGTTCGTTGGTCGTGTCGTCGATAGACGCTATGCAGATGGCTCCCCACGGTCAACCGCCAAGGTAGAACAGTTGGTTACCACCAGAGTCGAATTGCCTTGATCCTACCAGCGGATCAAGGCGCTCCCCCAGGTGAAGCCACCGCCGATGGCCTCGATCATCACGAGGTCGCCGTCCTTGATCCGCCCATCCTTGCGGGCCACGTCCAATGCCAGCGGGATCGAGGCGGCCGAGGTGTTGCCGTGCCGGTTGACGGTGATGACGACCTTGTCCTGGGCAATTCCGAGCTTGTCGGCGCTCGCGGTGATGATCCGCCGGTTGGCCTGATGCGGAACGAACCAGTCCAATTCCTCGGCGCTCGTACCGGTGGCGGCGAAGGCGTCCTGCACCACGTCCGCCACCATTCCGACGGCGAACTTGAAAACCTCGCGACCCTCCATCTTCAGGACGCCCGTTGTCTTGGTGGAGCCGGGGCCGCCATCGACATAGAGCTTGTCCCGGTAGCGCCCGTCTGAGCGCAGATGGGACGTCAGGACGCCGCGATCGCTGGAGGTGCCCTCCCCCTCCTGGGCCTCGAGCACGATGGCCCCAGCCCCGTCGCCGAAGAGCACGCAGGTGGTGCGGTCGTTCCAGTCGAGGATACGGGAGAAGGTTTCGGCGCCGATCACGAGGGCGCGCTTGTGCGAGCCCGATTGCAGGAATTTATCGGCTGTCGCGACTGCGTAGACGAAGCCGGTGCAGACGGCCTGGAGGTCGAAGGCGACGCCGTGGGTCATGCCCAGACCGTTCTGGATCATGGTGGCTGTCGACGGGAAGGTGTAGTCCGGCGTCGACGTGGCGCAGATGATGAGATCGATGTCATTGGCCGTCAGCCCGGCATCGGCGAGGGCCGCCTCGGCCGCCTTGGTGCCGAGAACCGACGTGGTCTCGTCGTCGTCTGCGATATGACGCGCCTCGATGCCGGTGCGCTGCACGATCCACTCGTGCGAAGTCTCCACCACCTTTTCGAGGTCCTGGTTCGTCAGCCTGCGCCTCGGCAGATAGGAGCCGATGCCGCGTACGATGGAACGGGTGCGTTTCAAGATGCGTCTTCCTCAGGCCGTCTGGCCAACCGGGTCTTGCTCGAGCATGGTCCGGATCGTGTTCATCAATTCAAAATGCGCCATGTCGTAAGCGACATCGATGGCGCTGGCGAAGCCGAGATCGTCCGTCCCGCCGTGGCTTTTGACCACCACCCCTTCGAGACCGAGAAATACGCCCCCATTGACCTTGCGCGGGTCCATCTTGTCCCTGAGAGCGTTAAAAGCCTGTTTCGCGAACAGATAGCCGATTTTCGCCATCAGGGTGCGGCTCATGGCGGAGCGGAGATACTGAGCGATCTGCTTGGCCGTTCCTTCGGCGGTCTTCAGGGCGATATTGCCTGTGAATCCCTCGGTCACGACCACGTCGACGGTTCCTTTGCCGAGATCGTCGCCCTCGACGAAGCCGCGGTAATCGAGGTGCGGCAGGTTCGATTCCTTGAGAATCCGCCCCGCTTCCTTGACCGCCTCGATGCCCTTGATCTCCTCAGTGCCGACATTGAGAAGCCCGACGGTCGGGCGTTCCAGATCGAACACGATGCGGGCCATGGCCGAACCCATGATCGCCATGTCCACCAGATGGCCGGCATCCGCACCGATCGTCGCACCGACGTCGAGCACGATGCTCTCACCCCGCATGGTCGGCCACATGCAGGCGATGGCCGGGCGCTCGATATGCGCCATGGTCTTGAGGCAGACCTTGGCCGTCGCCATCAGGGCGCCGGTATTGCCGGCAGAGACGGCGGCATCCGCCTCCCCGTCCCGGACCGCCTGCACGGCGCGCCACATGGATGACTTGCCCCGCCCCATCCGGATGGCCTGGCTCGGCTTTTCATCCATGGAGATGGCGATATCGGTATGCCGCAGCTCGGTCGCCTCCTTCAGCTTGGGATGAGCGTTCAGAAGGGGCACGACGAGGGTTTCGTTGCCGAACATCAGGAAGCGAAGGCCGGGGTGGCGCTCCAAGGCCAAGGCAGCCCCCGGGACCACGACGGAGGGACCATGGTCGCCCCCCATCGCATCGAGCGAAATGCGCACCGGCTTCGGCATGAACGATTGTTCTTTCTTTTAAGTCATTCAACGGGGGCGGAAAATAGCGGTTTGCGACGGCTCCGCAACTGAATTCTCTGGCCCCGGAATCCGCCTCCGTAGGCCTGACATATGCCTTAAGGGCCGCCCCCGCCAGCCCTTATTCGCCCCCCTTCAGCTTGCCTAGGGCGGCAAACGGCGAATCCTTCTCGTCGGCGGGATCCTGATAGCTGAAATCGATGCCCGGCTTGCGGGGATAGGGATCGAGCCCGAGAGCCAGGAACTCGGCGGTGAGCGCTCCGAGGTCGATCTGGCCGTTTACGATCTCATCGGGCGGATTGTACTCGTTGATATCGGTCGGAGGCTCTGCCGGCATGCCGGAGGACTCGGCGAAGTCCACCTCGACCTCCTCCTCGATGATGGAATCGAAGGGTTCCAGCGTCGTGACGCAGATCTGGGTAATGGACGCCTTGACCAGCCCCGTGACATTGATGCCTTTGGCCGAGGTTTTGAGCTGGTAGATCCCCAAGAGAGACTGGATCGCGGGAAGGCCGAAATCCTTGGCCAGAGCAACGCATTCCTCGGCCGTTGCCACTACTTGAACCTCCTGCCCGCGCGGAGGAACTCTCCCGACGTCGACGAGCCGCGACAAGGGGCCTACGGTTTCGGGGGTCATCTGTTGCCTCCTTGCGCAAAGGTCTCAGGATCGGGGAAAGTCGGTCCGGTCGCCAGGAGGGTGTCCAGATCGGCCGTCCGGAAGCCCCCATCGGCTGCCAGGGCATAACGCGCCAGGGACGTAGCCGGTGCCTCGCCGCCATAGACGTTGCGCCCGAGGGCGACGGCGAGTTCTGCCTCGTTCTGGCCGTCGAGGGGTCCGTCATAGGCATGAGCCCGGCCGTAGAAGGACTCGGCGATCTTCTTCATCCGCTTGGGCACCACGGTATCGCCGACCCCCATTTCTCTTAAGGAGGCATCCATGTCCCGGAAGAAGGCATCGGTCAGGTCCTTGGCAACCTCGTCCGCAGGCGTGGGCAGTACGCGCAGCGCGCGCAAAGCCAGAACCATATGCAGGGACAGGGCTTCGAACCGCCCCTCCAGCGTATCGGGAATGCCAAGTGCCGCGTAGAGCCCCGGAGAGCGCGACGCCGTGGCGATTCTCTTATAAAGAGACGCGATGGCAACGCGACGGGGATCCTTGCGGAAGAGACTGAAGATCAAGGCTCTGCCCTTCCAAGCTTGTCAAAATCGTAGCCTCGGGTTACGCCATCACCGTCGAAAGGCGCAAGCTTATCCGCGCCGCATTTCTGGAAGAACCGTACGATGCGTCGATATCACAGCCTCTTGGTGCGCCTGGCGAGCGCAGCCGTTCTCGCCTTGTCCGTCACCGCCTGCAATGGCGTGGGCGAGGAGTTCCAGCGCGGCTATGTCGTAGATGAGCGGGCCATCGCTCAGGTCAAGAAGGGCATGAGCGCCGATCAGGTCCTCCAGACCCTCGGTACGCCTTCCACCGTATCCACGGTCGGCAACCGCAACTGGTATTATATCAGCCAGCGGTCCCGCCGGACGCTCCAGTTCATGGGCGAGCAGGTGGTGGATCAGCAGGTCACTGCCGTTTATTTCGACCCGAGCCTGCGGGTCGAGCGCGTGGCGCTCTACGGGCTGCAGGACGGCAAGGTCTTCGACTTCATCAGCCGGACCACGCCGGCCGGCGGCGAGGAATCCAGCTTCCTCGGCCAGATCTTCAAGGGCATGACAAGCTTCAATCCATTCAGCTGATCGATCAGCCGTCTGAGTTTATCCAATGGCCGGGCCCGTCCCGGCCATTTTTGTTTGGCTTGATCGTACCAACAAAAAACCCGCGGCTTTCGCCGCGGGTCCCGGATCGCTTTGAGCGACCGTTCCTATGAATGCGCCAGGATTGCCAGAAGCAGCAGGGCGATGATGTTGGTGATCTTGATCGCCGGGTTCACGGCAGGGCCCGCGGTGTCCTTGTAGGGATCGCCGACGGTGTCGCCCGTGACGGAGGCCTTATGGGCTTCCGAACCCTTGTGATGGGTGGTGCCGGAGGCATCCGTGAAGCCGTCCTCGAACGACTTCTTCGCGTTGTCCCACGCACCGCCGCCCGACGTCATCGAAATGGCGACGAACAGGCCCGTGACGATCACGCCGAGCAGCATGGCACCCACGGCAGAGAAGGCCTCGGACTTCCCCGCCACCCAGTAGACTACGAAGTAGGTCACGATCGGCGCCAGCACCGGCAGCAGCGAGGGCACGATCATTTCCTTGATCGCAGCGCGGGTCAGCATGTCGACCGCGCGGCCGTAATCGGGACGGTCCGTACCCGCCATGATGCCCGGCTTCTCACGGAACTGACGGCGCACTTCCTCCACCACTGCTCCCGCCGCGCGGCCCACCGCCGTCATGGCGATGCCGCCGAAGAGGAATGGGATGAGGCCGCCGAACAGCAGGCCGACCACCACATAGGGATTGGTCAGCGAGA
Organism: Microvirga ossetica; assembly: GCF_002741015.1. NCBI lineage: Bacteria > Pseudomonadati > Pseudomonadota > Alphaproteobacteria > Hyphomicrobiales > Methylobacteriaceae > Microvirga > Microvirga ossetica. The sequence goes on along the minus strand of NZ_CP016616.1, from coordinate 5,746,232 downwards.
AGTTCGGCGCCACACCCTGGAAGTACGGATACTGCGCCGCGTTCTGCGTGAAGTAGTTCAGGTCAGAGGTGTAGGCTGCGAAGAGCACCAGAGCGCCGAGGCCGGCTGAGCCGATGGCGTACCCCTTCGTCACGGCCTTCGTGGTGTTGCCGACCGCGTCGAGAGCGTCCGTCGACTTGCGGACCTCCTTGGGCAGACCGGCCATTTCCGCGATGCCGCCGGCGTTGTCCGTCACCGGACCGAAGGCATCGAGCGCCACGATCATGCCAGCAACACCCAGCATGGCGGTCACGGCGATGGCGATGCCGAACAGACCCGCGAACTTGAAGGCCACGACGATGCCCGCGATGATCACGATGGTCGGCAGCGCCGTGGATTCGAGCGAAACGGCGAGGCCCTGGATCACGTTCGTGCCATGGCCCGTCACGGAGGACTGGGCAATGGACCGCACGGGACGGAACCCGACGCCGGTATAGTACTCGGTGATGACCACGATGAACGCCGTCACGGCGAGACCGACGATGGCGCACCAGAACAGGGCCTGGCCCGTGAACTGAGCACCGGCCACCGGTCCGAAGCCGATCATCTGCCACGTGACGAGGGCGATGGCGACGGCCGAGAGAACTCCCGTCACGATCAGACCCTTATAGAGCGCGCCCATGATGGACTCGTTCTGTCCGAGCTTCACGAAGAAGGTGCCGATGATCGAGGTGACGATGCAGGCGGCGCCGATGGCGAGCGGATACATCATCATCGTGTCGAGGGTGGCCTGGCCGGCAAAGAAGATCGCCGCGAGCACCATGGTCGCGACCACGGTCACCGCGTAGGTCTCGAACAGGTCGGCGGCCATGCCGGCGCAATCGCCGACATTGTCGCCCACATTGTCGGCGATGGTGGCCGGGTTGCGCGGGTCGTCCTCCGGAATACCGGCCTCGACCTTGCCGACGAGGTCGCCGCCCACGTCGGCGCCCTTGGTGAAGATGCCGCCGCCGAGACGGGCGAAGATCGAAATCAGCGAAGCGCCAAAACCCAAGGCGACGAGGCTGTCGACGACCACGCGGTCGGACGGGGCCAGACCGGCGATGCGGGTGAGATAGCCGTAGTAGAGCGCCACGCCGAGAAGGGCGAGGCCCGCCACCAGCATGCCGGTGACCGCGCCGGCCTTGAAGGCCACGTCGAGGCCGCCGCCGAGGGATTGGGTGGCAGCCTGGGCGGTGCGGACGTTGGCACGGACCGAAACGTTCATGCCGATGAAGCCGGCCATGCCGGACAGAATCGCACCGATGGCGAAGCCGATGGCGACCCGGAAGCCGAGGAGGTAGGCGATGACGATGAAGAGGACGACACCGACGATCGCGATCGTGAAATATTGCCTGCGAAGATAGGCTTTTGCGCCTTCGGCAATCGCGCCGGCGATTTCCTGCATACGCTGAGACCCGGCGTCCCGCTTCATCACATCGCTAATGGCCCAGAAGCCATAGGCGATCGAAAGCAGGCCACCCAGGATAATTAGGGTAAGTGCCATCATGCCATCCTTGTTATGGGAAAGCAGAAAGCCGCTCATCAAAGCTGTTTTTCAGCCCTGATCGGCCCCTACCCCCAGCGAACGTCATACTTGGTGGCAAAAAACTAGGCAGTTCGCAATGATCTCCCCGGCCCAACTCACAGGAAGGCCTTAATACTTTAAGCGGGTACGATCCCCTTGGTCCTCTGCTGCCACGCTAGCAGAACTAGCGCAACCATGACGGGCGGGAAGACCATCCAGTTCACGCTCACCCAGCCGCCCACACTCAGGAGCTTCCCGGAGGAAAACGAGGCCAGGGCAACCGAACCGAAGATCAGGAAGTCGTTGGCCGCCTGGACCTTGGCGCGCTCTTCCGGGCGGTAGCAGTCGGTCACCATGGCGGTCGCGCCGATGAAGCCGAAATTCCAGCCGATCCCGAGAAGCACCAGGGTGATCCAGAAATGGGCGATGGTGATTCCCGACAGGCCGATGATCGCGGAGAGGGCGATCAGCACGAGCCCGGTCGCGGTTACTCGCCCTTTTCCGAACCGGGTGATCAGGCGGCCGGTGAAGAAGCTCGGTCCGAACATGGCCAGGATATGCCATTGGATTCCCAGCGCGGCCGCGCCTACCGGATGGCCGCAGCCGATCATCGCCAGGGGCGCCGCCGTCATCATGAAGGTCATGAGGCTGTAGGAGACCAGGCCCGTGACGACGGCCACGATGAACCGGGGTTGCCGGACGATCTTGCTCAGAGGCCGGCCGCCAGCCTTGGGCGTCGCAACGCTCACGGGGGTCGGCCGAAGGAACGAGACGACGATCATCGACAGGAAGGCGAGGGTCGCCTGCCCGAGGAAGGCGCCGGCGAAGGGCGCCCCCTGAACCGCATCCCGGGTCCAGATCACCGTCTGAGGACCGACGATGCCGGCCACGAGGCCGCCGGTCATGACCCAGGAAATCGCCTTCGGCTTGAAGGACTCGGAGGCGGCGTCCGTCGCTGCGAAGCGGTAGCTCTGGTTGAAGGAGCCGTAGCTGCCGATGATCAGGGTGCCGAGGCAGAAGAGCATGAAGCTCGCCGAGGCGATGCCGAACGCTGCGAGGCAGCCGCCGGCAAGGCCGATTCCGGCTCCGACCATATAGCCGATGCGGCGCCCCGCCTTGCGCATGAACATGGCCGCCGGGATGGTGCCGAGGGCGAGGCCGAGATTCAGGAGGCTGACCGGGAGCGTCGCCAGTTCCTTGTCGGTCGCGAGAGCCTGCCCCACCAGCCCGCCGAGAGACACGACGATGGACGGACTCGAGCCGCCCAGCGCCATGGCGGCGGCGAGTACCACGGCATTGCGTTTGGCGAGGGCGTCGTTGCTGGGAGGAGCCTGGAAGGAAGTATCAGAAATGCTGGTAGGAGCCGACATCGAAGCGTCTTTCGAGACCGTTCATCCGAAAGACCGGCAAGTCGTGTCCTGCGACGACTCGGCCAATGACGGACAGGGGGATCCCCACGCTATCAGCCTGTTTGCGGAAGCTGTCGAGTTTGTTTTCCGGAACCGTGCAGAGAATTTCATAATCGTCCCCGCCGGTCAGCGCCAGGTCGAGGAGGTCAGGCGAGGCCTGAACGGCTCCGGCCGCCGCGGCGGAGAGCGGCACCTGGGCGGCCTCGACCACGGCCGTGACGCCGCTGGCGCGCATCATCTTGGCGAGGTCGCCGGCCAGACCATCGGACACGTCCATGGCCGCGCTGGCATGGTCTCGCAGCGCCTCGGCGAGCTTGTGGCGAGGATAGGGGTGGAGGTAGCGGTCGGCGAGGTGCGCTTCGTCGTCAGGTGAGAGCCTCTGCGCCCAAGCTGGACGGCTGCGCAGCTTCAGGCCCAGTGCCGCGTCGCCGATGGTGCCTGTGACGCAGATCAGGTCGCTCGCCTGGGCCGTGGTGCGAAGGACCATGCGGCCGGTCGGCACCTCGCCGACGGCGGTGACCGACAGGGTCAGGGGTCCCTTCGTTTTCACGGTATCGCCGCCGAGGAGCGGGCAGGAGAAATCCCGGGACGCCGCTCCCAAACCGGCCGCGAAAGCGGCGAGCCAGCTTTCGGTCCAGTCGTCGGGCAAGGCGAGGCTCAAGAGGAAACCGGCGGGATCGGCGCCCTTGGCGGCAAGGTCGGAGACGTTCACGCCGAGCGCCTTGCGCGCGATGGAGGCGGGAGAATCCTCGGGCAGGAAGTGGATGCGCTCGACCAGGGCATCGACGGTCACGACGAGATCGTGCCCGGGCGTCGGCGTCAGGCAGGCCGCATCGTCCTTGAGGCCCAAGCCCCCCGCGCCGGCGATGGGGGCGAAGAAGCGGGCGATGAGGCTCTCTTCGCCCGGGCGCTCCTTCGAACTCATCGGCTGACGGTCCCTGCCCGCATCGGCGTTACCGCTTCCCCTGCCCTGCGGCCTTCTTCTCGAGCTCGCCGGGGCGAACCTCGCGGGTGACCTTGTCGAGGACCGCGTTGACGAGGCCCGGCTCGTCGTCGCCGTAGAAGCCGTGGGTCACGTCGACATATTCGGTGATGACGACGCGGGCAGGCACGTCCTTGCGGAACATCAGCTCGTAGCCGCCGGCGCGCAGGATCGCGCGCAGCACCGCCTCGATCCGCTTCAGCGGCCAGTCGGTGGCGAGCGCGTTGTCGATCTTCACGTCGATCTCGCGCTGGTTCTTGACCACGCCCGAGAGGATGTCGCGGAAGAAGGTGTTGTCCGAAGGCTTGAACTCGATGCCCTCGACCTCGCGTCCGATCCAGAAGGCCTCGAACTCGGCGAGCGCGTCGAGGACGGTCGTGCCGGATATGTCCATCTGATAGAGAGCCTGGACGGCAGCGAGACGAGCGGCCGAGCGCTCTGCTGGCTTCGTCATGATCAGGCCTCCAGTTTCTGTTTGATGCGCAGCACGGCCAGAGCCGCATCCACCGCTCCGCCACCCTTATTCAATTCATTCACGCTCGCGCGGGTCCACGCCTGCTGCTCGTTCTCGACGGTGAGGATGCCGTTGGCCAGCGGAATGCGGCGCTCGACCGACAGATCCATCAGGGCGCGGGCGCTCTCGCCGGCGACGATGTCGTAATGTCCCGTCTCGCCGCGGATCACGCAGCCGAGCGCGACGACGGCGTCGTAGGGCTTGCCGGCCTTCTCCGCCGCATCGAGAGCGATGGCGATGGTGCCCGGGATCTCGAGCGCGCCGTCGAGGGTCAGCACGTCCATGCTGGCCTGCGCCGCCTCCACCGCCTGCTGCACGCCGCGCAGAAGCTCGTCGGCGATGTCGTCGTAGAAGCGGGCCTCGACGACCAGGATGCGGGCGCCGGGAACCGGCGGACGGGGGCTTTTCGGCTTATCGGAAGGCGCGACCATTAGAAATCCGTTCAGAATTCGAGAATATGCCTCACCGCTCCCCTTGCGATGCTGACTCGTCAAGCTCTTCCCTCATCCTGAGGAGCCCGCGGAGCGGGCGTCTCGGAGGAGGATCCAGCGAACACTGGAGACGCCCTGATCCTTCGAGACGGATTGCCGACGCAATCCCCTCAGGATGAGGACTTATGGAAAAGCCACATAGCGGGCCAGCCTCTCAGGATGAGGGCTATGTCAAGGAAAGTTGAACGTCCCTACTCCCCCCGGCGCGCATCCGCAAGCCGCGCCGCGTAGCGGGCCATGAGATCGACCTCGAGATTGAGCTTGTCGCCCACCTGCCTCTCGCCCCAGGTGGTGACGGTGAGCGTGTGCGGGATGATCAGCACGGAGAACATGTCGTCGTTGACCGAGTTCACGGTGAGCGACGTGCCGTCGAGGCAGACGGAGCCCTTCTCGGCGATGAACTGTGCCAGGGCCGGGGGCGCCTTGAGGACGAAGCGGGCAGTCGGCCCCCAGGGATCGTCGCCCGCCGTGATCGCCTCCTTGGCGACGATGGTGGCAAGGCCATCCACGTGCCCGGTCACGATATGCCCGCCGAGCTCGTCGCCGATCTTGAGCGAGCGCTCGAGATTGACCCTCGTGCCCGCCCGCCAGTCGCCGACGGTGGTCCGCTCAAGCGTTTCGGCGGCGGCGTCCACGTCGAACCAGCAGCCGCCCTCTCGCGGACCCACGGCGACCACGGTGAGGCAGGGGCCGCCGCAGGCGATGGAGGCGCCGAGCGCGATTCCGGCGGGATCGTAGGAGGCATGAATGCGCAGCCGCTTGAGGGCTCCCTGGGATCCCTCCTCCGCTGCAATCTCACCGACATCGGTGACGATACCCGTAAACATCAGGGTCTCTCCCAAAACATGAAAAGATCGGGGCCGATCTGCTCCTCGGCCCGCAGATCGAGAATATCCATGCGGTCATGCAACGACGGCCCGAGGGCGGGCACGTCGCCCTGCCCCCGCGCGGACCGTCCGGTGATCAGGACCAGCTCATCGATGAGATCGGCGCTCGCGAGCGCATCCGCCAGACCGGGGCCGCCCTCGCAGAAAACGGTCGTGATCCCGCGCGTGCCGAGAAGCTGGAGCGCCTCCTCCAGGCGGACATGGCCGCGCTCGTCCGCCGAGACCCGCATGACCTCGACGCCCTGCGCGACGAGAGCCCGCTCCGGCTCGACCGGAGCCTCGACGCTGGTCACGATCCAGGTCGGAATCGCACGGGCGCCTGTCACGACCCTCGCGCCAACAGGCGTACGCAGGTGAGAATCGACGACGATGCGGACCGGCGAGCGGGCTTCGAGCTCCGGCAGGCGCACGGTGAGCAGCGGATCGTCGGCGACAACGGTTCCGACGCCGACCATGATCGCGTCCGCATGGGCGCGCATCAGGTGAACTTTCCCGTTGGCGATTTCGCCCGTGAGCATCAGGCGCGGGCCATGGCGGGAACCGGCGAAGCCCTCGGTGCTGCGCGCGAGTTTGACCGTCACGGCAGGCCGCCCCTTCGTAACCCGGGTGATGTGGCCGCGATGGAGCCTGCGGGCTTCCTCGGCAAGGCAGCCAGAGGTCACGGCGATCCCCGCACTTTCGAAACGGTCCCGCCCCTGCCCGGCGGCGAAGGGGCTCGGATCGGGCGCGCCGACCACCAGCCGTCCGATTCCGGCAGCGAGAATGAGATCGGTGCAGGACGGGCCGTGATCGCTGCTGCTGCGGGTGGCGCAGGGTTCGAGCGTCACATAGAGGGTTGCGCCCCTGGCGCGCTCTCCGGCCGCCTCAAGCGCCATCCGCTCCGCATGCGGCCTGCCGCCCGGCTGCGTCGCTCCTTGAGCGATGATGACCGGCGCCCCGCCGCTTTCGTCCACCACCACGGCGCCGACGGATGGGTTCGGCCAGGTGAGGCCGAGATGGCGCTCGCCCAGGGCGATGGCCAGGCGCATGAAGCGCTCATCCTGAAGTGTCCGCTCGGATTTCTGCCCTATCGCCCCCGTGGACCTCATGGTTCGCTCGGGGCGCGCTTCTTCTTCGGCGGAGGCGGAAGTTCGTCCTCGCTTTCGCCTTCAGCCAGCTTGCCAAGAATCTCCTCGAAGTCCTTGGCCTCGCGAAAATTCTTGTAGACGGAGGCGAAGCGAACATAGGCCACGTCGTCGAGGCCCTTCAGCCCTTCCATGACCAGTTCGCCCACCGTCTCGCTCGGCACCTCGCCGTCGCTCATGCTCTCGAGCTGGCGCACGATGCCGTTGATCATCCGCTCGACGCGCTCCGGATCCACCGGACGCTTGCGCAGTGCGACCTCGACCGATTGCTGGAGCTTGTCCCGGTCGAAGGGCACGCGCCGTCCGGAGCGCTTCATGACCGTCAGCTCGCGCAGCTGCACGCGCTCGAAGGTCGTGAAGCGGCCGCCGCAATCCGGGCAGATGCGGCGGCGGCGGATGGACGAGGAATCGTCCGTGGGGCGGGAATCCTTCACCTGGGTGTCCAGGCTCCCGCAATAGGGGCAGCGCATGGGTTAAGCCTAAACCTCAGGCGTAGATCGGGAAGCGGCGGGTCAGCTCGTGGACTCGGCCCTTGACCGATTCCTCGACCGCCGCATTGCCCTCGTCGCCATTCTTGGCAAGGCCGTCCAGGGTCTCGACGATCAGCTCGCCCACCTTCTTGAACTCGGCGATGCCGAAGCCGCGCGAGGTGGCGGCCGGGGTGCCGAGGCGGATGCCGGAGGTGACCATCGGCTTCTCGGGGTCGAAGGGCACGCCGTTCTTGTTGCAGGTGATGTGGGCGCGGCCGAGCGCGGCCTCGGCGGCCTTGCCGGTGAGCTTCTTCGGGCGCAGGTCGACCAGCATGAGGTGGTTGTCCGTGCCGCCGGCGACGATGGCATAGCCGCCTTCGAGCATGGTGTCGGCCAGCACCTTGGCATTGTCGGCCACGGCGCGGGCATAGATCTTGAACTCGGGACGCAGCGCCTCGCCGAAGGCCACGGCCTTGGCGGCGATCACATGCATGAGCGGGCCGCCCTGGAGGCCGGGGAAGATCGCGGAATTGACCTTCTTGGCGATGTCCTCCTCGTTGGTGAGGATCATGCCGCCGCGCGGGCCGCGCAGGGTCTTGTGGGTCGTGGTGGTGACCACATGGGCGTGCGGGAACGGCGAAGGATGGGCGCCGCCGGCGACGAGGCCCGCGAAATGGGCGATGTCGACCATGAAGAAGGCGCCGACCTCGTCAGCGATCTCGCGGAAACGGGCGAAGTCCCAGAAGCGGGAATAGGCCGAGCCGCCGGCGACGATCACCTTCGGCTTGTGCTCGCCGGCGAGACTGGCGACCTCGTCCATGTCGATGATCTGGTCGCTCTCGCGCACCTTGTAGCTCACCACGTTGAACCACTTGCCGGACATGTTCACGGGCGAGCCGTGGGTGAGGTGGCCGCCGCAGGCCAGATCGAGGCCCATGAAGGTGTCGCCGGGCTTCATCAGCGCCATGAACACGGCCTGGTTGGCCTGGGAGCCGGAATTGGCCTGCACGTTGGCGAACTTGCAGTCGAAAAGGCGCTTGGCCCGCTCGATGGCGAGTTCCTCGGCGATGTCGACGAACTGGCAGCCGCCGTAATAGCGGCGGCCCGGATAGCCCTCCGCATATTTGTTGGTCATCACCGAGCCCTGCGCTTCCAGCACGGCGCGGGAGACGATGTTCTCGGAGGCGATCAGCTCGATCTCGTCGCGCTGGCGGCCGAGCTCGAGCCCGATGGCGCGGGCGATCTCGGGATCGCTGTCGGCGAGGCTTGCCGAGAAAAAGCTGTTGGAGAGATGATTGCGTGCCGCTTCACTCGCGCTCATGGGTACCCTCGCCTTCCTGTGAGCCCGGCACGAGCCGGCCGCTCGGTCTGCATTTGCCCAGGCCTTTATCATGGCAGGCTGAAGGGAGCCAACCTGTTCTGGAGACATGCCTACTAGGCTTTGGAAATGCAACAGCCTGCCGGAGGGGCGGGCTGTCCGAAAGGACGGAGGCATTTTCCCTCCCCCTTGTGGGGAGGGATCAAGGGTGGGGGTGTGAGCGATAGCCTATCAAAGTCAGGCGCCGACACCCCCGCCTCCAACTCCTCCCCACAAGGGGGAGGAGGGCTTGGGATGCGTCAGTCCAAAACGAAATCACCGGCACGAGGCCGGTGATGACGTGGTGTTGAAGCTGGCCTCTTGCAGGTCTCAGTTCTGCAGGAACATCTCGGCGTCCGGCTCGGTCGGGGTGCGGCTTGCGACCGGGATGGCGTTGCCGAGGCCGTCCTTGTTGTAGATGTCGTCGCGGAACTGCACGAGGCCGTCCGGGGTCGCCCAGGCGGTGACGTAGACCCAGTGGATCGGAACCGGCTGCGTCAGGCGCGCATCGATGCGCTCGCCAGACTTGAAGGCGGCGTCGATCTGCTCGCGGCTCCAGCCGGGCGTGTCCTTCAGCAGGAATTCGATGTAGTCGCGCACGTTCTGCACCCGGATGCAGCCCGAAGACACGAAGCGGAAATCGTCACCGAAGATGCCCTTGGACGGCGTGTCGTGCATGTAGACGCCGTGCTGGTTCGGGATGTTGATGCGGACAAACCCCATGGAGTTCAGCTCGCCGCCCGGATCCTGGCGGAAGCGGTAACGGGTCGCCTCGTCCGAGAACCAGTTCACCTGCGTGGGCGAAAGCTCCGTGTTGCCGTTGAAGATGCGGATCTTGTTGTCCGTCAGGTAGTTCGGCTCCTTCTGCATCTTCGGGATCAGATCCTTCTTGATGATCGAAGCGGGCACGGTCCAGAACGGGTTGAAATTGACCTCGACCACCTTGGAGCTCAAGAGCGGCGACTGACGGTCGATCTTGCCGACGCCGGCGGCGTGGCGGGTGTGGACGACGCCGCCCTCCACCGTCTCGACGAGAGCGGCGGGGATGTTGGCGACCACGTACTTGTTGCCGAGTCCGCCGATGAGGGTGCGCAGGCGGCTCACGTTGATCTCGAGCTGGCGGATGCGCATCTCGGCCGGCACGTTCATGGCCTGGACCGTGGGGGCCGTCACGGTACCCGTGGAGCTGATGCCGTGGCGGGCCTGGAAGCGGCGCACGGCGGCCTCGACGTAGGAATCGTAGATCGGCGATTCGCCGGCGGTCTGGTCGAGATCGCCCGTGATGATGAGGCGCTGGCGCAGGGCGATGACGGCCGGGCTCTTCGAGCCGACCCGCAGGCCCTGGACACCCTGGACAGGCTGCCAGCCGCCGCGAGCGGCGATGTTCCGGTAATACTCGATCATCTGCTCGGTGGCAGCGAGAGCGTCAGGCGAGAGCATCGGCGTCGAGGTGCGCTGCACGCGGGTGCGGGACACGGCCTCGTAATTCTGCGACCACTCGGCCTGGCTCTGGGCGAATTGCTGGGCCAGGGCGCCGGTGGCGGGCGTGAAGATCAGGGCGAGCGATCCGGTCAGGAGGGTACGGCGAGACAACATGAGCGCAAGCTCTTCCCGGTTAGAGGTGATCGACAAGGGAGCCTCGGACCTTGAGCCCGCATTGCCCCCACTCCCAGCGATAAGTGCCGGTTTAGGATTAAAGAACGGTATCGAAAACAAGGAACATCGGGGCCGTTTTATGGCAAACCGACTTGGCCGGCATCCCTTGTGCCTCGCAACCGCCTCTGACGCCTATGTAACTTTGGAGTGTAGCCTTGAGGATACACTTCTGCGTGAGGAGCTTGGCCTCGGCCGTTCCTACTGCCCCTCTCGCGCGGCAAGCCATGCGACTCCCAGGTAAACGGCGATCAGCGTCAGGAAAAAGGCCACGGTCACCAAGCCGCCCGAGACGATTCCCGGGAAGAAGGCGGCGAGAATCAGGTGGCTCATGATGGCCAAAAGCCACATGATCCCGCCCCAAGTGCTCGCCATCCACAGGCCCACCGCGGCGATCAGGTCGATCAGGGAGAAATAGATCACGGTGGCCTGATAGCCGGTCGACCGGGCCTCGAACTGGCCGATGGGCGTCCAGATGCCGAGGATCACCGCCCAGGAGCTGAGGCCCTTCATGATCCAGAGAATCGCCAGGATCCGCATGAACCAGGTGAGAACGAACCCCCAGCGCATGATCCCGGTCGCGACGGGGCGCTCCTCGATGCGGTCGGACATATAGTCCCGGGCCGAATGGCCGGTGGCGCTCTGGTTGCCGCTGCGTGCCATCAGATGGCCTCCAGGTCCTGCGGCCCGAGGCTCGCGAAATGGTGTTCGATCACGGCCGGGTCGATAGCCTCGATCGAGGCCGGCCGCCATTGCGGCCGGTTGTCCTTGTCGATGAGGACGGCGCGGACGCCCTCGTAGAAATCGTGGCCTTCGCCGATCCGGGAGACGATGCGGAACTCGGTCCTCATGGCCTCCTCGAAGTCCATGGCCACGCCGCGACGCACCTGCTCGAAGGCGAGGCTCATGCTCGTCGGCGACTTTGCACGCATGCCGGCCGCCGTCTTCGCCGCGAATTCAGAGCCCCCGGCGGCAGCCTCGTCGAGGCGCGCCAGGATGGCGGCGACGCCGTCGGCCGAGAAGCAGGCGTCGATCGCTTCCCGTTCAGCCTCGAGGAGAGCGGGGCCGGGATCGGCCGCGAACCGGGCCAGAGCCGCGTCGACCGGCTCGCCGGCCATCAAAGCGTCGCGCAGGGCGGGGATGCTCTCGCTCGCGACCGAATGGGTCGCCAGGCCGAGCATGACGGCATCGGCGCGCTTCACCCGATCGCCCGTGAGCGCGAGATACATGCCCGTCTCTCCCGGCAGGCGCGGCAGCGCATAGGTCGCGCCGACATCGGGAAAGAAGCCGATCCCGACCTCGGGCATGGCGAAGAGGTAGCGCTCGCCGGCGACCCGGTAGGCGCCGTGCAGGGACACACCGACCCCGCCGCCCATGACGATGCCGTCGATGAGGGAGATATACGGCTTGGGGTAGCGCTTGATCGCGATGTTGAGCTGGTATTCCTCGCGCCAGAAGGCGAGCGCCGGCTCGCGCCTGCCGGCCTTGAGGTCGTCCGTGAGCTGCCGGATGTCGCCGCCGGCGCAGAAGGCCTTCTCGCCCGCGCCCTGCACGACGATCCGCGTGACCGCAGGATCCTGCGCCCAGGAATCGAGAGCGCGGCGCATCTCGCGGACCATGGTCAGGGTCAGAGCGTTGAGCGCCTTCGGACGGTTGAGCGTGATGAGGCCCGCCTCGCCCTGCTTCTCGCAGAGAACTTCAACGCTCTCGTCCATGAAACGCTCCTTCATCTCGACGCGGCTTAGAACAAGGCGCAGGCCGGCCGTCAATGGACACAGTGTCATTCCCGGCCGGAGCGCGGCGGAGGGGAAGGGAATCCAGTTGCAAGTCAGCGCTATGGATCCTCTTCCCTCGCCTTCGGCTCGCAGACGATGACACCCTGAGCCTGCCGTCAGCGCATGGCTGATTTGACGTCAATCTTCCACGGATCGGGCCGAACTGCGACCTCGAACCCTTTTTTAGAGCGTTTTAAATGTGCTAACCCTCTGGATATCCGCCGGCGCATCGAAGCCGGCGCCGGATGAGGATGATGTCGAAACTGTCGCCGTTCCCCCGCCCCGCTTCGGGGGAAGCCCCTGCCCGCTCCCTGAACCTGTCCCACCGCCCGCGGCGCAACCGCAAGGCCGAATGGTCGCGGCGGCTGGTGCGCGAGAACGTGCTGACGGCAAACGACCTGATCTGGCCGATCTTCGTGATCGAGGGGGCGAGCGGACGCCAGGCCGTCGCCTCCATGCCCGGAGTGGAACGGCTGACAATCGGCGAGGCCGTGCGCGAGGCCGAACGGGCCGCAGCGCTCGACATCCCGGCCATTGCCCTTTTTCCCTATACCGATCCGTCCTTGCGCGACCCGACCGGGTCCGAATCCCTCAACAGCCGCAATCTCGTCTGCCGCACCGCCCGCGAGATCAAGAAGGCCGTGCCGAATATCGGCATCGTCTGCGACGTCGCCCTCGACCCCTATACCAGCCACGGCCATGACGGGGTGATGGAGGGCGAGCGCATCCTCAACGACGAGACGGTCGCGCTCCTGGTCCGCCAGGCCGTGCTCCAGGCCGAGGCCGGCGCCGACATCATCGCTCCCTCCGACATGATGGACGGGCGCGTCGCCGCCATCCGCGAAGGCCTCGACGAGGCCGGCTTCCTCGACGTGCAGATCATGGCCTATGCGGCGAAATACGCCTCCGCCTTCTACGGCCCGTTCCGGGACGCCATCGGCACCAGCGCATGCCTCGTCGGCGACAAGCGCACCTATCAGATGGACCCGGCCAACTCGGACGAAGCCCTGCGCGAGGTGGCGCTGGATCTCGACGAGGGCGCGGACATGATCATGGTCAAGCCGGGCATGCCCTATCTCGATGTCGTGCGCCGGGTGAAGGACACCTTCGCCGTGCCGACCTTCGCCTACCAAGTCTCCGGCGAGTATGCCATGATCCAGGCCGCGGCCGGGAATGGCTGGATCGACGGGGAGCGTGCGATGATGGAAAGCCTTCTGGCCTTCAAACGTGCTGGCGCGGATGGCATCCTCACCTATTTCGCCCCGCAGGTCGCCGAAAGGCTGAAGAAGCAGGGCTGATTCCACAGCGATCGCGGGCTGCCCTTCGTGACCGGCTCGAGGACTCTTCAGGGCCGGCTCATAGAGCGTGTCCCGCGTATTTTCCTTACCTTTGCGGGAAGAGATGAAGGGTGGGGATCGCAAAGTCAGAGCGCTGCGGTTCATCCAGATTGCACGAGGCAAAGACGGCGCGTCCCCTCTCCCGAGGGGGAGAGGGGCAGGGGTGAGGGTGTGGCATTCGACAAGCCCAGCGCCACCGCTTCCGCCGCGACACGTCTCCCTCACCGCTTCATCCGGCACCGGCCTTCCCTCACCCCAGCCCTCTCCCAGCCGGGAGAGGGAGGATCGCGCATCGCCGCGATCTCTCACCCGGTCAGACCATCCCCACCCCTTTGCCTCGCCGCAAGGGGAAGGCAAAGGCCGCGCATGCCCATCATGGGCCGGTCACTGGGAGCGGCGCGGCTCGCATCCCTCCTGCTAGCTCTTTGCCTCCTCTCCGCCTGCGGCATCTCCATCGATGCCGATCAGGTGCGGGTCTGCCGGTCCACCCTGCCGGCGCTCAATCCCGGAGCGGTCATCACCGTGGAACGCGTGCGGGAAGGCCCGGCGCCGCGCAGCCTGCGCGTCGATTACGTGGCCCAGCATCCGGATCGCCCCGCTCTTGAACGCTATGCCATCTGCCAGTTCGCCGCCGAGGGGCTCGCGGCCAACAAGGCGGACCTCGTCGGACTCGGCACCGAGGAAGGCCCCATGTCCGGCGCCAGCCTCTATCTCCTGAAGCGCTATTATCTCGACACCCCGGAGGGCGCCGCGGGCGATCCCGGCAGCCGCGCCGACGCCGATGTGGCCGATATCCCGTTGAGCGTCGCCTACTGGCTGCAGCAGATTCTGGTCAGCCTGCCGAGGACGGCGATCTATGCCTTGCTTGCGGTTTCATTCGCCCTCGTCTTCGGCCTGAGCGGGCGGATCAACCTCGCCTTCGGGGAACTGGCCGCCATCGGCTCGGCGGCGACGGTCGCCGGCACCTCGATCCTGCTTGGTTACGGCGTCAGCTCGCCGGTGCTCGGGCTTGCAGCCGGTCTCGCGGCGGCGCTCTTCGCAGGCGCGATCCACAACGCGGTCGGCGGGTATTTCACCATCGGCCGCATCACGGCGGAAAGCCCGCAGCCGAGCCTGATCGCGACCGTCGGCATGTCCCTCTTCCTGATGGAATACTTGAGGCTCGTGCAGAGCCCGGTCACGGTCTGGCTGCCGCCGATCTGGTCGGAGGCCTGGCCCCTCGCCCGTGCCGGCGAGTTCATCGTGAATCTTACGCCGATCACGGTTATCACCGCCGGCATCGGCGTTCTTGCGGCATCGAGCCTTCTCTGGCTCGTCCAGGCGACCGGCTTCGGACGCGCCTGGCGGGCCTCTGCGGACGACGCCCGCGCCGCGGCGCTGATGGGCGTGAACGGACCCCGTCTCCTCCTGCAGACCTTAGGTGTTGCCGGGGCGATGGCGGGCCTTTCCGGCATGCTGATCGTCGCGCAATATGGCGGCCTGGGCTTCGCCGGCGGGTTCCAGTACGGGCTCAAGGCCCTGATCGCCGCCATCATCGGCGGGATTGGCTCGATCCCCGGTGCGATGCTAGGAGGCTTCGCCGTGGGATTGTTCGAAACCCTGTGGTCTGCCTATCTGCCGATCGAGATGCGCGACATGGCGCTTTATGTGGCCCTGGTCGTGTTCCTGATCTTCCGGCCCGGCGGCCTGCTCGGCTTCAAGGATCCGACACCAAGACCCGTTTAAGGGCCTATAATGAGAAGTCCGGAGGACAACGTGGCCGAATACGCCATCACCATCGAGGACGTGCAGCGCGCAGCGAAGACGATCGAGGGCAAGGTCCTGCGGACGCCCCTCGTACCCGCCCCTCGCCTGTCGCAGCTCACCGGCGCGACGGTTTTCGTGAAGCACGAGAACATGCAGCCGACCGGCTCGTTCAAGGAGCGCGGAGCCGCCACGAAGCTGGAAAGCCTTGAGCCGGCCGAGCGTGCCCGCGGCGTCATCGCCATGTCGGCCGGCAACCATGCCCAGGCCGTCGCCTATCATGCGCGCCGCCTCGGCATCCCCGCGACCATCGTCATGCCCGAGGGCACGCCCCTGGTGAAGGCGGAGAACACGCGCTCCTACGGCGCAAAGGTGATCCTGGACGGCGAGACGCTCTACGAGTCGGCGGCCCGTGCCCGCGAGATCGCCGACGCGGAAGGGCTCGTCTTCGTCCACCCCTACGACGACCCGAAGGTGATGGCCGGCCAGGGCACCATCGCCCTCGAAATGCTCAGCGATGCCCCCGACCTCGACCAGATCGTCGTGCCCATCGGCGGTGGCGGGCTGATCTCCGGCATCACGGTGGCCGCCAAGGCGATCAAGCCCGACATCGAGATCGTCGGCGTCGAAGCCGCCCTCTATCCGTCCTTCCGCAACGCGATCCGCGGCGAGAATCGGCCGATCGGCGGGGCGACGCTCGCGGAAGGCATCGCGGTCAAGACCGTCGGGCAATTGCCGCTGCCCATCGTGCGCGATCTCGTCCCCGTGATCTTCCCGGTCGAGGAGGCGATGATCGAGCGCGCGGTGAATGCCTATGCCACCCTGCAGCGGACCATGGCGGAAGGCGCAGGCGCCGCGGGGCTCGCGGCCATGCTGGCGAATCCCGAGCACTTCCAGGGCAAGCGCGTCGGCCTCGTGCTCTGCGGCGGCAACATCGACGCGCGCATCCTCGCCTCCGTGATGGTGCGCGAATTGGAGCGCGACGACCGCATCACCTCCTTCCGCATCACCTCCAACGACCGTCCGGGCCTGCTCGGGCGCGTCGCGAGCCTGCTCGGCAGTCTCGGCGCCAACATCCTCGAGGTTTCCCACGGCCGGCTGTTCCTCGACGTGCCGGCAAAAGGCGTTTCCATCGACATCACTATCGAAACACGGGACAGACAACATACATTGGAGGTGTTCGAGTCCCTGGCTGCTGAGGGGCTCGCACCGCAGCGGATCGAATCCCGCAGCCTGCCCGAGACCGCCTTCTGAGGAGAGACCGATGGTCAACCGACCCTACCCGCCGACCCTGAACTACCCGTCCTTCGAGGCGGATTCCCGGCTGACGGAAGGTGTCATATCCCGGCGCTTCTGGGCCTATCTGATCGACCTCGTGGTCATCGCGCTCTGGGTCGTTCTGATCTCGATCGCCATCTTCTTCCTCGGTATCATCACGCTCGGTCTCGGCTGGGGCCTGTTCTTCGCCCTGCCGCTCACCGCGCTGATCTTCATCGTCTACAACGCGGTGACGATCGGGGGCTCGGCGCAGGCGACGGTCGGCATGCGCTATATGGGCCTGCGCGTCATCGACCCGCGGACCGGCCGGGGACCCTCTCCGCTCGCGGCAGCGGTGCATGCGCTGTTCTTCTACGTCGCGATCTCGACCTTCCTGCTCTGGGCCTGCGACGTGCTGGTGGGCTTCGTGCGCGACGACCGGCGCTTCATCCGCGACCTGCTCACCGGAATGATGGTGGTCAGGGCTTAGGCCGTACGAACATGGCGCTGCTTCCCTCCCCCTTGCGGGGAGGGATGAAAGGGTGGGGGTCGTAAAGTCGGAACGCTGCGCTTCCTTTAGACGATCAGCGGTCGCTACAATATCTAACTGGATTAATCGCTCGCCCGGTCGCACCACCCCCACCCCCTACCCCTCCCCGAAAGGGGAGGGAAGAAGCCGGCCACGCGACCCGCCCGCAAACAAACCCCTGTGACATTCCCCCTTCTTTTCCTGGACGCCGCCGACACCAATGTTATCCTTGGGCGTTGACGAAGCGCTCTAGGTTTCTCCACAGGGCTTTCCCGCTTGACGAGCCAACCACGCGACGCCCCGCAATTCTACCTCACCTCCCCATCCGCGTGCCCCTATCTGCCGGGCAAGGAGGAGCGCAAGGTCTTCACGCATATCGTGGGACGGCGCGGTCGGGAGCTGAACGAGATCCTCACGCAAGGCGGCTTCCGCCGGTCTCAGACCATCGCCTATAGACCCGCCTGCGATACCTGCCGGGCCTGCGTATCGGTGCGCGTCCTCGTCGACGAGTTCGAACCGTCGGGCAACCTGAAGCGGGTTCTCAAGGACAATGCCGACCTGATCGGCCAGGCGCTGCCGAACCGGCCGAGCTCCGAGCAGTACTCGCTGTTTCGCCGCTACGTGGACCTGCGCCATGCCGATGGCGGCATGGCCGACATGTCGGTGCTCGATTATTCCATGATGGTCGAGGACAGCCACGTGGATACGAAGGTCATCGAGTACCGCCGGCGCGGCATCGACAGCGGCATCACCGGCAAGGGATCGGGCGACCTGATTGCGGTGAGCCTCACCGACGAGATGAGCGACGGCCTGTCCATGGTCTATTCGTTCTACGAGCCGGAGCAGCACGACCGCAGCCTCGGCACCTTCATGATCCTCGATCACATCCGGCGTGCCAAGGCGATGGGCCTGCCCTATCTCTATCTCGGCTACTGGGTCGATGGCTCGAAGAAGATGGCCTACAAGGCCCGCTTCAAGCCGCAGGAGCGGCTCCTGGCGCACGGCTGGGTGCGGGCGGAGTAATGTTCACCCGTCATCCCGGACGAAGCGCAGCGAAGATCCGGGATCGCGAAAACCAGTCCGCACTACAGCGTTGCGGTTTTGGCATCGCATCCTGAAAGCGATCCCGGATCGGCTCAACGCCGTCCGGGATGACTGCTGATCGATCTCACTCCCCGAACTTGTTCGACTTCGGGAAGCCTTTCGGCGGCAGGCGGCCGGCTTCGGTGCGGTCGCCCATCCAGTCGCGCAGGTCTTCCTTGGCAACCGTCCAGGTGCGGCCCGAGGTGTCCTTCCAGGTCAGGCCCTCTTTCAGCTTGAAGACCTTGGCGTCGGAGACGCCGCCGTCCTTGTAGCGCTGGAGGCGCACGCCCTTGCCGCGGGTCATCTCCGGCATCTGCTTTGCCGGGAAGATCAGGAGCTTGCGGTTCTCGCCGATGATCGCGACGTGATCGCCTTCCGCCTCCGTGCAGACCACCATCTTTGCCGGCGCATCGAGGTTGAGGATCTGCTTGCCCTTGCGGGTATTGGCCGTGACCTCGTCGGTCGGCACCACGAAGCCGCGGCCGTCGGAGCCGACCACGAGCAGCTTCGAGCCGGCGCGATACGGGAAGGCCGCGATGAAGTCGGCGCCCTCCTCCAGATCGACCATCAGGCGGATCGGATCGCCGAAGCCGCGGCCGCCGGGGAGCTTGGAGGCGTCGAGGGTGAAGAAGCGCCCGTTATCCGCCGCCACGACGATCTTCGACGTGGTCTCGGCGAAGAAGGCCGTCTTCAGCGCATCGTCGCCCTTGAACTGCACGCCCGAGAGATCGGCCTGATGGCCCTTCATGGCGCGGATCCAGCCCTTCTCGGACACGATGACCGTGATCGGCTCGCGCTCGATCATGGCCTCCGCGAAGTCGATGTCGGAGGTGTCCGGCGCTTCGGCGAAGGACGTGCGGCGTCGTCCCAGGGCCGTGTCCGGTCCGAAGGTCTTGCGGACCTCCTTGATCTCGGCGGAAATCGTCTTCCACTGCACCTTCTCGGAGCCCAAAAGCTCCTCGATCTTGGCCTTCTCGGTCTGCAGGTCCTTCTGCTCGCGCTTGAGCTCCATCTCCTCGAGCTTGCGTAAGCTACGCAGGCGGGTGTCCAGAATCGCGTTGGCCTGGATTTCGGTGAGCTTGAAGAAGCGCATCAGCTCCTGCTTCGGCTCGTCCTCCTCGCGGATGATCTTGATCACCCGGTCGAGGTCGAGATAGACGATGAGCAGGCCGCCCAAGATCTCCAGTCGCCGCTCGATGGCGGCGAGCCGGAAGCCCGAGCGGCGGACCAGCACCTCGCGGCGATGGTCGAGCCATTCGCGCAGGCACTCAGCAAGGCTCAACACCTTCGGCACCTTGCCGCCGGCGAGCACGTTCACGTTCATCGGGATGCGGCTCTCGAGCTCGGTGAGCTTGTAGAGCGATTCCATCAGGATGATCGGATCGACCGTCTTCGCACGCGGCTCCAGAACGACTCGGATGTCCTCGGCGGATTCATCGCGCACGTCGGCGAGCAGCGGCAGCTTCTTCTCCTGCAGCAGCTCCGCGATCTTCTCGATCAGGCGCGACTTCGGCACCGCATAGGGGATCTCGGTGACGACGATGTGCCAGTTGCCGCGGCCGAGATCCTCCTTGGCCCAGCGGGCGCGCACGCGAAACGAGCCGCGGCCGGTGCGATAGGTCTCGGCCATGGCGGATGGCGTGTCGACGATGATGCCGCCGGTCGGCAGATCGGGCCCCGGCACGAACTGCATCAGCTGCTCGGAGGTGGCGCCGGGCTTGGAGATCAGGTGGAGGGCCGCGTCGCAGAGTTCGGCGGCGTTGTGCGGCGGGATCGAGGTCGCCATGCCGACCGCGATGCCCTGCGAGCCGTTGGCGAGCAGGTTCGGGAAGGCGGCCGGCAGCACCACCGGCTCCTCGTTGGTCTGGTCGTAGGTCTCGCGGAAATCGACGGAATCCTCGTCGATTCCTTCGAGCAGCAGCCGCGCCACCTCCGTCAGCTTCGCCTCGGTGTAGCGCATGGCCGCGGCGTTATCGCCGTCGATATTGCCGAAATTGCCCTGCCCGTCCGCCAGGGGATAGCGCTGGGCGAAATCCTGCGCCATGCGCACGAGGGCATCGTAGATCGACTGGTCGCCGTGCGGGTGGAACTGGCCCATCACGTCGCCGACGATGCGGGCGCATTTCTTGGGCGCAGACCGGGGATCGAGGCGCAGCAGGCGCATGGCGTGCAGGATGCGCCGGTGGACCGGCTTCAGGCCGTCGCGTGCGTCCGGCAGCGCCCGGTGCATGATGGTGGAGAGCGCATAGGCGAGATAGCGCTCCTCTAGGGCATCCTTGAGATTGATGTTCTCGATCTCGCCCCCTGACGGCGGATTGACCGGCTTACCCATGACTCGAAATCCTCAACAGCGAATCGCTTCTTATCATCTGAAATGAGAACATAACAGAAACAAACCTCATTCGTCCCCAGCCGTGGCCAGTGCGACGAAACGCGCCCGCTCCTCCGGCGCCCGCTGACCCTGGGGCTCGAAGACGTTGTGATGCAGGAAGAAGTCCGTGAGCGCAAATCCCTCCCTGATCTCCTCTTCACGCGGCCGGTTGTACCAGCTCTGGCCGATCAGGAAGCCCGGAAGCCTGAGCAGGCGGTCCTTGTAGGGCTCCCCGGCCGCAGCCGAAACGGCCCGGCCGCTCTTCGGAGAGACATAGGTCAGATCTCGCTCGCTGCCGGTGGCGGCGCAGCTCGACAGGTCCAGGCCGAAGCCGAGCTCGGTGAGCATGGCAAGCTCGAAGCGCACGAACAGGGCCGGCGCGAGATCGGGATCGTCCAGGTGGTCCACGAGAACCGTCAGGGTCTCGTAGAGAGCGAAATGCGGGTCGCGCTCGGGGAAATAGCGCAGGAGATGGGCGAGCGTCGCCAGGCCGTAGAGGGCCATGGACGAGCCCATCAATTGGGCGGCCCGCAGATTCAGGCCTTCGACCTGATAGGTGCCCAGATGCTCGTCGAGCCGCGCCCGCCAGGTTGCCTGCACGGTGTTGCCGGGCTGGAGAACCGCCTGCAGGCTCTTCGAGCGGCCGCCATGGACCAAGCCCAGATGGCGCCCGTGGCCGCGCGTCATCAGCTCGAGAATGATGCTCGATTCCCCGTGTTTGCGGGCGCCGAGAACGACGCCTTCGTCAGTCCATTGCATCGGTCCCGATGGCCTTGGGCGAAAGTGTTTCCTGGACTCCTGATGTAAGCATTCAGGCCGCATTCATCCATGTTTTTCAACGATATCCGCGAACTTCTAAAATTCTGTTTCAAAAGCGGAATTCCGCTTTCGACGGAACCAAACTCCTGCCTTCTCATTGTCGATCACCTTTAATCTGCCAATTGATGAACCGAGGATCATGAAGCTTTCCAGCCTGTTTCTTGCGAGTACCGCCCTCCCCCTGATGCTGCTGCCGGTGCATGTCTCGGCCCTCCCATCGGAGCCCGCAACGCCTCTCGTCCTGGCCCAGGCCGGACCGGCAACCGACGAGGAGCTGCCGCCCGGCGTGCGGAGACGCCAGGGGCAGGATGGAGAGCGCGGCGGCCGTCCAGGCGGCGAACGCCGACAGGGCGGACAGGATCAGGGCGGCCCCGGCGCCTCTGAGGAACGCGGTCCCCGTCCGCCGCGTGGCGCAGGCCCGGGCGCGCAGGGTCCGGACGACGACACTCAACGCCCCCGCCGCGAGCCCGGCCCGCCGGCCGAGCGCCCAGCGCAGCCTGCGCCCGCCGGTGCCGCCCCGGCCATACCGTCTCGTCCGGCACAGCAGGCTCCCGCCGAGCGGGCTCAGCCCCCGGCGGCAACACCCGCAAGTCCGCAGCGTCCTGCCGCTCAGGAACGCGAGCGGCCGCCGGCAGAACGCCCGCGGCCCCAGGCCCCTGCCCAGGCCCCTGCCCAGGCCCCTGCCCAGGCCCCTGCCACGGAGACCCGTCCGGCCGCGCCTCCGCCGGCTGCCGCTCAACCGGCAACGCCTCTGGCGCCCGCTCAGCAGCAGAGGCCGGCGCAGGACACCACCAGGCCGGTCGAACGTGAACGGCCCGGCCGCTCCGACAGTACGGAGAATCCCGACAGGACGCGCGGCCAGCGGCCGACGCAGGTGCAGCCCGCCACCCCACCGGCTCCGCCTCCGGCGACTGCGCAGCCCGTTCCTCCGTCGGCGCCCACTCCCGCAGCGCCCCCTGCAACCCGCGCCCAGCCGGTGCCTCCCGCACCCTCGGCTCCGTTCCAGCAGGCGCCCGGACGGACTGCCCCTCAGCAGGCGGCTCCCAACGCGACGCAACCGTTGGATGCTTCACGCGTCCGGATCGAGGATCTGCGCAGCCAGCGCCGCGAGCGGCGGGAGGGCAACCGGGTCATCATTGAGGAGCCCGGCAACCGCACCATCATCCGCGAGGGCAATCAGGTCATCATCCGCAACGATGAGACCGAACGGTTCCGCCGCACGTATCGCGACGCCGATGTCCGCGTCGAGCGGCGCGGCGCCGGAGAGGAAGTGACCATCGTGCGCCGTCCGGACGGATCGGAGATCGTGACTTTGCGGGACGAGTACGGCAACCTGGTCCGCCGCTCACGGCGCGAGGCTGCCGGCCGCGAGGTCGTGCTCATCGAGAACAGGCGCGGCGACCGCCGTCCGACAGGGTACGGGTATGCCGAAGAGGAGATCGTGCGGCTGCCGCCGCCGGTCGTCCGGATTCCGCGCGAGGAGTACATTGTCGATGTGGAGGATGCCTCACAGGAAGATCTGGTCGAGGCGTTCACCGCTCCTCCCGTCGAGCGCATCGAGCGGTCCTACACGCTCGACGAGGTTCGTCGCTCTCAGCCGCTGCGCGAACGCATGCGCCGGGTTGACGTGGATACCGTCACCTTCGAGTTCGGCTCCTGGGAACTGGCGGGAGATCAGGCCGGCGCTCTGACGGGTATCGCCCAGGCGATCCGATCGGCCCTGTCTCGAAACCCGAACGAGATCTTCCTGATCGAAGGCCACACCGATGCGGTCGGCGCGGACGAGGACAATCTGACTCTCTCCGACAGGCGAGCGGAGACGGTTGCGACCATCCTCACCGAACGCTTCCAGATCCCCGCCGAGAACCTGACGACCCAGGGCTACGGCGAGCAGTACCTCAAGGTGAATTCGCAATCTCCCGAGCGGCAGAACCGCCGGGTGGCCATGCGCCGGATCACCCCGCTGCTTCAAGGACAGAACCAGCAATAAGGTGAAGGGACCGGGGGCTCTTTAAATCTTCCGGTCCTTTTTAATCTTCATTCTGGAAGGCCTGCCTGGCGCAGGCCTTCCGCGAAGCGATCCAGGACTTCCTTGCTGAAGGCCAAGGCCTGCAGGATGTCCGAGATCCTGATTTCGGGATAATCCTTGAGCAGTTCACCGACGCTGTCCCGGGCTTTGTCGAGTTCTCCCGCCAAAGCATAGGCCGGCGCCAACGTCCGGTGGACCCAGATCGCGCTCGGCTTGGACCTCAAGGCCTTTTCCATCCATTGCGCCGCCGCCTCGTAGCGCCTCGCAATGAAGTGAGCACCACCGATGCCAACTTCGCAGTTGAAAGCCATCGGATCGAACGGGCTCAGGCGCAGTGAACGTTCGAACTGATCGATAGCGGTTTCGGGATCGTCCAGATAGTCGCGCAACCAACCGCTCCGGTTCCAAGCCCAGGCCGAGTTGGGATCGAGAGACAATGCCCGATCGAGCATCGACGCGGCACGCTGGAATTCGCGCGTGATCGTGAGAGCCGCGCCAAGCACCGTCAGGATGAAGGGATCATCGTGGGCCAGGGCCGCGGCAGCCTGCGCAAGGCGCAACGTCTCGCGCTTATCTTCCTGGATATTCGTCGACCAGTTGTAGACGACGCGCTGCCCGCGGCACCACGCGGCGAGCGACAGGGCCGATGGATAATCGGGATCGAGACGCAGAGCCTCCTCGAGCAGCTTCGTCGCTTCGCAGTTGTCACCGTATTCGAGCGACCAGACATAGGGCAGCGCACGCATAACGAGGTCGTAGGCATCGAGGTTGTCGGGACGCTTGCGCCTTGCCCGCTCGATTTCGGCGGCGCGGATCGACGGCTCGATCGATCCCACCACGCTGGCCGTTATCTGATCCTGCAGGTCGAAGACGTCTGCGACGACACCGTCGTAATGCTCGGCCCACATATGCATCCCCGTTGCTGCATCGATCAGCTGCGCGGTAATGCGGATCCTATCACCGGATCTCCTAACGCTCCCTTCGAGCACATATCGCACACCGAGTTCGCGACCGATTTGCGGCACGTTCACCGATCGTCCCTTGTAGGTGAAAGTCGTGTTTCGGGCGATGACGAGAAAGGACCTGAACCGGGACAGGGCCGAGATGATGTCCTCGACGATACCGTCGGCGAAGTATTCCTGCTCTGGATCCTTGCTGAGATTGACGAAGGGCAGAACGGCGATGGAGGGTCTGTCCATCGCCGGTGCGGCAAGCTTCCGTCCGCCGGCGGCAACCGCGGCGTCCGCACTTAACAGGATGCAATAGACCCGGATCGGCCGGCCGATGTTCTTGAACTGGTGCTCGCCCTGGTCCTCGAACGTGTAGGGAAGCTTGTCGCGCACTTCTTCGTAGACTTTGCCGGACAGGCAGATGCCCCCCGGCGGCGACATCTGCTCCAAGCGGGACGCGATGTTCACCCCGTCGCCGAAGATGTCGCCATCCTCCTCGATCATGATGTCGCCGAGATTGATCCCGATCCGCAGCTTGAAAGGCTTGACCGGCTCGTCCGAAGCGGCGGCGACCGCTTCCTGCAGGTCGACCGCGCAGCGGACGGCCGCCAGCGGGCTCGCGAACTCGACGAGGAAGCCGTCTCCGACCGTCTTCACCAGCCGGCCTCGATGGGCCTGAATTCCCGGCTCGATCACCTGCCGTCGCAGATCCCTGAGGCGAACCAGGGTGCCTTCCTCATCCTTCGACATCAGGCCCGAATAGCCCACCACGTCGGCGGCAAGCACCGCTGCGAGACGCCGTTGCGTCGCCTGATCGGTAGGGCTGCTCATTCACGCTCCAGAATGTCAGCGTCGAACGGACCGATTACTTTAGGGAATATTTGGCGTCGGGACAAATGCGTGCGCGGACCGCTCGCCGGAAAAGGTCTCGCATCTGTCGTTTACGACCTTCGGCGGAAGCGGGCCAAGTATTTCGCCTTCCTTAACCTTTTCAGGTGACGTTGAGTTAACAACATAAACGACGAGAGCCCGGCAATGTTCGGTATTCTGCGGCGCGCCCCGCAAATCGACGATGTGAACGAAGTCATTCGCCTCGTACCGGAGGAATCGACCCCGCCAGCCCCGCGCGAAGACCGCCTCAATACCGAGGTCGTGGACACGCTGGAGGCCGATGTTCTGAAAGCGATCCAGGGAGTCACCCAGGCGATCGCGGTGGCGGCAGCGGATGTGGCAGCCGTCGAGAAGGATTTGGCGGACATCCGCGCCCATGCCGGAGAGCTGGCCTCTTCCGGCCGGACCGCATCCCAGGAAACTCTCTCGCTCGCGTCGTCGACGGAAGAACTGGCCGTGACGTCGGCCGAGATCGGCCGCGCGATGGAGCATGCGAGCGAGCGCGTCGACAACGCGATCCAGGCGGCGCAGAAGGCTAGCGATCTCATCGCGCAACTCTCCGCCGCCACGGCCGAGATCGTCGGGATCGTGGACACGATCTCCTCGGTGGCGCGCCAGACCAATCTGCTCGCGCTCAATGCCACCATCGAGGCCGCCCGCGCAGGCGCCGCCGGTCGGGGCTTTGCCGTCGTGGCGAGCGAGGTGAAGGTGCTTTCGACCCAGACCGGCAAGGCTGCGGACGACATCCGGCAGCGGATCGACCGCCTGCGCGACACGGCCCAGTCATCCACCGGCGCGGTGACCGAGGTCGTCGAGGCGATTCAGGGCGTGCGTCCGGTCTTCGACAGCGTGCGTCATTCGATCGGCGAACAGAACACGGCGATTGCTGAGACGTCGCGGCTCGCCAGCGTGACCTCCGGCAGCGTCGGCAAAGTGAGCGAACGCGCGGGCGACGTCGATTCCATTTCTCTCGGCGCGGGCCAAAGGGCCCATCAGGCCGACCGCGCGACGACAATCGCGGACGGTCTCGCGAAGGCCCTGGGCCAGCGCTTCGTCACGGTCGTGCGCCAGAGCGAAATCGGCGACCGCCGGCAGGCGGACCGCCTGCCGGTCGACCGTCCGGCAACGATCCGGATCGGAGGGCGAAGTGCCGCGTCACGGCTGATCGACATCAGCACCGGCGGCGTGCTGCTGGCTCCCGTTCCCGACCTGAGGGTCGAGGTGGGCGGCAGCGCCGATCTCGACATTCAGAATCTGGGCCGCGTCCCCGTGCGGATCGTCGCCACGAGCGCGATGGGTCTCCATTGCGCCTTCGGCCGCCTCGATGCCGAGGCGCGGGCGCGGATCGACGGCTTCATCGCCCAGGTCGAGGCGGCCTACAGGCCGCGCATCCTTCTCGCCCAGGAAACGGCCCGTCAGGTCGAGGGCCTGATCGAGCGGGCGGTGGAGGACGGCGCGATCTCCCGCGAGGCCGCGTTCGATATGGATTACAGGCTGGTGCCGGGCACGGATCCCGTTCAATACGGCACGGCCTATCTCCCGGTCTTCGAACGGCTGCTGCCGTCGATCCTCGAGAGGGTGCTGGCCTCTGATGCGAGCATGGCCTTCTGTCTCGCCATCGACCGCAACGGCTACATCCCGGTCCACAACCGGATCTATTCTCAAGCCCAGCGCACGGGCGATCCGGTGTGGAATGCCGCCAATTCCCGCAACAAGCGCATCTTCGACGACCGCGCCGGCATCACCGCCGCGCGCTCCACGCGCCCCTTCGTCGTGCAGGCCTATGCCCGCGACATGGGCGGCGGCAAGATCGTGATGATGCAGGAGGTGGATGCACCCATCCGCATCTTCGGACGCCACTGGGGCGGGCTGCGCACGGCCTACAAGCGCTAGCCGCCGCGCGGGAACTCCAGGCCCATCTCGCGATAGCGCTCGGGATCGTCGCTCCAGTTCTCGCGCACCTTCACGAAGAGGAAGAGGTGGACCTGCGCCTCGGCGATCTCGGCGATCTCCCTGCGCGCGGCCTGGCCGATGGCCTTGATGGTCTGCCCGCCCTTGCCGAGCACGATCTTGCGCTGGCTGTCGCGCTCGACGAACACGGTCTGCTCGATGCGCACGGAGCCGTCCGGACGCACCTGCCACTGATCCGTCTCGACGGTGGACTGATAGGGCAGCTCCTCGTGCAGGCGCTCGTAGATCTTCTCGCGGGTGATCTCGGCGGCGAGCATGCGCAGCGGCGCGTCGGAGATCTGGTCTTCCGGATAGAGCCAGGGCCCTTCCGGCATCATCGCCGCGAGCTGGCGCTTCAAGGTCTCGATGCCGTCGCCCTTCAAGGCGGAGATCATGAAGGTATGGGCGAAAGGCACCGCCTCGTTGACCTTCGCGGCCATCTCCAGCAGGCGCGAGCGCTCGATCAGGTCGATCTTGTTGAGGATCAGCACCTTCGGCCGCTTGAGATCCGGAAGCTTTGCCAGGATCGCCTCGGCTTCCTCGTCGATGCCCTTGCGCGCGTCGAGCAGCAGCGCAATCACGTCCGCATCGCCCGCTCCGCCCCAGGCCGAGGTCACCATGGCCCGGTCGAGGCGGCGCTTCGGCTTGAAGATGCCGGGCGTATCCACGAACACGATCTGCGCCTCGCCCTCGATGGCGATGCCGCGCACCAGCGCCCGCGTCGTCTGCACCTTGCGCGAGACGATGGAGACCTTGGAGCCGACGAGGGAGTTCAACAGGGTCGACTTGCCCGCATTCGGCGCACCGATGAGGGCGACGAAACCGGCCTTCGTGCCGGTCTGCTCAGGCTGCTCCATGGTCTTCCTCCGTCCAGACGCCCTCTTTCATGAGAAGGCTCCGCGCCGCCGCCTGTTCCGCAATACGCTTCGACGTGCCTGAGCCGAACTCGTTCTCCGCACCCTTGACCTTCACGACCACCCGGAACTTGGGCGCGTGATCCGGCCCGATCTGCTCGACCACCGAATAGGTGGGCGGCGGGAGGCCTCTCCCCTGCGCCCATTCCTGCAGCGCGCTCTTCGGGTCGCGGAGCGGGCGGCGGGGGGCCTCAACCAGTTCCTGGAAAGCGCGCTCGACGAGATCCCTGGCGGCCTCGTAGCCGCCGTCGATGAAGACCGCGCCGATGATGGCTTCGCAGACATCCGCCAGGATGGTCTGGTTGCGCCGCTCGCCGGCATGCGCCTCGCCGGCGCCGAGCTTCAGATAGGGACCCACATCCCAGGCCGTGGCGATCTCGGCGCAGCTTTCCCGGCGAACGAGTTCCGCCAGACGCCGGGAGAGCTCGCCTTCCGGCGCCCCGGGGAACGTCCTGAAGAGCAATTCGGCGATGGCGAGGCCGAGCACACGGTCGCCCAGGAATTCCAGGCGCTGATAGCTCTGCCCACCGGCCTGCGGAGCGCTGACATGGGTCAGCGCCTCATCAAGGAGCTCAGGTTTTTCAAAGCTGTAGCCAAGCTTCTTCAGAAGCTCGTCGAGATTCGGCTTGCGGCGGGCCACGGCTTTAGCGGATCCGCTCGAAGAGGCGGTTCCAGCGGATCTTCTGCGGCCATTCCCAGGGACGCCACAGGGACGCGCTCTCGTCGATGGAGAAGAAGATGATCTCCGCCCGGCCGACGAGGTTCTCGAACGGCACCTGGCCGACGCTCGCATCGTCGCGCGAGTCGGTCGAGTTGTCCCGGTTGTCGCCCATCATGAAGAAATGGCCGGGCTGCACCGTGTAGACGTTCGTGTTGTCCCAATAGCCGCGGTCGTTGTCGCGCTCGATGACGAAGTGGCTGACGCCGCCCGGAAGCGTTTCGCGATACTGGGGCACGCTGATGGTGCGGCCGTAGAGGTCGGTGGTCTTGTAATCCTCCACCCGCTCGCGCTGGACCGGCTGTCCATTGATGTGCAGCACGCCGCCGATGACCTGGATCTTGTCGCCCGGCAGGCCGATCACGCGCTTGATGTAGTCGGTCGAGTTGTCCTTCGGCAACTTGAACACGGCGATTTCGCCGCGCTTCGGCTCGGAGCCGAAGATGCGCCCGGAGAAGATGCCGGGGCTGAAGGGAATCGAGTGCTTCGAATAGCCGTAGGAATATTTCGACACGAAGAGATAGTCGCCGATCAGCAGGGTCGGGATCAGGGATCCCGACGGGATGTTGAAGGGCTGGAACAGCACCGTGCGCACGACGACCGCGATCAGGAGGGCCTGGATGATGACCTTGATCGTTTCCCAGAGGCCGCCTTCTTCTTTCTTCACGCTGGTACCTACGTATTTGCTGGTTTTGTCGCTCACGTCACTCGACCTATGATCCTGAAAGGGAACGGCGGGCCCGTCCTCCGCTGCCGCGACCGTCGAGAGAGGATTGCACTCAGCCCCGAGTGCAAACCGCTTCCGACGGCATCGCTGCCGGGCCATGCTCTAACCTAAGGTGCGTCCCGCCGCAACGCAGGCCCTGCCTCAGATAGGAAGCGCCTCGATGATCACGAAGGCTTGAGCCATCGGCGGATCGTCCGTGAGGGATATATGGACGACGGCCCTGTGCCCCCGCGGCGTCATGGCTTTCAGGCGCTCGAGCGCCCCGCCGGTCAGGCGCATGGTCGGCCGGCCGCTGGGCAGGTTGACCACCTCCATGTCGCGCCAGAATACGCCCCGGCTCAGGCCGGTCCCGAGAGCCTTGGCGCAGGCCTCCTTGGCGGCGAAGCGCCGGGCATAGGATGGGGCGCGGGCGGCGCGGCGGTCGCTCCGCGCCCGCTCGCCCTCGGTGTAGATGCGGTGGGTGAAGCGGTCCCCGAAGCGCTCGATGGACTGCTCGATGCGCCGAATGTCGCAGAGATCGGACCCGATCCCGAGGATCATGCCGGCACCTGCGCCCGGCCCTCGTCCATGGCGGCGCGCATGGCTCGGACCGCCTCGTCGAGGCCGAAGAAGATCGCCTCGCCGATCAGGGAATGGCCGATATTGAGCTCGACGATCTGCGGAATCGCGGCGACGGCGCGGACCGAGTCGAGGGCTAGCCCGTGCCCCGCATGAATCTCGAGACCGATTTTGGCGCCGTGCTCGGCAGCCCGGCGCAGGCGCTCGAGTTCGTAGACGATCCTGGCCTGGTCCCCGTCGACCACCGCTTCGCAATAGGTGCCGGTGTGGAGCTCGACCACGGGAGCCTGGAGGTCGCAGGCCGCGTCCATGACCTCGATCTCCGGCTCCACGAACAGCGACACCCGGATGCCCTCACCCCTCAGCTCCTTGATGGCGGGCCGCAGATGGACATGGGCGCCGATGATGTCGAGCCCGCCTTCGGTGGTGCGCTCCTCGCGCTTTTCCGGCACGAGGCAGGCCGCATGCGGCCGCAACTGCGTGGCGAGGCCGATCATCTCGGAGGTCGCCGCCATCTCGAAATTGAGCGGCACGAACAGCTCCTGCTTGAGGCGCCTCATATCCGCATCCCGGATGTGGCGCCTATCTTCACGGAGATGGGCGGTGATCCCGTCCGCCCCCGCCAGAACAGCCATATTCGCGGCCCGGACCGGGTCCGGATGAATGCCGCCCCGTGCATTCCGCACGGTTGCGACGTGATCGATATTGACGCCGAGGCGTAGGGGAGGAGCGCTCATAAAGGTGTTTTAGCCTAGCCGGGCCCGTTGACCAGAGTGCCTTTATCGTCCGGCGATGCTATTAACGGCAAATAGCGGCCGGAGTGTCATTCCCGGCCGAAGCGCAGCGGAGGGGAAGGGAATCCATAGCGCCGAGCTGGACCGTGGATCCCCTTCTATCGCTACGCTCACCGGGGATAACACCGTCGTATCCTTACCCTTGCCTTCCCACCCCAAATCGACTATAGCCCCCGCTTCGCGTTCGCTCCGGCCGGGGGCTGAACGGACGGTGCGGCTTGCCGCATAGGGGTTTTCTTCACTCCGTCGTCCCGTGTCTCCGCCTTCGACAATCGCTCGGGCCTTGCAGGCTCGAAGGGCTTGGCGCCGATCGGATGCGCGAAACGGCCGAGACACTCTTCATCCAGTGCCGAGGCTTGACCTCAAACCCTGAGAAAGGCCCATTATGCCTCTCTATGAGCATATCTTCATGGCTCGCCAGGATGTCACCCCGCAGCAGGTCGAGGCTATGGTCGACCAGTACAAGGGCGTCATCGAGCAGAACGGCGGCAGCGTCGACAAGACCGAGATGTGGGGCGTGAAGTCCCTCGCCTACCGCATCAAGAAGAACCGCAAGGCGCATTTCACGATGTTCAACCTCAACGCCCCGGCTCCGGCTGTGGCCGAGATGGAGCGTCAGATGCGCATCAACGAAGACATCCTTCGCTTCATGACCATCAAGGTCGAAGAGCTCGAGACCGAGCCGTCCGTGATGATGCAGAAGCGCGACCGCGACGAGCGCAAGGACCGCGAGCGCCGTGAGCGCGACGGTGGCAGCTTCGAAAGCGCCAGCGAAGGCGAGGAGGCTTAATCATGGCATTTGGTGCAACCGGTGGCGCCGCTGGCGGCGGCCGTCGTCCCTTCTTCCGCCGTCGCAAGACCTGCCCGTTCTCGGGTCCCAACGCGCCGAAGATCGACTACAAGGACACGAAGCTCCTGTCCCGCTACATCTCCGAGCGCGGCAAGATCGTTCCGTCCCGCATCACGGCCGTGTCGGCCAAGAAGCAGCGCGAGCTCGCCCAGGCGATCAAGCGCGCCCGCTTCCTGGGCCTCCTGCCCTACGTGATTCGTTAAGACTACTGGGCTGCCCGGTCTCTGAACCGGGCAGCCTACCGGATAGCCATCCTCATCCTGAGGAGCCGCCAAAGGCGGCGTCTCGAAGGGTCAGAATGGCGGTTCTGGCGCTCTCTGGAACCTCCTTCGAGACGCAGCTCCGCTGCTCCTCAGGATGAGGTTGAGGGTTTCTCTATTCTTCGCCCAGCGGTGAAAACCCGCCGGGTCAGTTGGAGCGGAACGCTCCTAACCCTGCCATGAGCAGCGGGACAGCGAGACGATGAATTTTGTAGCAACAGGCATAGGCGCGGGCCTCGTATCGGCCCTTCTGACCGCGGTGATCGTCAAGGCGACGCCGCTGGCTGCCGTGCTGTATCTGCTCGCCCCCATTCCCGTTCTGATCGCTTCGCTGGGCTGGGACCACCGCTCCGGCCTCGTGGCGGGCATCGTCGGCGGCGTGGCCATCGCCCTGATCCTGTCGCCGCTCAGCGGCATCGGTTTTGCCCTCATCACCGCTCTGCCCGCCTGGTGGCTGTCCTATCTCGCCCTGCTCGGGCGCCCTGGCGCGGACGGCACCATGGAATGGTTCCCGGTCGGGCGGCTGCTCGCCTGGACCGCGGCCACGGCGGCGCTGACCATCATCGCCGCCGGCGTGATCTCGACGGGCGGCGATTATGGCGCGTTCGACCAGAATGCCCGTGCAGTGGCTGAGGCCTTCGTGAACACCCAGTTCACGTCCACCGGCCCCGAAGCCCTGAGCGCCGAGACCCGCGAAGAGCTGGTCGGCCTCCTCGCCCGCGCGACGCCGCTTCTGTCGGCGCAGGGCTTCACCACCATTCTGGCACTCTATCTCTGGGCGGCCGCCCGCATCGTCCAGGCCTCGAAGCGGCTGCCGCGTCCCTGGCCTTCGGTGCCGGAACTCGTCATGCCGCGATCCGCCGGGCTGATCCTCGTCGCCGCCCTGGCGATCGCCAGTATCGACGGCTTCGTCGGCGCGCTGGGCATGGCGCTTGCCGGCGCCTTCATCATGGCCTTCTCCCTGCAGGGCCTCGCGGCCATCCATGACCGCACGCGCGGCAAGTCCGGGCGCGCGTTCATGCTGTCGGCCCTCTATGTGCTCATCGTCATTACCCAGGGCATCCTGATGGTTGCCCTGGCCCTGTTCGGCCTTGCCGATTCCGTCTTCGGCCTGCGCCGTCGCTTCGGACGGCGGCCGGGTCCGCCGTCAACCCTTTCCACCTGATCACGAACCTAAAGGAGACAACCATGGAAGTGATCCTTCTCGAGCGCGTCGCAAAGCTCGGCCAGATGGGCGAGACCGTGAAGGTCCGCTCCGGCTATGCACGCAATTTCCTCCTGCCGCGCGGCAAGGCTCTGCGCGCCACGGACACCAACAAGAAGCATTTCGATGCCCAGCGCGCCCAGCTCGAGGCCCGTAACCTCGAGCGCCGCAAGGAAGCGGAAGTCGTGGGCGAGAAGCTGAACGGCCAGAGCTTCATCATCC
Organism: Microvirga ossetica; assembly: GCF_002741015.1. NCBI lineage: Bacteria > Pseudomonadati > Pseudomonadota > Alphaproteobacteria > Hyphomicrobiales > Methylobacteriaceae > Microvirga > Microvirga ossetica. The sequence continues at coordinate 5,712,818 of NZ_CP016616.1, read as the reverse complement.
TGCGGCAGTCCGGCGAGACCGGCGTTCTCTACGGCTCGGTCTCGACCCGCGACCTCGCTGAGACGATGACCGAGAACGGCTTCACGGTCGATCGCAACCAGATCGCCATCAACCAGCCGATCAAGACCATCGGCCTGCACAACGTGCCCGTCGCCCTCCATCCGGAGGTCGAGGTTCACGTGACGATCAACGTCGCCCGCAGCCCCGAGGAAGCCGAGCGTCAGGCGCGCGGCGAGTCGGTCACGACCCGTGAAGAGACCAACCTCGACGATCTCGGCCTCGAGGTCGGCGCTGCCCTGGCCGAAGCCGGCGGCGACGAAGAGCTCTAAGGCTCTTCGGTCGTTCCTGCGGCTCGACCGGCTGGGAGACTCCCTTCACGTCATCACCGGCCTCGTGCCGGTGATCCCGGTCTGTGAAGCGCCGCGGCTCTTCGCATCGGGATGGCCGGGACAAGCCCGGCCATGACGAGAGGATTGGATTAAGCTGGAGCGCTTGTTCCAGTTCTTGTTTTGTTCTAAAATCGCGCTCTCCGTCGATTCGACGGGGAGCGTTCTTCTTTGGGTTTCGGGGTTGCTGGAGAGTCAAGCCGAAGTCTTACGAAAAGATGAACATTGTGAGAATCGAGGACAGTGAGGACAGATCGGGAAGAGTCCCGGCTTCGTGTCCGCGCGGCAACCTTTAGGACACCAATTGCGGTCTAAGAGACTCTAACCCTTCCCTGTTTCCGGAGCGCCAGATGGCCACCGCCAACGCCCTGATCGCCCGTCTCGAGACCGCCGAGCCGCAGTTTCGGACGCCGCCCAGCAATATCGAGGCCGAACAGGCCCTGCTGGGCGCGATCCTGGTCAATAACGATGCCTATTACCGCGTCTCCGATTTCCTCGAGGCCGGCCACTTCATCGAGGATCTGCACCGGCGGATCTACGAGGTCGCGACGAGCCTGATCAAGGCCGGCAAGGTCGCGACCCCGATCACCATGAAGACCTTCCTGGGCGATCAGGACCTCGGCGGCATCACGGTCTCGCAATATCTCGCCCGCCTGGCGGCCGAGGCGACGACCGTCATCAACGCCGAGGATTACGGCCGCACGATCTACGATCTCGCCGTGCGCCGGAACCTGATCAATATCGGCGAGGACATGGTGAACGTCGCCTTCGACGCTCCCGTCGAAACCTCTCCCCGCGACCAGATCGAGGAGGCCGAGCGGCGCCTCTACGCGCTGGCGGAAACGGGCCGCTACGACGGCGGCTTCCAGCGCTTCTCCGATGCGCTCACCGCAGCGATCGACATGGCCGCCGCCGCCTACAAGCGCGAAGGCGCCCTCTCGGGCATCTCGTCGGGCCTGATTGACCTCGACAAGTCGCTCGGCGGCCTGCAGCCCTCGGATCTGGTCATCCTCGCCGGACGCCCGGCGATGGGCAAGACCTCGCTCGTGACGAACATCGCGTTCAACATCGCCAAGGCCTACCGGGCCGAGAAGCAGCAGGACGGCTCCCTGAAGACGGTCAATGGCGGAATCGTCGGCTTCTTCTCCCTCGAAATGTCGGCGGAGCAGCTCGCGACCCGTATCATCGCCGAGCAATCGGGCGTGCCCTCCTACAAGATCCGCCGCGGCGACATGCGCGAGGACGATTTCTACAAGATCACCGAAGCCGCCCGCGAGATGCAGTCGATTCCATTCTACATCGACCAGACCGGCGGCATCTCCATCGCGCAGCTTGCGGCGCGCGCGCGCCGTCTCAAGCGCCAGCGCGGCCTCGACATCCTCATCGTCGACTATCTCCAACTCCTCTCCGGCTCCTCCAAGAAGGGCGAGAACCGCGTGCAGGAGCTCACCGAGATCACCACCGGCCTCAAGGCACTCGCCAAGGAACTCTCGGTGCCGCTGGTCGCGCTCTCGCAGCTCTCCCGCCAAGTGGAATCGCGCGACGACAAGAGGCCGCAGCTCTCCGACCTTCGTGAATCGGGCTCGATCGAGCAGGACGCCGACGTGGTCATGTTCGTTTACCGCGAAGAGTACTATCTGAAGAACAAGGAGCCGAAACCCGGCACCGAGGAATACTTCAAGTGGCAGTCGGAGATGGATCAGGTTCACGGCAAGGCCGAGGTCATCATCGGCAAGCAGCGTCACGGACCGACCGGCACCGTGCAGCTCGCCTTCCAGGCCGACATCACCCGCTTCACCGACCTTGCGGATGAAGACAAACTTCCCGAACGGATTGGCGATTGACCAAGCTTAGATCTCAGACCAACACCATTCGCGAGATCCCTGAGAACGCCGCGGGTGGCGTCCTCCATATCGATCTCGACGCCCTCGCCTCGAACTGGCGCATCCTGCGCGGAAACGCCGGCGGCGTAGACACCGCGGCTGTCGTCAAGGCCAATGCCTATGGCATCGGCATCGAGCAGGCCGTGCCTGCCCTTGCCCATGCGGGCTGCCGCACCTTCTTCGTCGCGCATCTGAGCGAGGCGATTCGCGCCCGTGCCGTTGCGTCCGATGCGGCGATCTATGTGCTGAACGGGCTCCTGCCCGGCACCGGCCCGACCTATGCGGAATTCGATCTGCGCCCGGTGCTCGGCTCCCTCGAAGAGATCGGGGAATGGGCTGCGTTCTCCCGCGCGCAAGACCAGAAGCTGAAGGCCGCGATCCATGTCGATACCGGTATGAACCGGCTCGGCCTCACCGTGCCGCAGGGCCTGACGCTCAAAGACTCAAGTGAGCTGAAGGATTTCGAGACCGCGCTCCTCATGAGCCATTTCGTGAGCGCGGAGGAGAGTGACAATCCGCTCAACATTCAGCAGATCGAAGCCTTCCAGGCCGTGAAGGCATCGCTTCCCGGCATTACGGCATCGCTCGCCAATTCCTCGGGCATCTTCCTCAAGGAGAAGCCGCATTTCGACCTCGCCCGTCCAGGCTACGCGCTCTATGGCGGCAACCCGACGCCGGACCGGGACAATCCCATGCGCGCGGTCGTCGGTCTCGAAGGCCGGATCGCACAGCTGCGCTGGGTCGAGGCGGATCACACGGTCGGCTATAACGGCCGCTGGCTTGCCCTCACGCGGCGCCGCATCGCGACGCTCTCGGTCGGATACGCGGACGGCTACCCGCGCTCATCGAGCGCTCGCGGCAAGAGCGGCGACGAGCTGCTCGCCGGCATGGCGCTCGTGGCGGGCCAGCCCTGCCCGTTTGCCGGCAACGTCTCCATGGACCTGATCACCGTTGACGTGACGGACGTGCCGGAAACCCAAGTGAAGCGGGGCGACACCGTTACCCTGATCGGCGGCGACCTGACCGTGGACGAAGTCGGCCGACGCGCCGGGACCATTGGCTACGAGATCCTCACCAATCTCGGATCGCGCTACGCCCGCGCCTATCGCGGCGGAGAAGGCTGATGGCCAAGCGTCACCCCTCCTTCGTCTGCCAGGAATGCGGCGCGGTCTACAACCGCTGGAAAGGCAAGTGCGAGGCCTGCGGCGGCTGGAACAGCATCGTCGAGGAAACCGGCGCCGCCAGCCCGATGTCTGGCCCTGTCGCCACGCGCCCGTCCCGCGCCAAGGGCCGGATCTTCCCGCTCGAAGGCCTTTCCGGCGAGACCAAGGAGGCGCCGCGAACGCCCTCCGGCATCGCCGAACTCGACCGCGTCACCGGCGGCGGCTTCGTGCACGGCTCGGTCATCCTGCTCGGCGGCGATCCGGGCATCGGCAAGTCGACCCTCCTCATGCAGGCCTCTGCAGCCCTGGCCAAGCGTGGCGAACGCGTCGCCTACATTTCCGGCGAAGAGGCGGTGGCGCAGGTGCGCCTGCGCGCCGAGCGTCTCGGCCTCGGGCAGGCGCCCGTCGAACTCGCCTCGGAGACCAATGTCGAGGACATCATCGCCACCCTGAGCCAGGGTCGCCCGCCGGCGCTTGCCATCATCGACTCGATTCAGACCATGTGGACCGAGACGGTGGAATCGGCCCCCGGCACCGTGACCCAGGTGCGCGGCTCCGCCCAGTCACTGATCCGCTTCGCGAAGACGAGCGGCACGGCCGTCATTCTCGTCGGCCATGTCACCAAGGACGGCCAGATCGCCGGGCCTCGCGTCGTCGAGCACATGGTCGATGCGGTGGTGTCGTTCGAAGGCGATACCGGCCATCACTTCCGCATCATGCGTGCCGTGAAGAATCGGTTCGGCCCGACCGACGAAATCGGCGTCTTCGAGATGTCGGATCAGGGCTTGCGAGAGGTGCCGAACCCGTCCGAGTTGTTCCTCGCCGGCCGCGACATGGCGACGCCGGGCACTGCCGTCTTCGCCGGGATGGAGGGCACGCGTCCGCTGCTCGTCGAGATCCAGGCCCTCGTCGCGCCCTCCTCCCTCGGCACGCCGCGCCGCGCCGTGGTCGGCTGGGACCAGAGCCGCCTCTCCATGGTGCTCGCCGTCCTTGAGGCCCATGGCGGGCTGAAGCTCGGCATGCACGACGTCTATCTCAACGTCGCCGGCGGCCTGCGCATCACCGAGCCCGCCGCCGACCTCGCGGCCGCTGCGGCCTTGATCTCGTCCCTGTCAGGCAATGCGCTGCCGCCGGACACGGTCTATTTCGGCGAGCTGGGTCTCTCCGGCGCGATCCGCCCGGTGGCGCAGGAGCAAGCGCGTCTGAAGGAAGCAGCCAAGCTCGGCTTCTCGAGCGCGATCTCGCCTCAGCCGCGGCTCGACAAGTCCAAGGGCTCGAAGAGCGAGCGCCTCCCTCTGGCCACCTCGGCCATCGGCCACATCACCGACCTCGTCGCGAATATCGCGGTCCGGCGACGAAAAGCATCCTAGATCTGCCTCTTGGTCGCACTGCTAGATCTAGCAGCCGGATTGACAGTTTAGAGTTATTCTATATCTCCTTCTGAGCTTCGATTACCCTTTCGAATTACCTCGGACGAGGTAAGGGCGGACCCACGAGCCTCAGAAGAGAAAACCATGGCCACGATCTCTGTTATTTCTCCCCTTCCCCTGACATTCCCGGAAAATCCCTCACCCAATTTCGTCGTGGCAAAGTTTGAAGTGGTCGATGCTCAACCCGGCGAGACCTTCACGTTCGAGCTCTCCGACAGCCGCTTCGCCATCCGATACGTCGAGGCGGATGATCTCTATGAATTGTACCTTCCGGTCGGAGGCAGCAGCTTCAATTTCGAGGTTGCGCGGACTATCGACCTGACGCTTGAAGGGGTCGGAGACCAGGAGAGCACGGTTGCGGAAACGGATGTCTCGGTCGGTCTAACCGACGTCAATGAGGCTCCGACCGGTATCGCGGTCACGGGCGGAACGATCGCGGACAATGCTGCCGTCGGCACGGAGGTCGCAAGCCTGAAAGCCGTCGATGAGGATACGGGCGATAGCTATACCTACAGCCTCGTGACCGGTCCGGATGGCGCAACTGCTGCGACCAGCAGCCTCTTCACGATCGCGGGCGACAAAATTACGCTCAAGGCCGGTCTCGATGACAAGGATATCGGCACCTATACGGTTTATGTGAAAGCCACGACCCTGGTCGGTGGCGAACCTCAATCCATCGTGAGGCAGCTGACATTGGCCGTTACCGATTTCGTCGAGACGACCAACGGGACTTCCCGCAACAACACGCTCAGGGGCACCGAAGGCGCCGACATCATCAACGGCGGCGGCGGCAACGACAAGATCTATGGCCTTGGCGGAAACGACACGCTCAACGGCGGTACGGGCAAGGACAAGCTCTATGGCGGCGCCGGACAGGATACCTTCGTGTTCGATACGCCCGTGAAGAAGGGCCACTTCGATCATATCGAAGACTTCAAGGCCTCTGACGATACGATCCAGATCAGCCTCGCGGCTCTGAAAGCCTTCAAGGTGAAGGGCCCGAAGACAAGCGACGTGATCTCGAAGAAGGGCTCGGACGATGGTGGCAAGCCCGATAAGAACTCCAACAAGTCCGTCGGTTTCGACAAGATCTTCAAGAAGGGCCAGAAGCTCGAGAAGAAGTTCTTTAATGTCGGCACGAAGCTCAACGACACTCCGGACGGGTCGAACGACTACGTCTTCTACAACAAGAAGAACGGCTTCGTTTATTTGGATATCGACGGCTCCGGCAAAGGCAAGGAGATCGAGATCCTGAAACTGAAGCCGGGGACGATGCTGAGCGCCGACGACTTCCTGTTCATCTGACGCATCACCGCTTTGAGGCCCCGATGCATATCGGGGCCATTTCCCCTCGGTTTCTCTCAAAACTTGGCAAGGGGCAGCGCGACGTCGAGGGACTTGAGCGAGGGACTTGAGAAGGTGCCTTTGCCCTCGCTCGCCCCGCTCGATGGCCGGAAAATCGGCAAGCCGATCATCCTGGTCCCCCCAGAATCGGCCAAGGACACCGGTCCGGGTATGGCCTGCACACAGGCAGCTGGACTTCCCAGGGTGACGAAAGCCTTTCTTAACGCTATAGAGCCAGGCTTCGAACCCGCAAAGGCGGCTCCATTCCTGTCATCTCGCGTAGGCCCGGCCCCATGCCCGTTTCCGTTCTGGACCTCGTCGTTATCGGTATCGTCCTGATCTCCGCCCTTCTGGCCGCCGTGCGCGGCTTCACCCGCGAGGTGCTCGCCATCGTCGCCTGGGTCGTCGCGGCCGCTGCCGCCTGGTACCTGCACCCGACCGCCCTGCCGATCGCGCAGCAATATATCAGCAGCAATACCGTCGCTCTCGTGGCGGCGATCGGCGGCATCTTCGTCGTGACCCTAATCATCGTCTCGATCATCACGGTGCAGATCTCCGACCTGATCCTCGATTCCCGCATCGGCGCCCTCGACCGGACGCTGGGCCTCGTCTTCGGCGCCGCGCGCGGCTTCCTGATCTGCGTGATCGGCTGGGCTTTCCTGGGCTGGCTGCTGCAGGGCAAGGAGCCCCCGTGGGCCACCGACTCGCGGACCCGGCCTGCCATGGAAAACGCCCGCGACAGCATCATCGCCATGCTGCCCGAGAATGCCGAGGTCCTGATCCAGCGCCTGCGCAACAGGGAGGCACCGGCAGAGGCAGAGCCGGCCGAGCCCGATCCGCAGCGCCCGGCGACGCCTGCGCCTGCGGCCCCCGCCGCACCGCAGACGCCCCAGCGGCGAAGCTGAGCGTTACGCTTCACGTTTCCGACAGCGTCACAATAGCCATTGGCGTTCGGCCCGAGGCCGACTAAATAAGGGCCGGCGCCGGTAGAGGCGCGAATCCCAAGGATCGATCGATGTCTGCTTTGTCTGAGACGTGGCAGGTCACCCCGAAACAGGTGAACCTGGACCTCGACGGCGATACCCTGCGTGAAGAATGCGGCGTGTTCGGCATCTACGGGCATCCGGATGCCGCTGCCATCACGGCGCTCGGGCTTCACGCCCTGCAGCACCGCGGCCAGGAGGCGGCAGGCATCGTCTCCTTCGACGGGTCGGTCTTCCACTCGGAGCGCAAGCTCGGTCTCGTCGGCGACAACTTTTCCGACCGGGCGACCATCGAGCGCCTCGACGGCCTGTCCGCCATCGGCCATACCCGCTACTCGACCACGGGCGCGACGGTTCTGCGCAACGTGCAGCCGCTCTTCGCCGAGCTCGACGGCGGCGGTTTCGCGGTGGCCCATAACGGCAACCTGACCAACGGCCTGACCCTTCGCCGCAGCCTCATCCGCGACGGCGCCATCTGCCAGTCCACGACCGATACCGAGGTCATCGTCCACCTGGTCGCCCGCAGCCGCAAGGACCGGGTGATCGACCGCTTCGTGGAGGCGATCCAGAAGATCGAGGGCGCCTATGCCCTGGTAGCGTTGACCAACAAGAAGCTGATCGGCGCCCGCGACCCGCTGGGCATCCGCCCGCTGGTGCTGGGCGAGCTCGACGGCCGCTACATCCTCGCCTCCGAGACCTGCGCCCTCGACATCATCGGCGCCCGCTTCGTCCGCGATGTCGAGAACGGCGAATGCGTGGTGATCTCGGACGATGGGCTCGAGTCGTTCCGCTTCGCGCCCGAGCAGGCGCCGCGCCCCGACATCTTCGAATACATCTACTTCGCGCGCCCCGATTCCATCGTGAACGGCCGCAGCGTCTACGATGTCCGCAAGGGCATGGGCCGCGAGCTGGCTCTCGAATCCGCCGTCGATGCGGACGTGGTCATTCCGGTCCCGGATTCAGGCGTGCCGGCCGCCTTGGGCTTCGCGCAGACCTGCGGGCTTCCCTACGAGCTCGGCATCATCCGCAACCATTATGTCGGCCGCACCTTCATCCAGCCGACCCAGTCGGTGCGCGAGCTCGGCGTGCGCATGAAGCATTCCGCCAACCGCTCCGCCATTGCCGGCAAGCGCATCGTGCTCGTCGACGACAGCCTCGTGCGCGGCACGACCTCGGTGAAGATCGTGCGGATGATGCGCGAGGCCGGCGCCAAGGAGGTGCACTTCCGCATCTCCAGCCCGCCGATCACGCATCCGGATTTCTACGGCATCGACACGCCGGAGAAGGAGAAGCTGCTCGCCGCCACTCACGATCTCGAGCAGATGCGGCAGTATATCGGCGCGGATTCGCTCGCCTTCCTCTCCATCGACGGGGTCTACCGCGCCATGGGCGAGGAGCGTCGCAACGCGGCGCAGCCGCAATTCACCGACCATTGCTTCACCGGCGATTACCCGACGCCGTTGACCGACCTCGCGGTCGCCACCCCGCGCCGTCTCGCCGTTCTCGCCGAAGCCGACTGAGGAATGATGGACAAGCCCCTTCTGAACCGCGTCGCGGTCGTCACCGGCGCCTCGCGCGGCATCGGCCGCGCCGCCGCGCTCGCCCTGGCCGAGGCCGGCGCGCATGTGATTGCGCTGGCCCGCACCCAGGGAGCGCTGGAATCCCTCGACGACGAGATTCGCGCCAAGGGCTCCTCGGCCACCCTCGTGCCGGTCAACCTGAAGGATCTCGACGCCATCGACCGGCTCGGCGCCGCGATCTACGAGCGCTGGGGCAAGCTCGACATCCTGCTCGGCAATGCCGGCCAGCTCGGCGAGCTCGCGCCGATCACCCATATCGACCAGCCGGTGTGGGACGAGGTGATGGCGGTGAACGTCACCGCCAATTACCGCCTGATCCGCTCCCTCGATCCGCTGCTGCGCGCCTCCGACGCCGGCCGCGCGATCTTCATCACCTCCGGCGCCGCCCACAGGCACAAGGCCTATTGGGGCGTCTATTCGGTCTCCAAGGCGGCCCTCGAGGCGCTGGTGCGGACCTACGCCGCCGAGACGGTGACGACGCCGGTCAAGGCGATGCTCCTCAATCCCGGTCCGCTCCGCACCGCCATGCGCCGCGCCGCCATGCCGGGCGAGGATCCGCTGACCTTGAAGACGCCGGACGACCTCGCCCCCCATATCGTGAAGCTCGCCCTGCCCTCCTGGGACCAGACCGGCAAGATCTACGACTTCACGCAAGACGGCAAAGTCATCGAGCCGCAGATGCCGGCCTGAGCGTCTGGCTCATAATTCGCTATGCTCGGATGGATCTCCCTCCCCCTTGTGGGGAGGGACTAAGGGTGGGGGTGTGAGCGCTAAACTGGACCAGCGTGGCGCTCACACCCCCACCTCCAACTCCTCCCCACAAGGGGGAGGAGAGTAAGTCTCGCTTTATGGGCCAGCCTCTGAGGACGCACATCCTCTCCCACGGCGTACTGAACAATGGCCGTTCCCAAGAGTTGTCGAGGGCCACCGGGCGCATCCGCCCTCCCCCGAATTTTCCACCTCTGACCGAACCTGCATGCGCCGTCTCCACCAAACGGTGGACGCGGCGAAGGAGCTTGCGGCGCTAGCCTCGCTTCACCTTCGAAAGAGCGCGGTCCCAGCCTGCTCGCACCAGGCAGGACCGGCGCCCCGAACGGCTCGGCGAGGCAGGTCATGAACGGCATGTCGGCATTTCTGTCGGGAGCGACGGTAGGTTTCGTGATCACCGTGCCCATCGGGCCGATGAGCGTGCTCTGCATCCAGCGGGCCCTGGTCTACGGGGCAGTGGCGGGCTTCGCCACCGGGCTCGGGGCCGCGACCGTGCTTGCGGTCTATACCACCTGCGCGGTGATGGGCGTCGGGCCGGTCATCACGCCGGTTCTCGGCAACAGCCAGGCCTTCATCTCCGTGGTCTCGGCCTGCCTCCTGCTCTGGTTTGCGGCCCGTGTCCTGCGGCGCACCGTGTCGCTCGCCGGCTCGGCGACCGAGCGGCGCAGCGCCATGTCGTCCTATTGCAGCGCGGTTGCCTGCGCCGTGCTCAATCCGCTGACCCCGGCGCTTCTGGCGGCCGTGCTGCCGACCGTCGCGGCGCCGGCGCCGACGGCGGCCTCCACGATGATCGCCGGCGTGATCTGCGCCTCCGTGACCTGGTGGCTGATCGTCAGCGGCAGCGTCGCGGCCCTGCGCTCGAAGCTGAACGTGAGCGTGCTGAACCTGATCAACAGGGCCTCCGGCCTGATCCTCGGCGCGCTCGGCGTGCTGATGGCTGCCAAGGCCTGGGAGCTGAGCATCTAGAGCATCGGCTGTTCTGATTGAATCGGAGGCTATGCGGCGTGACGGCTTTGTGATTCCCTTATCTCGGCCCTCTTTAGAGGAGATGAGCGATGACCAAGTCCTACTCGCTGGATCTGCGGCAACGGGTGGTGCGCTTTGTTGAGGCGGGGCATTCCTGCCATGAGGCCGCGCGCCATTTTGAGGTGTCGGTCGCGTTTGTGGTGCGGCTCATGGCGGCGTATCGGGCCACCGGCAGCCTGGCGCCCAAACCAGAGGGCGGCTGGCGCTACTCCAAGCTCGACCCGCATCGCGAGTTTCTGATCCGTCGCGTCGCCGAGAGGAACGACATCACCATGCCCCAGCTCGCGGCCGAACTGCTGGCCTTGGGCACCAAGATCACGCCGGCGTCCATCGCGCGCTGGTACATCCGCCACGGCTATAGCGTCAAAAAAAACTTTGCGGGCCAGCGAACAAGAACGCTCCGACGTGCGCCAGGCCCGCGAGCATTGGCACACAAAACGCCAGCCGCGCATGCGCCAGGAGCCGCACCGGCTCGTGTTTCTCGATGAGACCGGCACATCCACCAAGATGACGCGCCTGCGCGGCCGCTGCCTCAAAGGGCAGCGTCTGTATGCAAGGGCACCATTCGGCCACTGGCTGACCCAGACCTTTGTCGCCGGGCTGCGCTACTGTGGTCTGACGGCGCCTTGGGTGATCGATGGGCCGATGACCCGTCAGATCTTTGAGACTTATGTGGAGACCCAGCTTGCTCCGACCTTGTCCAAGGGCGACGTGGTGATCCTCGACAACCTGCCGGCGCACAAGAGCGAGACGGCGGCGCAGTGTCTGAAGCAACGCGGCGCCTGGTTCCTGTTCCTGCCTGCTTATTCGCCCGATTTGAACCCAATTGAGCAACTCTTCGCCAAGATCAAAGCACATCTGCGCAAAGCCGAAGCCCGCACCTTTGACGCGCTCTGGCGGGCCATCGGGGACATCTGTGATGGGGTCGAAGCTGAGGAATGCCGCAACTACTTCACTGCCGCAGGTTATGGATTCGTCTGAACAGCCGATGCTCTAGCTGAAGCTGTTGATGCCTCCCGGCCCGGTCCGGGAGTAGCCGAAATCGCGCGGCGGGCCCTGGACGGGCTGGGTCAGCTGCATGGTCAAGCGGACGAGCTCGGTCTGGCGCGAAACGCCGGTCTTGGCGAAGATGTGGTCGAGATGGGTCTTGGCGGTCGAGCGGGCGATGCCGAAATGCCGGGCTGTCTCGGCCAGCGTATGCCCGGCCATGAGGCTTTCCATGACACGGATCTCGGCCGCGGTGAGACTGAAGGCGCGGGCGAGCAGGCCGATGCCGTTGTGCTCGTCCGGCACGCCGATGAAGATCGCCGCGACCGCATTGGGCTGCAGCCGCGTGCGCAGGTCGCCGGTCGCCATGGGCAGCACGTGAGCGTAGGCCGGGGGCTGCTCGGCATCGGTGAGGCGGATGGCGGCGCTCGTCGCGTCCGGCTGCGCCTCGTGCCGGGCGGCGGTGAGGATCGCCTTGCGCAGGTCGCGGCTCGCCGACGACGTGCCCGCCGCGAGCACCCGGCGCACGCTGCGGATCGGGCTGCCCCGGGTCATCAACCGCTCGGCCGAGCGGTTGGCGTGCAGGATCTCGCAGCGCGCATCGGTGAGCACGACCGCGCAGCGCAGGGCGTCGAGCGCCTCGGCCATGTGCGCCCGCTCGATCGAGCGCACGTCGAGGATGTCGCTGATCGTCAACGCCTTGCGCAGATGCGGCAGGAGCAGCCGCCCGATCTCGATCTCCCGCTCGGTGATGACGCCCTGGCTCGCATCCCGGCCGAGGCCGATCTCCGCGAACTGCCGGTGGGTGTGCATCAGGAACATGTGCATGATGTCGACGATGCCCTGCGGCTTCAGGCATTCCTCCGCATAGGCCGAGGTCCGGATGTCCTCCGGACTCAGGTGGACGGAGGTCACGAACATCTCGTCGATGGAGGATTGCAGCGTCAGCCATTCGGTCAGCCGCGCATTGATCTCGCCCACATGCCGCTCGGACTTGAGCTGCAGCAGCTCCGGCTGCCAGCCGGCGGCCTTGTTGATGAGGAAGCGGTTCTGGCGCAGGTCGTTGAGGGTGAGCGACACCACGGCGCAGTCGAAGGTGTCGGCAACCTCCGCGAGCGTCGGCTCCCAGCGGCCGGGATCGAGGGCACAATCGTAGATCGCTCCGATGAGTTCCGACAGTCTGCGCTGCGACAGCACTTCACCCATCGGTCGCCCCTCCCGGGCTGGACCTTTTCCCAATCGGGCGCATCCATGCCTCGGATGCCGTCGGGAAGCGAAATTATTCCAATGAAACTCAAGCTGCGCAAGGCTTTTGGCTGTTCTGTACCCCTTTCGGGACACCCCGACGTGGGAAAGCCGCGCGGCAGGTGCGCTGCGTCACTCCGGGGCGCTATCGCTAGGTCATAACGTTGTTGTAACGTAAGAATGATTCAATTCGACACCGGTTCGACCAAGAGTCGAGCAGATTGCGGGGAGATCCTATGAGCAAGACGATTTCGAAGACCGGCTGGACCTTTCCGGGCCTGGCCGAGAACGCCCTCTGGAGCACGGCCGCCGCGGCCATTCCCAACCCGATCGGCACCTCCGGCAACGACGTGATGCGGGGCACCAGCAGGCCCGACAGCTTCGATGGCCGGGCCGGCAACGACACCATCTACGGCAATGGCGGCGTGGACGTCATCGTCGGCGGCACGGGCAACGACAAGATCTATCTCGGCAAGGGCCTGGACACGGTCTATTTCAACTCGCGGCTGAACGCGAAGACCAATGTCGACAAGATCATGGACTTCAAGGCGGCGGACGACACCATCGGCCTCGCCCGCAAGATCTTCAAGAAGATCGGCTCGGGCCCGCTGCAGGAGAATGCGTTCCATGCCGGCAAGAGCGCCCACGATGCGGACGACCGGATCATCTACGACCAGGCGACCGGCTCGCTCTATTACGATGCCGACGGCAACGGCTCGGCGGCGAAGATCAAGTTCGCCGTTCTGGCCAACAAGGCCGCGATCGCGCACGCGGACTTCTTCATCGCCTGAGCCCCCGGCTCTCGAACGAGGCCCCTCCGATCCCGGAGGGGCCTTTTTCGTTTGCAGCCCCCGTCAGCGAAGCGAAACGCCGGCAAGGCCGGACGCCGTCACCGCATCGCTCGCGTCGGCAGCGGACGCGAGAGCATTTTTTCGGCGAAGCGGCTCCGGCTCGCCGTCAAAGAATGCGGCACGCCGAAGACGTGAGATGATCCCACGCAAGGGGAAACAGTTTTGGGGAAACGGCTCTACGGACGGGATCGGTTCGGGGAAGGTCATGGCAAAACCTCGAAGCAAGGAATGATCGAAAAGCAATGGGTTCGAAACGGCATGCCTCGCGGGCCCGGAGCCGTTTCGGCTCCAAGCCTTGAAGCAATCGAGGGTGGCGCGATGGGCAGCCCGGCTCGATGTCTAGTGTGTTATGCGATGAGCCGAACTGCTCTGTCGCGCACGGCTTTTTTAGGCGGACAGGCGGTGCCGGTTCGGCGACTGCGCCAGGCGGGAACCGCAACGTCAGCGGGGGCCTGGGACCAATCCCTATTCAGCAGCACGCAGCCTGGGCCTCCCGTCGACAGGGGTGCGAGACCTGTCACGGGACCGTGCCTGCTCCCACACTGCGACGCCTCGCGAGCGCGCCCCTCGTGCAGGAGCAGATCTTAGGCAAGGGTATAGCCGAGGTTGAGACTATTGTCAAGAACAAAGCGAGAACATAATTAGTTGAAAAACTGGTTATGTTTTTAGCCGATAAGAGTATTAGCCGCCGCTGTCCTTCTTCGGATTAATAGATTTGCGCACAGGTTCAACCCACAATCCGCGCCGCCCAATCCAGCTGGCATCAGGATTCTCCCGCGGCTTTTGTATTGTACGCTGTTGAAGCGCTATCTTAAATTCACTAACCGGATGACCGTGCACAAGCGCATTCAATTGCATCTTGAAAAGCTGAACATCGCCGAAATAGTTCGGATAGGCACGTGTTAAGTTATCAACTTTATCGGCTTCGACGAGTACGACGTTGGTTGTGTCGAGCCCACTAATGTTGTCAAGGCTCTCTGCACTCTCGTACCCGGCGATTGCATAATGTGTTTTGAAGTAAGGTGAGACAGTCACCTGTCTCGTCTCATTGTCATAGCTGATGAGATAGTAGGCTGGACGATTGTGCGGCGTAATCGCATCCGTGGCCCAGTGCACTGCGTGACTTAGATCATCGAGTACCTTCACAGCGCCGAGAGCCTTATTTAGCTCTTTTAATTCTCGCATACGTTGTCGGCTACTGAGCATACCTATCGCTGGATCGCATCGTTCTGCTACCGCGAACTCAGAGGACATGAGTTGGAACAGCCGTAGCCACTCATCACTTCCCTTTCCAGATTTTAACTCCTCGCCTCTAAACAATCCTACAGCTTCGACCGCAGTTGCCCAAGAGTGCTGCAGCACGGTTCGAACTTGGAGTTCAATTCGGCGCCCTTCGTAGACGGTAGTCGCTCCTTTACCTTTGTAGGCGTACTTGAGGTGGTGGCAGCGGTAGCCATCAGACTTAGCCTGACGGATATAGTCATTCTCTCCGCGACATTCGTGAGGAAACCACTCGCGAATTGCACACACTAAGGCATCTACGTCATCCATAGTATTCATGACCGCGCGGCAGCCGCCAAGATCCTGAAGCTGATTGAGACCAAGAGGTGTTGATTTGTCATCCATTCGTTTGAGCTTGCGACGGATGGCTTGCATTCGCTTGAGCCGCGCCGCGGTGAATCCATTCAGATTCCGATGACGGATGTGATATCCAAGTGACGCTCGCATGCTACGCATCGGAAAAGCGTGCGCATCCCTCCAATTATTAGAGCATCGGCTGTTCAGACGAATCCATAACCTGCGGCAGTGAAGTAGTTGCGGCATTCCTCAGCTTCGACCCCATCACAGATGTCCCCGATGGCCCGCCAGAGCGCGTCAAAGGTGCGGGCTTCGGCTTTGCGCAGATGTGCTTTGATCTTGGCGAAGAGTTGCTCAATTGGGTTCAAATCGGGCGAATAAGCAGGCAGGAACAGGAACCAGGCGCCGCGTTGCTTCAGACACTGCGCCGCCGTCTCGCTCTTGTGCGCCGGCAGGTTGTCGAGGATCACCACGTCGCCCTTGGACAAGGTCGGAGCAAGCTGGGTCTCCACATAAGTCTCAAAGATCTGACGGGTCATCGGCCCATCGATCACCCAAGGCGCCGTCAGACCACAGTAGCGCAGCCCGGCGACAAAGGTCTGGGTCAGCCAGTGGCCGAATGGTGCCCTTGCATACAGACGCTGCCCTTTGAGGCAGCGGCCGCGCAGGCGCGTCATCTTGGTGGATGTGCCGGTCTCATCGAGAAACACGAGCCGGTGCGGCTCCTGGCGCATGCGCGGCTGGCGTTTTGTGTGCCAATGCTCGCGGGCCTGGCGCACGTCGGAGCGTTCTTGTTCGCTGGCCCGCAAAGTTTTTTTTGACGCTATAGCCGTGGCGGATGTACCAGCGCGCGATGGACGCCGGCGTGATCTTGGTGCCCAAGGCCAGCAGTTCGGCCGCGAGCTGGGGCATGGTGATGTCGTTCCTCTCGGCGACGCGACGGATCAGAAACTCGCGATGCGGGTCGAGCTTGGAGTAGCGCCAGCCGCCCTCTGGTTTGGGCGCCAGGCTGCCGGTGGCCCGATACGCCGCCATGAGCCGCACCACAAACGCGACCGACACCTCAAAATGGCGCGCGGCCTCATGGCAGGAATGCCCCGCCTCAACAAAGCGCACCACCCGTTGCCGCAGATCCAGCGAGTAGGACTTGGTCATCGCTCATCTCCTCTAAAGAGGGCCGAGATAAGGGAATCACAAAGCCGTCACGCCGCATAGCCTCCGATTCAATCAGAACAGCCGATGCTCTAGCAATCGTAAAGGCTTCGAGGATCTTAGCCTCGGTGTCGGCCGTCCATGTCAGGTCACCAGCGATAATATGCCCCGCACGTCGCACATCACCCATGCTAGAGCATCGGACGGTTAAACGGACGCATATCCGGCAGCCTTAAGGTAGTTCCAGCACTCTTGTGGTTCGAACAGGTTGCAGATCTCACCGAGCGCTCGCCAGAGCGCGTCGAACGTTCGGGCCTCGGCCTTGCGCAAGTGCGCTTTGATCTTGGCAAAGGCCTGTTCAATTGGATTAAGATCAGGCGAATAAGCAGGTAGAAACAGGAACCAGGCTCCGCGTTGCTTCAGACACTGAGCGGCCTTCTCGCTCTTGTGGACAGCCAGGTTGTCGAGAATCACCACATCGCCTTTGCGCAGCGTCGGCGCGAGCTGCGTCTCAATGTAAGCCTCGAACGCCAACCGGGTGATCGGGCCATCGATGATCCACGGCGCGCACAACTCGTTGCACCGTAGCCCAGCCAGAAAGGTATGGGTTTTCCAGTGTCCAAAGGGAGCTTTCATGCGTAGGCGCTGGCCCCTGCGGCTCCGCCCGCGCAGGCGCGTCATCTTGGTGTTGACATACGTCTCGTCCAGGAACACCAGCCGGTGCGTCTCCTGGCGCATGCGCGGCTGGCGCTGGGCATGCCAGACCCGGCGCTCATCCCGCACATCGGCGCGTGCGCACTCCGCCGCCATCAGGCATTTTTTTATATGAGAAGCCGTGCCGGCACAGGAAGCGCGAGAGCATCGCGGGAGCCGCAACGATCCCATGCTCAGTCAGCAGCCTTGCGGCCAGCTCGGGCATGGTGATGGCCGGCTCGGCCTCGACCGTCTGGATCAAGAAGCTCTCATAGGGCACCAGCTTGCCGCGTCCGGGCGGACGGCCTTGCCGGGCCGGTGCCGGCGAGCCGAACCGCCGCTTCCGCTGCACCAGCTTGATGGCGAAACTCTCGCTGACGTCAAAGTGCTGGGCTGCCGCCCGGCAGGAATGACCTGCATCGACAAAGTCGGCGACGCGCACCCGCAGATCCAGGGAATAGCAATGACCCATAATCCACCTCCCAGTCCAGGCAGTGAATCACAGCTCGGCCTCGCACAGAAGCCAGGAGTCTCATTTCCGGTCCGAGGCTCTAAACTCGAAAAGAGGAAATTTTGACATGGTATCGTGACAAGCCTCCAGCTTTCGACGCAAAATTTTATTCGGGACAGACCAATATCATTGCTTATCTTCACAACGATCTGCAGACAAAAGCTACAGGTCGTACATTCGCTCCAGTAGGCAGCAAGAGCCAAATAAATCTCCCCACTCTAAGTCAAATTTAGAGAAATTTATTTGAATATACCAGACACTAGAAGATTCCTATGTCTTTCGAACAGACTCTCCTGCTAATCATCCACTGCTTTTTATGAATTGGTGCGGACAGTAGCTAGCAGCGCCTTGTATAGCCGTAACGTTGGGAAAGATCGGCTGCGTTCATAGCGCTCAGTTTTCGACGCGGAACCTTCGGCGGTCGGTTAGGCGCCCTCATTAGAGGCTATCCGAGATACGGACCGCATCATGATTGCAACAACGACGGGTTATCCAGCGAATGGCGCCCCGTCATCCCCGGACTTGTTCCGGGGATCCACGTCTTGTCTCCGTTGCGGTTCTTGAAGACGTGGATGGCCGGCACGAGGCCGGCCATGACGGGCGGGTGATGGAGGACGCGGGCGCGCTACCCGTTCAGCAGCTCGTAGAGATCGTCCCAATCCGGGTTCATGGCGTGGATGAGGCGCACCTTCCAGGCGCGGGGCCAGTGCTTCATGGTCGTCTCTCGCTGGATCGCATCGCGGATTTCCGGGAAGTGCTCGTACCAGACGAGGCGCTTGCGGCCGTATTGCCCGGTGAAGCCGGGGATGACGCCTTCGCGGTGTTCCCAAGCGCGGCGAGCGAGGTTGCTCGTCACGCCGCAATAGAGCGTGCCGTTGCGCCGGTTGGTCATGACGTAGACCCAGCCGCCCTTGTCCATCCATCGATGATACGAAGTTGCCCGCGATCCTCAACCGTCATGCCCGGACTTGATCCGGGCATCCACGTCTTTTAGGCATCGAGGTTCCAAGACGTGGATGGCCGCAACGAGTGCGGCCATGACGATGGAGGCGTGGTGGTCTCCTCTCACCCCTGCCCCGCCTTCCAGAACAGCCGGGCCGATGCGAGCCACAGAGCGGTGAAGACGGCGGTCAGGACCATGAGCGGCCACGGCCCGTTCGCTCCCGTGGCGCCCCATCCGGCGATCAGGGCGACCGCGCCGACAAGCGCCTGAGCGAACGCCGTCGCGGCCAACGCAAATGCCATGCCACGGGGCCGGAAGCGCGCCGCGAGGGCGCCGACGATCCCGACCGCGAGCACGCCGCCGAACATCAGGTTGGCCGGGTTGTCCTCGGACCCGACGATGCCGACGGCGAGGTTGATCCAGACGAGGAGGAAAGCCGCCACGAGCGCAATGGCGACAGCGGCGCGGCAGGCGAGATTGCCCGTCGTTCTGGCAGTTCCTTCGTAGAGGCCGCAGGCGCCGAGCAGCATGGCAGCCATGACGGAAAAATCGGTCGCGTCCGAGTCCACCTCGTCGGTGAAATGCATCGCGACGAGCGGCAGCAGCAGGATGAGCGCCGCCATCATCCACGGCGCCAGCCTCCAGAAGCGTCTGTGCCGTTCGACGCCGCTTTCCGTGCCCGCCGCCATCGCGCCGCCCTCCCGAGGCCTTGCCTGCCTCGGTGAAGGATAGGGGCAGATCCCGACGCCTCGCAACGGCTCTCGCCCTGAGGGGCCGGCTCAGGAAGCACTGGAACCCTCCTCCCCCTTGTGGGGAGGAGTTGGAGGCGGGGGTGTCGGCGCCAAACCTTGATAGGCTACCGCTTACACCCCCACCCTTAATCCCTCCCCACAAGGGGGAGGGAAAATGCGCGCGCATTCCATGGGGAACTGCCGTTAGCTCATGGGCAAGCCTCTAAGGGCCCTCTCCCATCTCTTCTCGCCGCCCGCTCCATCGCGCGCCCAAGCACAGCGAACACCCGCTCGTCCGTGCATTGCGCCACGTTGAAGCGCATGCAGCCTTCCGCGCTTTGGGACGGGCTGAAGACGTTGCCGGGGGCGAGGACGAGGTTTTCGGCGAGCGCGTGGCGGGCGATGTCGGCGGCGTCGAGATCGTGCGGGAGGCGGCACCAGAGGAGCATGCCGGCCTTCGGCACGATCCAGGGCTCGATGCCGAGGGCCTGCAGGCGCGGGATCGTCGCCGCCATGGCCTTGGCGAGGCGCACCTTCAGCGCCTCCAGGTGCCTGCGATAGCCGCTCGCGCCGAGAACGCCGAGGACGAGCTCTTCCGACAGGCGGTTGCTGGAAAAGCCGGTGGCGATCCTGAAATCGGTGAGCGTCTCGATCCAGTCGGGCCGCGCGGCGATGTAGCCGCAGCGGAAGGAGGCCGAGAGGGTTTTGGAGAAGCTGCCGATGCGGACCACGCGCTCGAGGCCGTCGAGGGCGGCAAGGCGCGGGGCGGGCTCGGTCTCGAAATCGGCAAAGATGTCGTCCTCGACGATGGCGAGCCCGTATTGCTCGGCGAGCTTCAGGAGCCTGTGCGCCGTGCCGATGGAGAGGCTCGCCCCGGTCGGGTTGTGAAGGCCGGAATTGGTGATGTAGAGGCCCGGCCGATGCGCCGCGAGCGCCTGCTCGAACTTTTCCAGATCGGGCCCGCCCGGCGTATGGGGCACGCCGATCACGGTCACCTGATGCGCGCGCAAGAGGGCGAGGAAATTGAAATAGCAGGGATCGTCCACCAGGACGACGTCGCCGGGCTTCACCAGCATCCGGCACACGAGATCGATCGCCTGGGTGCCGGAATCCGTCAGCAGGATCCGGTCGGGCGCGGCGTGGAACCCCTGCTCGGCCATCCGTCGCGACAGAAACTGGCGCAAGGGGGCAAGCCCGAGCGGCGTGCCGTAATCGGTGAGCGCGGTCTCGTCCCTCACCCGCGCGAGGCCGCGCAGGGCGCGCCGGATCTCCTCCTCCGGCATCCAGCTGCCCGGCAGCCAGCCGCAGCCGGGCTTCACCGAATCCGGGCGCCCTTCGAGCGAGAGCCGCAAGACCCAGAACGGATCGACGGCGCGGTCGAGGCGCGGCGCCAGTTCGGCGAGAGACAGGGGCGCCAGCGGCGCGGCGCCGTAGAAGCCCGAGCCGGGCTTTGAGCGGATGACGCCCTCGGCGGCGAGCCTTTCATAGGCTTCGACCACGGTCGATTTCGAGACCTGCATGGTCTCGGCGAGCGACCGGATCGAGGGCAGCTTCCCGCCCTGCGGCAGGGACCGGCCGGCGATCCGCTGGCGGATCGCGGCCATGACGCGCTCGACGAGCGTTCCATGGCCGGCAAAGTCTGTGTGCTCGTCCACTGTACTGCCCATCGCTCCATAACAGTTCGGGCAAACTGTACCTGACTGTGCCTGGAAAATCCAGGCGGCTCGGGCGTAATCGGGACGGAAAGGAGGCGGCCTATGGACAGGACGACAGAGGGCTGG
The DNA here is from genome assembly GCF_002741015.1 of Microvirga ossetica. Classification (NCBI taxonomy): domain Bacteria; kingdom Pseudomonadati; phylum Pseudomonadota; class Alphaproteobacteria; order Hyphomicrobiales; family Methylobacteriaceae; genus Microvirga; species Microvirga ossetica. The sequence goes on along the minus strand of NZ_CP016616.1, from coordinate 5,691,783 downwards.
ATCAGCGGATTCATCGGGGTGCTGATCTTCAGCGGCTCCCTGCCGGCGACGCGGGTCGCCGTGCTTGACATCGATCCGCTGTTCCTGACGCTGGCGCGGGCGACCATCGCCGGCCTCCTCGGCCTCGCGCTGCTGCTCGCCCTGCGCCAGAAGCCCCCCGCATGGCGCGACCTGCCCTCGCTCGCAATCGTCTCGCTCGGCGTGGTGATCGGCTTCCCGCTGCTGACGGCGCTTGCCCTGCAGCACATCACCACCGCCAATTCCATCATCTTCGTCGGCCTGCTGCCGCTCGCGACCGCGATCTTCGGCATCCTGCGCGGCGGCGAGCACCCGCAGCCCGCCTTCTGGCTCTTCTCCGGGTTGGGCGCGGCCTTCGTCGCCGGCTTCGCCCTGCTTCAGGGCTCCTCGATCTCTCCCATCGGCAGCCTGCTCATGATCGCCGCCATCCTGCTCTGCGGGCTCGGCTACGCGGAGGGGGCGAAGCTCGCGCGCACGCTCGGCGGCTGGTAGGTCATCTCCTGGGCGCTGGTTCTCTCCTTGCCGCTGACCGCCGGGTTCATGCTCCTCAACCTGCCCGGCTCGTGGAGCGGCATCGGCATGCCCGCCTGGTGGGGCCTTGCCTATGTCTCCCTGTTCTCGATGCTGATCGGCTTCGTCTTCTGGTATCGCGGCCTGGCGCTCGGCGGCGTTGCCGGCGTCTCGCAGCTGCAATTGCTGCAGCCCTTCTTCGGCCTGCTCTTGGCGGCCCTGCTCCTGAAGGAAACCGTCGGCTGGGCGATGATCGCGGTCAACCTCGCCGTGATCGCCTGCGTGGTCGGCGCCAAGCATTTCGCCAAGCCTCAGTTCGCTAAGCCTCAGGCGACGGCAGCCCGAGCCCGTTAGCCATCCTCGACGGCAGGGCCATGGGTTCCCATCTTTAGCCCATGGTCCATTCAGCTCTCGTCCCGAACCTGTCCCTGCGCGAGCGGGTCGGCGCGCTTCGTCATCTGCCCGCCCTGTTCCGGCTCGTGTGGCAGGCGAGCCCCTCGCTTACGGCGGCAAGCCTCGGGCTGCGGCTCGGCCGGGCGGCGATTCCGATCCTGATGCTCTATGTGGGCAAGCTCATCATCGACGAGGTCGTCGCCCAGACCCAGATGGCTTCCGCCGGCCCGAGCCTCGGCGACTGGCTCGCGAGCGGCCGGCTCAACCTGCTGGGCGGCCTTGTCGTGGTGGAGGCCATGCTCGCCATCGCGACCGACCTTCTCGGCCGGGCAAGCTCCCTCGTCGACAGCCTGCTCGCCGAGCGCTACAGCAATTTCGCCAGCGTACGTCTCATGGAGCAGGCCGCCACCCTCGACCTCGAGCAATTCGAGAGCAGCGACCAGCAGGACCGGCTCGACCGGGCGCGCCGGCAGGTCACCGGCCGCACCACGCTGCTGACGCAGCTCTTCGGACAGGTCCAGGACATCCTCACCATCCTGTCCCTCGCGGTGGGGCTTGCGGCTTATGCGCCGTGGCTGCTCGGGCTGATCGTGCTCGCCCTGCTGCCGGCCTTTCTCGGCGAGGTGCATTTCAATGCACAGGGCTACCGGCTCAATTATTTCCGCACGCCGGAGCGAAGGCAGCTCGATTACATCCGCTATCTCGGCTCGAGCGTCGAGACCGCGAAGGAGATCAAGCTCTTCGGCCTCGGCCCATTCCTGGTCGACAGGTTCAGCCGCTTCGCCGGGCGCATGTATGGCGACAACCGCCAGCTCGCGATCCGCCGCGCCGCGTGGGGCGGGCTGTTCGCGGCGCTCGCGACGCTCGCCTATTATCTCGCCTATGCCCTCGTCGTCTGGCAGACCGTGCGCGGCGATTTCAGCATCGGCGACCTGACCTTCCTGACCGGCTCGTTCCTGCGGCTGCGGAGCCTGCTCGAAGGCTTGCTCCTCGGCTTCTCGCAGATCGCCGGCCAGGCGCTCTATCTCGACGACCTGTTCTCGTTCTTCGAGATCCAGCCCACCATCACGTCGCGGCCGAAGGCGCTGCCGTTTCCGCGCCCGCTGCGGTCGGGCATCACGTTCGAGAATGTCGGCTTCCGCTACCCGGATTCCGAGCAATGGGCGGTGCGCCATCTCAACCTGACGATCCGGGCCGGCGAGGTCGTGGCGCTGGTGGGCGAGAACGGCGCCGGCAAGACCACCATCGTGAAGCTGATCGCCCGGCTCTACGACCCGACCGAGGGGCGCATCCTTCTCGACGGCAGGGATCTGCGCGACTACGACCTCGCGGATCTCAGAAGCGAGATCGGCGTGATCTTCCAGGACTTCGTCCGCTTCCACTTCACGGCCGCCGAGAATATCGGCGCGGGCCGCATCGAAGCGTCGGAGGATCGCGGCCGCATCCGCTCCGCAGCGGAGCGCAGCCTCGCGGACCCGGTGATCGCTCGCCTGCCCCAGGGCTACGACCAGCCGCTGGGAAAGCGCTTCAACGAGGGCGCGGACCTCTCCGGCGGCGAGTGGCAGAAGATCGCCATCGCGCGAGCCTATATGCGCGAGGCCGACGTGCTGATCCTCGACGAGCCCACCGCCGCCCTCGATGCCCGCGCCGAATACGAGGTGTTCCAGCGCTTCCGGGATCTCAGCCGCGGCAAGACGGCGATCCTGATCTCGCATCGCTTCTCGACCGTGCGCATGGCCGACCGGATTCTCGTTTTGGAGAACGGGCGCGTGGCCGAGGCCGGCGCGCACGAGGACCTCGTCGCCTCGGGCGGACGCTACGCCGAGCTCTTCGAGCTGCAGGCCTCAGGGTATCGGTGAGCCCGCGCTGACGCCGAAGTGTCATTCCCGGCCGGAGCGCAGCGGAGGGGAAGGGAATCCATAACGCTGAGCCCGATCGTGGATCCCCTTCCCGGCCCTGCGGGCCGCCGGGGATGACAGCGGGTCGCGAAGCCTACTTCCGCCCCTTGTCGAACGGATTGTCGCCCGTGCGCAGCGACACGCGGATCGGCGTGCCGGGAAGGTCGAAGGCTTCGCGGATGCTGTTGACCATGTAGCGGGTGTAGCTCTTCGGCAGGGCGTCGAGCTGGTTGCCGAACACCGCGAAATGCGGCGGGCGCGCTTTGATCTGCGTCATGTAGCGGATCTTGATCCGGCGGCCCGACACGGCGGGCGGCGGGTTGGTTTCCAGCGCCTCGCTGAGCCATTGGTTGAGCCGAGCCGTCGAGATGCGAGTGTTCCACTTCTCGTAGACGTGGAGAACCGCCTTCATGAGCGGATCGATGCCGCTGCCGGCGAGGCCCGACAGGGGGACGACCGGCGCGCCGCGCACCTGCGGCAGCAGGCGGGAGGCCTTCTCCTTCAGGTCCGCGAGCAGGCCCTTCTGGTCGGCGACGAGGTCCCATTTGTTGAGACCGATGACGAGGGCGCGGCCCTCCTGCTCCACCAGGTCGACGATGGACAGGTCCTGCTTCTCGAACGGGATCGTGGCGTCGAGCAGCACGACCACCACCTCGGCGAAGCGCACGGCGCGCAGCGCATCGGCGACGGAGAGCTTTTCGAGCTTGTCCTCGACCCGGGCGCGCTTGCGCAGGCCCGCGGTGTCGAAGAGCTTGATCGTGCGTCCGCGCCATTCCCAATCGAGCGAGATGGAATCGCGGGTGATGCCGGCCTCCGGGCCGGTGAGCAGGCGATCCTCGCCGACCATGCGGTTGATCAGCGTGGACTTTCCGGCGTTGGGGCGCCCGACGATGGCGACCTGCAGCGGCTTGTTCGGGTCGTCCTCTTCCTCCTCGTCCTCGTTGGGATCGGGGAAGAAGGGCATCAGCGCCTCGAAGAGGTCGGCCAGGCCCTCGCCATGCTCGGCGGAGAGCGGGACCGGATCTCCCAAGCCGAGCGAGAAGGCATCGTAGGCCCCGGCCATGCCGGCGCCGCCCTCGGCCTTGTTGGCGATGAGGATCACGGGCTTGCCGGAGCGGCGCACCATCTCGGCGAAGGGCCGGTCGGCGGGGAGAATCCCGACGCGGGCATCGATCACGAAGAGGATCACGTCGGCATCGCCGATGGCGGCCTCCGTCTGCGCGCGCATGCGGCCGAGGAGCGATTCTTCCGTCGCTTCCTCCAGGCCCGCCGTGTCGACGATGCGGAATTCGAGGTCGCCGAGGCGCGCCTCGCCCTCGCGCCGGTCGCGGGTCACGCCCGGCCGGTCGTCCACCAGCGCCAGCTTCTTGCCGACGAGACGATTGAAGAGAGTCGATTTGCCGACATTCGGCCGCCCGACAATGGCGACGGTCGCCGTCATGTCCTGTCCTATCTGTCCTACTGCGTCACCTGAACCGGACCGCCCGCCACGAGCGCAGTGTAGACGGCAAGGCGCTGCCTGAGCGCTGCCGGCGTCTCGCGGTCGGCTGCGATCTGGTCGAACCAGCGGCCGGCATAATCCATGTCACCGGCCTTAAGGCCGGACAAGCCTAAGAGTTCCCGAGCGGAATGGCGCCAGGCATTGGTGGGTACTGCGAGCGGCTCGACGGCCTGCCGCAGGGGGGCAGCTTCAGCCGTGTCGAGGCGCAGCCATGCGGCGCGAAGACGGGCGAGATCCTTCCAGAGCGCAGGCACCGAGGCGTCGGCGGCGAGTGCGTCGAAGGCGGAGGCGCCGTTCTCCGCGTTCTGCCGGCCGAGCTCGCCGGCGAGGCGGAAGCGGGCGAGCATGGCATAGCCCGTGCCGCCATCCTCCTTGAGGACGGTCTCGAAGGCGGCCTGCGCCTCCTGGCCCTTGTCCTCCGAGGAGAGGCGCAGGGCCTCCTCGTAGCGCGTGGCGGCTTCCTGCGCGCGGGTCTCCTGCATGTGCTGCCAGAAGCGCCAGCCGCCGACGGAGGCCACGACCAGCACGATCACGCCGACGATGATGCCGTTGTAGCGCTGCCAGATCTGGGCGATCTTGTCGCGGCGATATTCCTCGTCGACTTCGCGAATGAACTCGTCGTTCGGGGCCATAAAACTCTTCGCGGCCGTCGAGCCGCCTCCTGCAATCGAAGCGGGTCGTTAAAGCATCGGACCCAAAAGTGGAACCCACTTTTGGGACCATCCGATGCTTCTTCATCCATGAGCGCATCGATAGTGCTGAAAACCGGACCCACTTTTCCGCTCGATGCGCTAGCATAGAGGCCCGCACATGGCGAGAGGTTTCATGCCCGCATGGGCAGCACCGGCACGCCGATCAGCCAGGGATGGAGCCAGAAGACGAAGGCGAGATAGATCGCCGTGCCGATGACGACGGCCAGAATGTCGTTGCGCCAGCCTGCCGGCGCCGCCGTCCCGCTGTGCTGGGCCGCCACATCGCGGCGCTTGACGCTGATGCGGGCAACGACCGCCCAGGCGAGGATGGAGCCGAAGAGCAGGATCGAGCCGAGATCGCCGTTGGCGAGGAGATGGGCGAGCGCCCAGATCTTTACGCCGGCGAGCATCGGGTGCTTGAGCCTTGCCTTGATGCGACCCGGCAGATAGGCCGCGGCGACGCAGACGAAGGCGATCCAGACCAGGAGAAGCGCTAGGTGGCGGGTCCAGACCGGCGGATCCCAGACCGGGATATAGCCGCCGGCGCGGTACTGGCCGTAGCCGACGGCGATCAGGACGATGCCGACCACGGACAGCAGGGAATAGATCCCCTTGTAGGCGCCCTCCCCGACCCGTTCGATCAGCGCGGCCCGGCTCGCCCTTGCCATGCTGAAGCAATGCATGCCGAGAAAAATCACAAGGCCAAGAACGAGCAGCGTCACGATGGATCTCCTGAACAGGGAGATTTATAATCGTTCAAAGCTGGAAAAGCCAAGCTGTATGGTATTGGCGGGAGCCCTATGGCCTAGGTCGGGAGCCCGCAAGTTTCCGTTAGGATCCAAAGCTTTGGACTGCCTAAACTTTTAACAGGGACCTACCTTGCGGCACGAAAATTTCCCCGCTACTGACGCCGCAAACCTTGCTTTAGACTAAAACGGCTCTAGCGACGCCGCCCCAAGTTCGATAGCTAGGCCACAACATTCAACCAACAGGTTCTAAGGGGGGAGACAGGTGACGGCACTTCTTGGGCTATCCCGTGTCATCGACTCGATCAACGTACGCCTCGGCAAAGTCGCCGCGTGGGCGATCGTGGTGGCCATCCTGGTCTCCGCGATCAATGCCATCATCCGCCGCGTCTTCGGCGTCTCGTCCAATGCCTGGCTCGAGCTGCAATGGTACCTGTTCGGTGCCGTGTTCATGCTCTGCGCCGCCTGGACGCTCAGGTCCAACGAGCATATCCGCATCGACATCCTCTCGAGCAGGCTCTCGAAGCGGGGCCGCGACGGCATCGACGTCTTCGGCCACCTGTTCTTCCTGTTCCCGTTCGTGGCGCTGCTGCTCTGGCTGTGCATTCCCTACTTCATCAACTCCTTCCGCTCCGGCGAGGTCTCCTCCAATGCCGGCGGCCTGCTGATCTGGCCGGCCAAGGGGCTCATCCTCCTCGGCTTCATCTCGATGTTCTTCCAATGGATGAGCGAGCTGATCAAGCGCGTCGCCATCATGAAGGGCCAGCTCGTCGACGAGGAGGCCGGCGGCCACAGCGTCGAAGCCGAGGCCGAGCGTCTCATTCAAGAAATCGGCACCGTCAATACCCCTGGCACCGGCGGCACGCCTCCCGGCGACGGCATCAGCTGACCGCGTGAGTGCCCTGTCGTAGTTTTCCGGAGTTTTCATCAATGGCTGCATTGATTGCCCAGAACCTCGCGCCGATCATGTTCGCGGCGCTCGTGGTCTTCCTTCTCCTCGGCTACCCGGTTGCCTTCGCGCTTGCGGCGAACGGATTGCTGTTCTTCTTCGTTGCGGTGGAGCTCGCTCCCTACGCACCTGAGACCATCACCCTCTCCTGGCCGCTTCTTCAGGCCCTGCCCGACCGCATCTTCGGCACCATGTCGAACGAGGTGCTGTTGGCGATCCCGTTCTTCACCTTCATGGGGTTGGTGCTGGAACGCTCGGGCATGGCGGAAGACCTGCTCGACACCATCGGCCAGCTCTTCGGACCCGTGCGCGGCGGCCTCGCCTATGCGGTGATCTTCGTGGGCGCGCTGCTGGCCGCCACCACCGGCGTCGTGGCCGCCTCCGTGATCTCGATGGGCCTGATCTCGCTGCCGATCATGCTGCGTTACGGCTACGATCGCCGCCTCGCCTCCGGCGTGATCGCGGCCTCGGGCACGCTCGCCCAGATCATCCCGCCCTCCCTCGTCCTCATCGTCATGGCCGACCAGCTCGGCCGCTCGGTGGGCGACATGTACGAGGGTGCGTTCCTGCCCGGCCTGATCCTGACGGCGCTCTACGCCGGCTACGTCATGCTGATGTCGATCTTCTTCCCGAAATCGGCTCCCGGCCTTCCGCCGGAGGCGATCGGCTTCCGCGAGCCCGACGGTGCCCGCGGCGTGTGGCAGCTCGGCGTCCTGGTCGTGTTCTCCGGCCTCATCGGCTACTACGTGCTCTCGCAGACCGCCACCAAGGCCGGCGCCGACTTCGTCATCCTGACGATCTGCGTCGCCACCGTGGTGGCGCTCATCTGCGCGCTGATGAACAAGATGCTCGGCGCCAAGCGCATCGTGATCTCCGCCGTCCTGGTGGCCGCGCTCGTCGGTCTCTACGTGGTCTTCCACAACCAGGGCCGGGAAGCGCTCGCGCTGACCATGGAGATGATCCTCGCCGGCGCGATCTACGCGCTGGTCGTCGGCATCGTCGAGCGGTTCACCGGCCTTCGCCTGATGTCGAACATGGCGCAGCAGGTCACCTTCGTCATGGTGCCCCCGCTCCTGCTGATCTTCCTCGTGCTCGGCACCATCTTCATCGGCCTCGCGACGCCGACCGAAGGCGGCGCCATGGGTGCGCTGGGCTCGGTGATCCTGGCGGCGATCAAGCGCAAGCTCGACAACAACCCGGCCCGCTTCAACTGGACTCTGGTGCGCCAGGCGACCGAAGCGACCGCGAAGCTCTCGGCCTTCGTGCTGTTCATCCTGATCGGCGCCCGCGTATTCTCGCTCACCTTCTACGGCGTGAACGGGCATATCTGGGTCGAGCACCTGCTCACCTCGTTGCCCGGCGGTCAGGTCGGCTTCCTGGTCTTCGTCAACATCCTGGTGTTCTTCCTGGCCTTCTTCCTCGACTACTTCGAGCTGGCCTTCATCATCATCCCGCTCCTCGGGCCCGCCGCCGACAAGCTCGGCATCGACCTGATTTGGTTCGGCGTGATGCTGGGCGTGAACATGCAGACCTCGTTCATGCACCCGCCCTTCGGCTTCGCCCTGTTCTTCCTGCGCTCCGTGGCTCCGAAAGTGCCGTATATCGACCGCCTGACGGGCAAGAAGATGGAGCCGGTGACCACGGGCCAGATCTACTGGGGCGCGGTGCCCTTTGTAGTCATCCAGCTGATCATGGTGGGCATCGTGATCCTGTTCCCCGGTATCGTGATGCACTACAAAGGCTCGGGCCCTGCCGTCGATCCGGCCGCTGTGCAAAAGAAGCTCGACGAGCTCCTTCTCCCCGGCCTCGGCGCTCCCGGCAATGAGCCGGGCGGCCTCCCGGGCCTCCCTGGGCTGAACTTCGACGAGCCGCCGAAGATTCAGTAAGGCGGTTGGTGCGAGACATGAAAAAGGCGGGCTTCGCGGCCCGCTTTTTTGTTTGGGATCGCAGTGAATTGCGCGCCTGTCATCGTCGCGAAGGCGGGGATCCATAACCGCGACGCGGATCGACGAAGCACGGCACCATCCGCCTCGATTCTCTTGCACCGTCAGCGCTTATGGATCAGGGCTCCGCTACGCGGCCCTGGGATGGCACCGGCCCATCACTGGCGCCGGTAGATCCCCGTGAAGGTGACGTTCATGCCGCCGCACATGGTGTTGTCCTTGACGAGCAGGTACGGCCCGAGGCGACGCAACCGGACCTTGCAATCGTATTCCTCGCCCTTGTCGAAGGCGACCGACCCGTTCTCGCCCATGGCGAAGGACAGGTTTCCTCCGCGCAAGGTCGCCTCGCCGTCGAGTGAGCCGAGATTGACGGCGCCGCGCTTGACCCGCTCCGGATCGAGCGCGCCGTAGGTCGCATCGCCTGTGACCTTCAGGCCGTCCGGACCGGCACCTTTCGCGATGACGATCTCCTGCTCGGGACTACCGCGCCATCGCCCGATCCAGCCATCGAGGGGAGCAGGCGGCGGATTCTGGACGAGGGTCACCGCCGCTCGCGGCAGAAATCCCTCCGTACCCTGCCCTTTTGCACCGGTGTAGCTGGCGCAGACGAACGCGTCGCCGCTCCCGATGACGACAACCTCGTCGCCGGGAACGAGATAGGCCTTGTCCCTGCAGGCGGCGCTGGCGTTCGGACAGCCCTTCTGGATGACCGACGGTTTCACGAAATTGGTGCGCGGAGTGAGCTTGTTGATCCGCCCAAGCGCGACGGCATCGTCGGCCTCGAGGTTCTCGACACCGAAGTAGAACGAGCATTCCGCGCCTTGCGCCAGGGCTGGGCCTGCGCCGATGATCCCGAGAAGGACGAAGGCTGCGGCTCTCATCGTGCGTTCTCCTACCCGCTGTCGGGGAGATCCTAACGCATCGACTCCGCATAGTAATCCGGCTTGAAGCCGACGAGGAGACGACCGTCGAGGTCGAGCACCGGGCGCTTGATCATCGATGGCTGGTCGAGCATGAGCGCAAGCGCTTTCCGCTCGTCGAGATCCGCCTTGTCGGCCTCCGGCAGCTTGCGGAAGGTCGTGCCGGCCCGGTTGAGCAGCGTCTCCCAGCCGACCGCACGCGCCCAGGCCTCAAGCCGCGGACGGTCGATGCCCTCCGCCTTGTAGTCATGAAACGCGTACGTCACGCCCTCGGCATCGAGCCAGGCGCGCGCCTTCTTCATCGTGTCGCAGTTCTTGATGCCGTAAAGGGTCACCGGCATTCGTCACTCCCACTCGATCGTGCCGGGCGGCTTCGAGGTGATGTCGTAGGTGACGCGGTTGATGCCCTTGACCTCGTTGATGATGCGGGTCGCGACGCGGCCGAGGAAGCCCATGTCGAAGGGGTAGAAATCCGCCGTCATGCCGTCGATGGAGGTGACGGCGCGCAGCGCGCAGACGTGGTCGTAGGTGCGCGCGTCGCCCATGACGCCGACGGTCTTGACGGGGAGCAGCACGGCGAAGGCCTGCCAGATCTGATCGTAGAGGCCGGCATTGCGGATCTCCTCGAGATAGATCGCATCGGCTTTGCGCAGGATGTCGAGCTTTTCGCGCGTGATCGTTCCGGGGACGCGGATGGCGAGGCCCGGGCCCGGGAACGGGTGGCGGCCGACGAAGGCGTCGGGCAGGCCGAGCTCGCGGCCGAGCACCCTAACCTCGTCCTTGAACAGCTCGCGCAGGGGCTCCACGAGCTTCATCTTCATGCGCTCGGGCAGGCCGCCGACGTTGTGGTGGCTCTTGATGGTGACGGAGGGGCCGCCGGTGAACGAGACGCTCTCGATCACGTCCGGATAGAGCGTCCCTTGAGCCAGGAAATCGGCGCCGCCGATTTTCTTGGCCTCCTCGTCGAACACGTCGATGAAGAGCTTGCCGATGGTCTTGCGCTTGACCTCCGGGTCGGAGACGCCCTCCAACGCGCCGATGAACAGGTCCTGCGCCTGCACGTGGACGAGCGGGATGTTGTAGTGGTCGCGAAAGAGCGTGACCACCTGCTCGGCTTCGGCTGCGCGCAGCAGGCCGTGGTCGACGAAGACGCAGGTGAGCTGGTCGCCGATGGCCTCGTGGATCAGCACCGCGGCAACGGCGGAATCGACGCCGCCGGACAGGCCGCAGATCACCCGGCCGGTGCCGACCTGGGCGCGGATGCGCGCGATGGCCTCCTCGCGAAAGGCCTTCATGGTCCAGTCGCCCCTGCAGCCCGCGATGTCGCGCACGAAGTTGCGGATCAGCTGCGCGCCCTGCGGCGTGTGCACCACCTCCGGATGGAACTGCACAGCATAGAATTTCCGCTCCTCGTCCGCCACCGCCGCGAAGGGCGCGTTCTCGGACACCGCAAGCACCTCGAAGCCCTCCGGCAGCTTGGTGACCCGGTCGCCGTGGCTCATCCAGACGGGATATTTCTTGCCGACCTGCCACACGCCCTGGAAGAGCGGGCTCTCGGTGAGAATCTCGATCTCGGCGCGGCCGAACTCGGAATGATGCCCGCCCTCGACCTCGCCGCCGAGCTGCGCCGCCATGGTCTGCTGGCCATAGCAGATCCCGAAGATCGGCAGGTCGGTCTCGAACAGCTCCTGCGGCGCCCGTGGCGAGGTGTCGACCGTGACCGATTCCGGCCCGCCCGACAGGATCACGCCCTTCGGCTTCATGGTCCGGATCGCCTCGGCGGCTTTCTGAAACGGCACGACCTCGGAATAGACGCCATCCTCGCGCACGCGCCGTGCGATGAGCTGGGTCACCTGGGAGCCGAAATCGACGATGAGGATCTTGTCGTGGGTCTGGGTCATGGCAGGGTTCTTACGGCTTTCGAGGGCAGGTCAACAATCGGAATATGAGGTCTGTCATGGGTTTCGCACCAGGACCGCGGCATAGAAGCCGTCGGTGCCGGTCTTGTGCGGGGTCAGCTGGAGGCCATACGCCGTCCGGCGCACGACATTCTTGAGGAAGCCGAGCTCGTTCGTCCCCAGCACCTCCTCCTGAGGGACCGGCTTGAAGCCTTTCTGGCGCTGCAGGAAGGTTTCGAGCGCGTCGTCGTTCTCTTCGGCCAGGATCGAGCAGGTGATGTAGACGATGCGGCCGCCGGGCTTCACGAGCTGCGCCGCCCGGTCGAGGACCGTGGCCTGCTCGTTGCGCCGAACCTCCAGGCTGCCGGGCCGCAGGCGCCATTTCGCATCCGGGTTGCGCCGCCAGGTGCCGATCCCGGTGCAGGGCGCATCGACGAGCACGCAGTCGATCTTGCCGTCGAGATCCGTCACCGCATCGGCCCTGGCCCGCGGCGTGCGGACCTGGACGTTTCGCACGCCGGCGCGGGTCAGGCGATCGTGGATCGGGGCGAGACGGCGGGCGTCGTTGTCGGTGGCGTAGATCTGGCCGTGGTTCTCCATCTGCGCTGCGAGCGCCAGGGTCTTGCCGCCGCCTCCGGCGCAGAGATCGACCACCTGCTCGCCGGGCTTGGCGCCGGAGATGAGCGCCACGAGCTGCGAGCCCTCGTCCTGGATCTCGATCCAGCCCTTCAGGAACTCGGGCTCCGACTGCACGGCAGGACCGCGCCCGTCCTCGCTCGGCGCGATGCGAAGGCCCAAAGGCGAGAGCGGCGTCTCGATGGCATTGAGATGCGGCAGGGCATCATGCGCCTCCTCGCGGGAGGACACCTTCAGGGTGTTTACCCGCAGGTCGAGCGGCGCACGGGTGGCGAGCGCCTGCATCTCGGGAACGAGATCGTCGCCGAAAAGACGTCTGAGGGACGGCTCGATCCAATCCGGGAAATCGCCGGCGACGGGGGCCGGGGCGGTGCCGAGATCGGCCTTCTCGAGCCTCTCCCTCTCACCGGGTGTCAATGGCTCCGGCGCGAAGCGCTCGCCTGAGCAGAGCGCCGCCACGGCCTCGGGCGCCAGGCCGCGCTGCAGGCGGAGCATGCCGAGCACGATGGTGCGGGGCGTGGCCTCGCCCATGATCCATCCGGCGGAAGCCTTCCGGCGCAGGGCGTCGTAGACGAGGCTCGCGATGGCGGCCCGGTCCTTGGAGCCGGCGAAGCGATGGGACAGGCCCCAATCCTTCAGGGCGTCCGATGCCGGGCGGCGGCGGGCATCGATATCCGCGAGGACCTCGATGGCGGCGGAGATGCGGGCTGCAGGTGTCATCGAAAAAGCACACTCAAGCTTGGCCGTAGAAACGACATAATGTTTCCTATTTTCCGTCCCGTTCGAAAGTGGATGTAAGGAGCGTGCGCACCGCACGATTCTCTTTGGAGCCACTTTCCATGTTGACCCGACTGACCCGCGGCCTCGTCGCCGTCGGCCTGACCCTGACCATCGCCGCCTGCGCCACCGCCCCGGCTGCGGATATCGCCCCGCCTCCGATGAAGCAGACCGACGCCAAGACGCAGCTCGAAAGCGGCAAGAAGTTCTAAGCCTCTCCTAGCTTCGCCCTCAGCGCTTTCCCCTCCCCCTTGCGGGGAGGGGCAGGGGTGGGGGTCGTTAGACCGGGTGAGAGGACAAACGGGAGAAGCGCCGTAGTAGCCTTCAAGTCTCTGAATGAAGCACGGCATTCCGACTTTTCGACCCCCACCCTCGATCCCTCCCCGCAAGGGGGAGGGAACAAATCCTGCGAAACTCCCTAACCCCTAAACGCCAGTCTCCGCCGCCAGCACCCGGACGCCGAAGATGATCCACATGATGGCGAGGATCAGCACCCCGACGACAAAGGCCATGAAGCGCAGGGACACCTTGTTCGTGGTCGTGTGAATGGCCGCGTGAACCAGCCGGCTCGTCACGAACATCCAGGACATGACCACGAAGAGCATGTCCGCCTTGCGGGTGAACAGCGCCAGCACCACGAGCACGTAGAACAGCACCGGGATCTCGAACTGATTGTGATACGCGTTCTGGATCTGCAGGATGCGCGTCGGCCAGTTGCGCTCGCCGAGCGCGATGTCCCTTACCTTCACCTCGCCGGCGCGCAGGGTGGACAGGCGCGACCTGCCCATCCAGAGCAGCAGGATGACGGTGAGCGCGACCTGCACGTAGACCGGCAGCAGAATGGCGGTGATGCTCATGTGCCGTCTCAGCTCCGGGTCGGGTAGTTCGGGCTTTCCCGCGTGATCGTCACGTCATGGACGTGGCTCTCGCGCAGGCCCGCGCTGGTGATGCGGATGAACCGGGCCTTGTCCTGGAACTCGGGCAGGGTCGCCGCGCCCACATAGCCCATGGAGGCGCGAAGGCCGCCGGCGAGCTGATGCAGCACGCCCGAGACCGGCCCCTTGTAGGCCACCTGCCCCTCGATGCCTTCCGGCACGAGCTTCAGGGTGTCGCGCACCTCGGCCTGGAAATAGCGGTCAGCCGAGCCGCGGGCCATGGCGCCGACCGAGCCCATGCCGCGATAGGATTTGTAGGAGCGGCCCTGATAGAGGAAGACCTCGCCGGGGGTCTCGTCCGTGCCGGCAAGCAGCGAGCCCACCATGGCGCAGGAGGCGCCGGCCGCGAGCGCCTTGGCGAGATCGCCCGAGAACTTGATGCCGCCGTCGGCGATCACCGGCACGCCGGCCTGGGACGCCGCCTCGACCGACTCCATGATGGCGGTGAGCTGGGGCACGCCCACGCCCGCGACGATGCGGGTGGTGCAGATGGAGCCCGGGCCGATGCCGACCTTGATCGCATCCGCGCCGGCGTCGATCAGCGCCTGGGCGCCTTCCCGCGTCGCCACGTTGCCGGCAATCACCTGGACGGCGTTGGAGAGCTTCTTCACCCGGGTGACGCTCTCCAGAACCTTCACGGAATGCCCGTGGGCCGTGTCGACCACGACCACGTCGCAGCCCGCATCGATGAGACGCTCGGCCCGCTCGAAGCCCTGCTCGCCGGTGGTGGTGGCTGCGGCGACGAGAAGGCGGCCCTGCTCGTCCTTGGCGGCGTTGGGATAGGCAACCTGCTTCTCGATGTCCTTCACCGTGATCAGGCCGATGCAGCGGTAATGGTCGTCGACGACCAGGAGCTTTTCGATACGGAACTGGTGCAGAAGATGGCGGGCCTCGTTCTGGCTCACGCCCTCGCGGACCGTGATCAGGCGGTCCTTCGTCATCAGCTCGGAAACCTTCTGGCCTGGGTTGCTCGCAAAACGGACATCGCGGTTGGTCAGGATGCCGACGAGCTTGCCCTTGGCACCGCCCGGCCCACGCTCGACCACCGGAATGCCGGAAATGCCGTGGTGCTTCATCATCGCCAGCGCATCGGCCAGGGTCTCATCCGGGTGGATGGTAATCGGGTTCATCACCATGCCCGACTCATAGCGCTTCACGAGGCGGACCTGCTCGGCCTGAGCGTCCGGCTCAAGGTTGCGGTGGATCACGCCCAAGCCGCCGTTCTGGGCCATGGCGATGGCCATGCGGGCTTCCGTCACCGTATCCATGGCGGAGGCGATGATCGGCATGTTGAGGCGGATGGTCCGGGTCAGCCGGGTCGACACATCGACGTCGCTGGGCAGGACTTCGGAGCGGCCGGGGCGGAGCAGCACGTCATCGAAGGTCAGTCCTTCGATGATCTTATCGGCAATTACAGAGGCCATGACCAACTCCTTAAAGGGTGCGCGAGTGAGAAAATATCGCTTTGGCGAGTTGGCACGGGTCCGTAGCACGGGCTTATCGTTTCGCAAAGGGCCGAGCGGCGCGCCCGCAGAAGACCAGCCTTGCGCCTTTTTGCCCTTTGCAAGGAGGTTGCACGGGGTTAAGTGCTGCGAGTCATGCGTCGATCCCGCCTTCTCCCGCTGATCATTGCGACTGCCCTGTTCATGGAGAACACGGATTCGACCGTCATCTCCACGTCGCTGCCGATGATCGCGGAGACCTTGGGGACGGACCCGATCGCCCTCAAGCTGGCCCTGACCTCCTATCTGGTGAGCCTCGCGATCTTCATTCCGATCTCCGGCTGGATGGCGGACAAGTACGGCGCACGCACGATCTTCACCGCCGCGATCGGCGTGTTCATGGCGGGCTCGCTCGCCTGCGCGGCCTCCACTTCCCTCGAATGGTTCGTGATCGCCCGCTTCGCCCAGGGCGCCGGCGGAGCCATGATGGTGCCGGTGGGGCGCCTCGTCCTGTTACGCAGCGTCCCGCGCAGCGAGGTCGTGCAGGCGCTCGCGACCCTGACGATCCCGGCCCTCGTCGGCCCCATCATCGGCCCGCCGCTCGGCGGCTTCATCACCACCTTTTTCCACTGGCGCTGGATCTTCTTCATCAACATTCCCATCGGCATTCTCGGAATCGTGATGGCGATGCGCTTCGTGCCGAACATCAAGGAAGACGATACGCCGCCCCTCGACACCATCGGCTTCCTTCTCTCCGGCTTCGGCTTCGCCCTGCTCATGCTCGGCTTCGCCTCGGGCGGGCGGCATATGATCCCGGCAGAGATCTCAGCCGGCTGCGTGATCGTCGGCGCGATCTGCCTCGTTGCCTATGTCTTCCACGCGCGGCGCACCCCGTTTCCCGTGCTGCAGCTCGGCCTTTTGAAGATCCCCACCTTCCGCATCAGCGTCGTGGGCGGCTTCCTCTTCCGCATCGGCATCGGCGCCATTCCCTTCCTCCTGCCGCTGATGCTGCAGGTCGGCTTCGGCCTCAGCCCGCTCGCCTCGGGCTCCCTCACCTTCATCGCGGCGGTCGGCGCGCTGTTCATGAAGACCATGGCGAAGCGCATCCTCGAACGGACGGGTTTTCGCAGGCTGCTCACGGTCAACGCCTTCATCGGCGCCGCCTTCGTGGCTGCGAACGGGTTCTTCTCGCCCGAGACGCCCCATTGGCTGATCATGGTCATCCTCCTGATCGGCGGCTGTTTCCGTTCGCTCCAGTTCACGAGCCTCAACGCCATCGGCTACGCGGATATCTCCAACCGCGAGATGAGCTATGCCACGAGCCTGTCGAGCGCGCTGCAGCAGGTCTCGCTCAGCATCGGCGTCGCCTTCGGCGCCTATGTATTGGAGTTCGCCGCGAGTCTCGACGGGGACGCCGCGATCACGGCGGCGGATTTCGCCCCGGCCTTCTGGGCCGTCGCTTTCATCTCCGCCCTGTCGGGCTTCATCTTCGTGCGCCTCACGCCCACCGCCGGCGCGGAGATGTCGGGACACAAGATTGTGAAGGAAAAACTGCCTTCGACGGGCCTCGGCGACGGTATGTCCGGCCGATAGGCTGCGCTAGGCTCTCGCCGGCAAAGAACAGCGGGTCCCCACGTCAAGTCCGCTTTAGGGACCCCGCCGGGAGGAGAGAGCATGGACCAGCGCATCATCGATCTCTACGACGATTTCACCCATGGCGGCATGAACCGTCGGGCCTTTCTCGACCGCCTCGCCGCACTGGCCGGAAGCACGGCGGCGGCAACGACCCTGCTGACGGTGCTGCAGAACAATTACGCCCAGGCGCAGACCATCCCCGAGAACGATCCCCGGATCACCGCCGAGACGGTCGACATTCCCGGCGCCCAGGAGCTCAAGGGCTATCTCGTGAAGCCGAAGGATGCCGCCGGAAAGCTGCCGACCGTGATCGTCATCCACGAGAACCGTGGCCTCAATCCGCATGTCAAGGACGTGACCCGCCGCATGGCGGCCGAGGGCTTCATCGCGCTCGGTCTCGATTATCTCTCGCCCATGGGCGGCACGCCCGCCGACGAGGACAAGGGCCGCGACATGATCGGCCAGCTCAAGGGACCGGACGTGATCGCCTGCGGCAAGGCGGCGGTGGCCTATCTGAAGGCCCGCCCGGACAGCAACGGCAAGGTCGGCGCCATCGGCTTCTGCTGGGGCGGCGGCGCGGTGAACACCCTCGCGGTCAACGAGCCCAACCTCAATGCGGGCGTGGCCTATTACGGCGGGCAGCCGAAGGCCGAGGACGTGCCCAAGATCAACGCCGCGATGATGATGCATTACGGCGGTCTCGACGAGCGCATCAATGCCGGCATCCCGGCCTACGAGGGCGCCCTGAAGCAGGCCGGCAAGACGTACGAGATCTACGTCTACGAGGGCGCCAACCACGCCTTCAACAACGACACCAACGCGGCGCGCTACGACAAGGAAGCTGCCGAAACCGCGTGGAAGCGGACGGTCGGGTTCCTGAAGAAGAACTTGGCTTGAGGTTCACCGCTGCAGCGTCATCCCGGGAGCGCCCTTCTTCCCTCCCCCTTGCGGGGAGGGATCGAGGGTGGGGGTCGCAAAGTCGGAACTCAGAGTTCTATCGATGAGGCGGTGACGTGGCTACCGTCGCATCTTCTCCGGCAGGGTGAGGTGGACCAACACCGTTCTCGTCTATCACTCACCCGGTCGGACCACCCCCACCCCTATCCCTCCCCGCAAGGGGGAGGGAAAATGGCGCGTCATCCAACGATCCCGGATCTTCGCTGCGCTTCGTCCGGGATGACGGCTTGCTCTAATCCTCGAACGCGTCCACCTGCACCCGCTTGCCGATCATGAAGGCGTCCGCCACGAGGCGGAACGGGGCGGTGTCGACTTCCGACTGGCGCGCATTGAGCAGCTCGTCGAAGCGCCGGTAGATGGCCTGGTACTCGGCGGGATCCTCCTTCACCACCTCACGGCCGCCTATCTCGAGGCAGCTGCCGCCATGGGTGAGCTTGAGGGTCAGGCCGGCTTCCGTCTCGACCTCGATGTCCCAGGTCTGCGGGCCGGTCTGGCGCCAGTCGAAGACCGCCTGGAGATCGCCCTGGCCATGGCTCATGGAGAAGGCCAGATTGGCGGCGATCGGCGCATCGCGGTTGGCCGGGAATTCCAGGCTGGAGGACTTGATGAAAACCGGCTCGGGCATGATGCGCGTGACGATGGAGAGCGCGTTGATGCCCGGATCGAAGACGCCGAAGCCGCCGGCCTCCCAGATCCATTGCTGGCCCGGGTGCCAGTGCCGCACATCCTCTTTCCAGGTCACGAGAAGACGCTTGATCGTCCAGCCGGCGAGAGCCTTCTTCGCCTCGTCGACGGCCTTGTTGTACTGGGCATGCCAGGTCGTGAACACGACCTTGCCGACCTTCGCGGCGAGTTCCTTGAGATCCTCGAGCTCGCTCAAGGTCGCGGCGGGCGGCTTTTCCAGGAGCACGCTCTTCCCGGCGACCAGCGCATCGCGGGCGATCTGGTGGCGGACCTGCGGCGGCGTGCAGATCGACACGGCCTCGATGTCGGGAAGCTTCAGGAGATCCCTGTAATCCAGGAAGGTGTAGCGCGCGTCCTCATGGGTGAGCCCACGCTGGCTCGACACCGCAAGAAGCTGGAAATCGGGATTGGCCTTGATGACCGGCAGATGCTGATCCTGCGCGATCTTGCCGAGGCCGATGATGCCGATCTGGTGCAGGGCCATGGTCGTGCCTCCTCATTCTTGATGTCGAGCAAAGGCGTCAGGCTTCGGGCGTCTCGCCTGTCCGTCCCCGGAAACCGGTCGCCAGCACATAGAGTTCCGCGGAATCGGTCCGGCTCGCGGCAGGCTTGACGTGGCGCACGACCGCGAAGTCGCGCTTGAGGTCGGCCAGAAGCTGGTTCTCGGTCCCACCCTGGAACACCTTGGCGACGAACGCGCCGCCCGGCGCGAGGATCTCGCGGGCGAAATAGATCGCCGCCTCGGCGAGCCCGATGATCCGCAGGTGATCGGTCTTCTTGTGGCCGGTGGTGTTGGCGGCCATGTCGGACATGACCACGTCGGCAGGACCGCCCAGCATCTCGATCAGCTGGCCGGGAGCGCTGTCGTCGAGGAAGTCGAGCTGAATGAACTCGACGCCCGCCATCGGATCGATGGGCAGAAGGTCGATGCCGACGACCTTGCCCTTCGGGCCGACCACCTTGGCGGCGATCTGCGACCAGCCCCCAGGCGCGGCGCCGAGATCGACCACGCGCTGGCCGGCTTTCAGGATGTGGTACTTCTCGTCGATCTCGAGGAGCTTGAAGGCCGCGCGCGAGCGGTAGCCTTCGCGCTTCGCGCGGGCGACGTAAGGATCGTTGAGCTGGCGCTCGAGCCATTTCTGCGAAGAGAGGGACCGCTTGTTGGCGGTTTTCACGCGCTGCTTGAGATTGCGGACGCCCGAACCGGTTTTGGCACTCACCTTTGGCCGCCTCCCCGCCACACCGAATCCTCGCGCATCATGTTCATCAAGATTCCTTCGCGCAGTCCGCGATCCGCGATGCGCAGGCGGTCCGAGGGGAAGGCCCGCCGGATCGCTTCCAAAATGGCACAGCCTGCAAGAACCAGATCGGCACGGTCCTTGCCGATGCAGGGATTCTCGGCGCGCTGCCTGAAATCGGAATGCAGCAGGCGCTGCATCACCGTCGAGATCTCGCCGTTGCGCATCCACATCCCGTCGACCCGGCGCCGGTCGTAGCGCGCGAGGCCCAAGTGAATGCCGCCGACGGTGGTGACGGTCCCCGAAGTGCCGAGCAGGTGGAAATTGTGCGCCCGCCCGGCCTGGGCCGCCACGAGGGCGAAATCGAGCAGGAGTTCGGTGACCTCCTCGACCATGCCCTCGAATGTTTCCGGCGTCACTTCGATGCCGCCGTGGCGCTCGGCCAGCGTCACCACGCCGACGGGCAGCGAATCCCAGGCGCGGATGCGCTTGCAAGGGTCGGCGAAGGCATGCGGCGCCTGGCCGTCGAGCCAGGCGATCTCCGTCGAGCCGCCGCCGATATCGAACACGATGACCGAATGCGCCTTGGGATCGACGAGGGAAGCGCAGCCCGTGACGGCGAGATAAGCCTCGGTCTTGCGGTCAACAATCTCCAACTCGAGGTCGAGCTCGTCGCGCACTCGGTCGATGAAGGCGGGGCCGTTCTCGGCGAGCCGGCAGGCCTCGGTGGCGACGAGACGCGCGCGCCACACATCCTTCACTGCCATCTTCTCGCGGCAGACGCGCAGCGCATCGATGGTGCGTCCGATGGCATCGTCGCTGAGACGGTTGCCGAGGCCCAGCCCCTCGCCCAGCCGCACGATGCGCGAAAACGCATCGACGACGCGGAAGCCGAAATGCGCAGGCTCGGCAATGAGAAGGCGGCAATTGTTCGTGCCGAGGTCGAGCGCGGCGTAGCTTCGCGACGGGCGACGCCTGGTCTCCTGTCGCGGCGGGGCCGGGCGATCGGCAATCCATGACGACCCGCTTGCCGCGCCCTGAAGCGGTTCGGCAATCCGGTCGTCGTCATCTGTCGTCACGTCGGCCTTGACGGTCAAAACGATTCCCCGAGCATCCGGATGGATGTCCTGTCGGGTGAAGAGTAACCGTCGCGCCACCGTCCTGCCAAGGGTGGGCGCTGCAGAATGTGGCGCTTCGCCCGAAGAGCCATCAAAGCGTCAGGCCGCGGAAGCGCTCCGTGAGGCCGCTCAGGACGTCCGCGCCGACATTGGCGATGGCGACCCGCAAATGCCCCTCCTGGCCGGGGCCGAAATAGCTTCCGGGCAGGCACAGCACGCCGCGTTCCGTCGCCAGCTTCTCTGCCACCTGCTGCGCTTGTCTGCCCGGGAAGGGATGGCGCAGATAGGCGAAATAGGCGCCGACCGACTCGATCTTCCATTCTGGCAGTGGCGCGAGAGCGTCCTGAAATACCTGTGCACGCCCGTTGATCTCGGCCCGGTTGGCCTCGCGCCAGTCGCGTAAGCCATCGATGGCCCAGGGCAGCGCGCCCTGCGCCGTGCGCGGAGCGCAGATCTGGATGCAGTCGAGAATCTTCGCCGCCTGCTCGATGAGCCCGGCATCGGCCGCGATCGCGCCGGTGCGGTGGCCCGGGATCGCGTAGGATTTCGAGAAGGAATAGAGCTGGATCACCGTGTCGCGCCATTCCTCGCCAACGAACAGCCCGTGCGGGCGGTTCATGCCCTGTGGCAGGAAGTCCCGGTAAGTCTCGTCGATCACGAGATAAATACCGCGCTTTCGGCAGAGCTGCGCGAAGCTCTCGATCACGTGCGCCGGGTAGACGGCCCCGGTCGGGTTGTTGGGCGTCACCAGGACGACGGCGCGCACCTTGTCGTCGATCACCGCCTCCGCATCCTCGACGCGTGGCACGAATCCGGCATCCGCCCGGCAGGGCAGCGGGCGCGGCTCGATGCCGAGCATGTCGAGGCTCATCTGGTGGTTGAAGTACCACGGCGTCGGCAGCAGCACCGCGTCGCCGCGATGGGCCAGCAGCATCATCGCCACGAAGAAGGCCATGTTGCAGCCCGCCGTGACCGCCGTGTCCTCCGGTCCGATCCTGGCCTCGTAGATTCGGGAAAGCTCGGCCGCATAAGCCTGCCGGAGAGGCGCATCGCCATTGATCGGCCCGTATTGCGAGCCCGCGGCATCGCCGGCGATGGCGGCCATTCGCTCGAGCAGCTCGGCATGGGGCGCATTGCCCGGAACGGCCTGGGACAGGTTGATCAGCGGCCCGAAGGCGCCTTCATAGCGCTTCGTCCAGGCCTGCGCCTCCGGGATCGGAGGGCTGCCGACATCCGCGACGAGGGGATTGATGGATTTTTCAGGACCGCTCGTCATGAAAATGTTCGCCTTCGAGACATGAGAAAGGGCAGGAATCCGGCGAGACTCCACCGAAACCTCCTGCCCTGCAAGGTTTGTTGCGGCTCTACAAGAGCTGACCGCGTCCTTAGTACGCGCCTTTCCCTCCCCCTTGTGGGGAGGGATTAAGGGTGGGGGTGTCGGCGCCAGAGCGTCATAGGCTATCGCTTACACCCCCACCTCCAACTCCTCCCCACAAGGGGGAGGAGGGCTGCGTAATGGCATCTCAGTCCTTCGCGCGCTCCACGTAGGAGCCGTCTTCGGTCATGATTACGACGCGGGTGCCGGCCTGGATGTGGGGCGGCACCAGGGTGCGCACGCCGTTCGACAACATGGCGGGCTTGTAGGACGAGGAGGCTGTCTGGCCCTTCACGACCGGCTCGGTCTCGGTGATCTCGAGGGTCACGCGGGCCGGCAGCTCGATGGCGATGGCGATGCCGTTGTGCGTCGAGAGCATCACGGCCATGCCTTCCTGGAGATAGGGCTTCTGGTCGCCGATGATGTCCTGCGGCACGACCACCTGGTCGTAGGTCTCCGGGTTCATGAAGTGGAAGCCCTCGCCGTCCTCGTAGAGGAAGGTGTGCTCGCGATCCTCCACGAAGGCGCGCTCCACCTGCTCGGTGGTGCGGTAGCGCTCGGAGACCTTCACGCCGTCGGAGATGCGGCGCATGTCGAGCTGGGTGACGGGCGTGCCCTTACCGGGGTGGATGTTCTGGGCGGTGAGAACCACATAGAGCTTGCCGTCCATGTCGACGACGTTGCCTTTGCGGAGCGTTGAGGCGATGACCTTCACGGGACGCTTTCCTTGTGACAGATAGGGGCGCGTCATGAGGGGCGGGTCGTCCTGCCCCCAGTGGCGCCGAAAACATTTTCGGAGCCGCAAGTAGCCTATCTTCGTGCAAATCGCCAGTCCGACCTCGCGGAACCCTTTGGAATGGATAAGCCCCTGCCCGCTCTCTCCCCCTGGTGGACGCCGCATGTCCATGCCGACCGGCGCCCCTTCCTGATCGGGCGCAACCGGATCCAGGCGGCCCTGCGGAGCTTCTTCGCTAGCCAAGATTTCGTCGAGGTCGATACGGCCACGCTCCAGACCTCGCCGGGCAACGAGGCGCATCTCCACGCCTTCGCAACCGAGGCCATTGGCCCCGATGGCGCGCGGGTGCCGCTCTACCTCCACACCTCGCCCGAATTCGCCTGCAAGAAGCTCCTGGCGGCGGGCGAAACCCGCATCGCCTGCTTCGCCCATGTCTACCGCAACCGGGAGCGCGGCCCGCTGCACCACCCGGAATTCACAATGCTCGAATGGTACCGGGCGAGTGAGGGCTACGAGGCGCTGATGAAGGATTGCGGCGAGATCCTCGCTCTCGCGGCGGAGACCGCCGGCACCCGCACCCTCGCCTTCCGAGGCCGTGAGACCGATCCCTTCAAGGAGCCGGAGCGCCTCACCGTGGCCGAAGCCTTCGAGCGCTTCGCCGGCATCGATCTTCTGGCCACTATCGACCGCGACGGCGCAACGGATCGGGAGCATCTGGCCGCCAGCCTGAAGCCTTCATGCCTGCGGGTGGCCGAGGACGATACCTGGGCCGACCTGTTCAGCCGCGTCATCGTGGAGCGGGTCGAGCCCGAACTCGGCCTCGGGCGCGCCACGATCCTGGACGAATACCCGGTCGCCGAGGCGGCGCTCGCCCGACCGACCGCCCGCGACCCTCGCGTGGCGGAGCGTTTCGAGCTCTATGCCTGCGGCGTCGAGCTTGCCAACGCCTTCGGCGAGCTGACCGACGCGGCCGAGCAGCGCCGCCGCTTCGAGGCGGAGATGGCGGAAAAGATGCGGGTCTATGGAGAGAGCTACCCCTTGGACGAGGACTTTTTGGTGGCGCTTGCGCAGATGCCGGAGGCCAGCGGCATCGCGCTCGGCTTCGACCGGCTTGCGATGCTCGCCACCGGCGCCTCCCGCATCGATCAGGTGATCTGGGCCCCGGTTCCGGAGACGGGCCGTTGAACGCGATCCGCCCCATCCGCACGCCCGCTGAGCTCGTCGAGGCCGGCCTCGTCGCGCCGGAATATCTCACCGGGATCGAGGCCGTCGCCGAGCGCTATGCCATCGCCATCAGCCCTGCCATGGCCGCGCTGATCGACCGAGCCGATGCGAACGATCCCATCGCCCGCCAGTTCGTGCCGGATGCAGCGGAATTGAACGTCACGCCGGAGGAGCGCGCCGATCCCATCGGCGACCTCGCGCATTTGCCGGTCGAGGGCATCGTCCACCGCTATCCCGACCGCGTGCTGCTGAAAGCCGTTCACGTCTGCCCGGTCTATTGCCGCTTCTGCTTCCGCCGCGAGATGGTGGGACCGCAGGGACTCGGCACCCTCTCTCCCGACGCCATGAACAAGGCCTTCGCCTATATCGCAGACCGTCCTGAGATCTGGGAGGTCATCCTCACCGGCGGCGATCCGCTGGTGCTGTCCCCGCGTCGTCTCACCGAGATCATGCAGCGGCTTGCCGCCATCGATCACGTGAAGATCGTCCGCTTCCACACCCGCGTTCCCGTCGTCGAGCCGGAGCGGATCGACGCGGACCTGATCGCGGCGCTCAAGACGAGCGGCAAGACGGCCTATGTGGCGCTTCACGCCAACCATCCGCGCGAGCTGACGCCGGATGCGCGCGCTGCCTGCGCCCGGCTCGTGGATTCCGGCATCGTCATGATCAGCCAGTCGGTTCTTCTCAAGGGCGTCAACGACGATCCGGACACGCTGGCCGCCCTCATGCGCGCCTTCGTCGAGACGCGCATCAAGCCGTATTATCTCCACCACCCCGATCTCGCCCCCGGCACGAGTCATTTCCGCCTGTCCATCGAGGAAGGCCGCGCCCTGGTGGCAAACCTGCGCGGGCGGATATCGGGACTCTGCCAGCCGGCCTATATCCTCGACATTCCCGGTGGGCACGGAAAGGCCGTGATCGGTCCGGACTCGATCCGGGAGACCGGCGGGTGCTACACCGTCTCGGATTTCAGGGGTGGCCAGCACCCCTATCCTCCCTTGGAGTGAGGAGCACAACGAGCAGCGGGGAACTAAGGTACGATCGCACCCGGCTGTGAGACTCCAGACTTGCTCTGAAGGCTGGCTCATCATTCATTGTAAAGCACAGTGGCATTTTCCCTCCCCCTTGTGGGGAGGGATCAAGGGTGGGGGTGTTGGCGCCGCAGCCTGATAGGCTATCGCTCACACCCCCTCCTCCAACTCCTCCCCACAAGGGGGAGGAGGGCTTAGGTTTACGATCCGACTCCTGTGGGTCGGACTATGAGTGGAACCCGACGATGGCGAAGGATGCTGTTGGACCTGGCGAGCACGACGGGCACAAGCGCGTCGACTCAACCTTCCGCAACGGCTCCATCACCGCCATCGGCGTCGTCGTCGGCTTCTCGCTCGGTTTCCTAAGCCGCTGGGCGGCGCTTCCCGGGGAATGGAGCCATTCCGATCTCATCTCGGTGGCCCTGATCACGCTGGGCCTCGCCCTTCAGGTCAAGTCGCTGGCGGACCTGCTGCACGTCTCGTCCCTTGAGCTGAAGCGCTATAATCGCTCGATCCGGTTCTTCCTCGCCGGCCTGATCCTCGTCGGCCTTGGGGTCGTGTTCGCGATCTTCGCCGACCTTCTCGGCTTTGGCGGCATCGTCCTCAAAGGATAGACTCAGTCGTAGCTCGGCTTGCCGCCGCGGCCCTTCTTGATCTCGGAGCGGCGGCCCTTCGCCTCCAGCCGGCGCTTCTTCGAGGCGAGCGTCGGCCGCGTCGGCCGGCGCGGCTTCGGACGCTCCGTCGCCTGACGGATCAGCTCGACGAGGCGCGCCAGAGCATCCTCTCGGTTTCGCTCCTGCATGCGGAATCGCTGGGCGGTGATGACAAGCACGCCGTCATTGGTCAGGCGCCTGCCGGCGAGCCGTTCGAGCTTCTCCTTCACGTAATCGGGCAAGGAGGGTGAATTGCGCACGTCAAAGCGCAGCTGGACGGCGGTTTCCACCTTGTTGACGTTCTGACCGCCGGGACCCGAGGCGCGGATGAAGCTCTCCTGAAGCTCGGCTTCGTCGATCGCGATGGAATTGGTGACCTGGATCATGGGGCCTCGGACCGGAACCGGGAAAAGACAAGTGGAGCATGCGGACCGAATTCCAATGCAAGCTTATCCGGCGCTTGTCGAGCACCCCTTTCCATCCTAAGCGACCGGTATACGCTTCCCTGACCGGCTCTCCATGTCCGCCATCCTCGCCAGCCTGATCCCGACCTTCCTGATCATCGCCACCGGCTGGCTCTGCCGCGCCACGAATTTCGTGAGCGAGCCGCAATGGGCGGGGCTGGAGCGCGTGACCTACGTGATCTTCTTTCCCGCGCTGATCATCGACACCCTGTCGCGCGCCGACCTCTCCTCCGTGCCGGTGCTCGGCGTCGGCGGGGCGCTGGTCGGGTCGATCCTGACCATGGCCGTTCTGGTGCTGGCGATCAGGCCCGTGCTGGAGCGCCGGTTCGGCATCGACGGCCCGAGCTTCACCTCGATCTTCCAGGGCGCGACGCGCTGGAACACCTTCGTCGGCCTTGCGGTGGCGGGCAGCCTGTTCGGGCAGCGCGGCATCGCTCTGATCGCGGTCGCCATCGCGGCCATGGTGCCGCTTCTCAACCTTCTCGCCTTCTACGTGTTCATCCGCTTCGCCGGCCGCCCGCGGCAGAGCCCGTGGGACATCCTGCGCTCCTTCATCGCCAATCCCTTCATCTGGTCCTGCGCGATCGGGCTTGCCCTCAACCTGCTGGCGCCGCCGCTGCCGAAGCCGGTGGCGGGATATATCGACGTCATCGGGCGCGCGGCGCTGGCGTCGGGCCTGCTGATTGTGGGCGCCGGGCTCGACATCCGCAGGCTCGCCAGCCCCGGCCTGCCGCATGCCCTGACAGCCGCCCTGAAGCTGGTCCTCATGCCGGTCATGGCCGTCACCCTGGCCCGTTTCATCGGCGTGACCGGCGACGATCTCGTGGTCACGGTCGTCGCCGCATCGGTGCCCTCGGCCAGCGCGGCCTATGTGCTCGCCCGGCAGATGGGAGGCAATGCCGGCCTCATGGCGGAGATCCTGACCCTGCAGACGCTGATCGCCCTGATCTCGATGCCACTGTTGATCTCCCTCCTGGTTTGATTACACAACTATAAGTATAGTAAGATTCATCTTGTATTATTTTTGGTTGTGTAGCTATCTAGGGGTAATTGCAACAAAGAGACAGCGTCGCCCTCGATGTCGAAACCCCCGCGCCGATCCCTCACCGTCCCGCCGTCCCAAGAGCCGCTGGCGGCCCAGGACGCGGGCCTGCCCCGGGCCCCAATGTCCCCGGTTGAGACGGCGCGATATGTTGCGGAATTCTCGGCTGAGCTCGCCTTCCTCGCCCGGCAGGCGAAGCTCGATCTTCTGGCATATCTTCTCGACATGGCACGGCTGGAGGCGATCCGGGTCGTCCAGTCGGGCGGGAAAGACGTCTGAGGCCGCTCAGCGCGCTACGATCAGCGACACCGCGTTGCCGCCATGGCGCTCGAGGCGCCCGGCGATCTCAAGCTCCAGCAAGGCCATCTGCACGCTGCGGATCGGAAGCCCCGATTGCCGCACGAGATCGTCGATGGCGACGGGCGAGGGTCCAAGGAAGATCGTGAGATCGGCGTCGCCCGCAGGCTCGTCGCCTCCGTCGTCCGGCATGACGGGACGCACCGGCGCGCGGACGATGTCGGGGAGGTCGAGCTCGTCCCAGAGTTCCTCCGACCCGACGGCATGATGCGGCTCCTCGGCACCCCGGTCGAGACGCGGGCCGGCGGCGATCAGGGGTTCGAGCACGCTGGTCACATGCTCCACGCCCGCGCAGAGGGTCGCCCCGTCGCGGATGAGATCGTTGGTGCCCTCGGCGCGCGGATCGAGCGGCGAACCGGGCACGGCAAAGACCTCGCGGCCCTGCTCCAGGGCGAAACGTGCGGTGATGAGCGAGCCCGAGCGCCGCGCCGCTTCGACCACGACCACCCCGTAGGACAGGCCTGAAACGATTCTGTTACGGCGCGGAAAATCGCGTCCGCGGGGCTCCCAGCCCATGGGCATCTCGGAGATCACCGCCCCGCCCTGCTCCAGGATGGCGTTCAGCAGCGGCTCGTTCTGAGAGGGATAGATCCGGTCGTGCCCACCCGCGAGGACCGCGACGGTGCCGGTCTCGAGGCTCGCCTTGTGCGCCCTGGTGTCGATGCCGCGCGCCAGGCCGGACACCACCCCATAGCCGGCCTCGCCCAGCTGCCGCGCCAGGCGCTCGGCAAAGGTCAGGCCGGCGGCGGAGGCATTGCGCGATCCGACGATGGCAACGGAGGGTTTTGCCAGCAACGCGGCAGCGCCGCGGAGTGCGATGAGAGGCGGCGCGGTGTCGATGGCCTGCAGGGTCTTCGGGTAATCGGGCTCGCCCATGGCGACGAAGCGCACGCCGAGGCGAGCGGCGGCGGCCATCTCCTTCTCGGCCTCGGCCCGGCTGCAGACCTTCAGCAGCAGGCGCCCGCCGCGGCGGGCGAGCTCCGGCAGGGCCTCGAGAGCCAGGCCCGCGCCGCCATATTGGTTGACCAGGGCACGGGAGGTTCTGGGTCCCACATTTTCCGAGCGGATGAGGCGAAGCCAGTCGAGACGCTGCTCATCCGTCAGGATCATGGACTATCCCTTCTGCCCGATCTTGCCCTCGGTCCCGGCCAGAAGGCGGCTGATGTTCTGGCTGTGTTTCCACCAGAGCAGCGCCGCGAGGATGATGGCGAGGCCCGCCATGCCGGGCTCGCCGAGAAGCCAGAGGATGATAGGCGTCGCCGCGCTGGCGATCAGCGCCGAAAGCGACGAATAGCGGCTGGTAAAGGCGATTCCGAGCCAGATCAGCGCGAAGATCAGGGCCGCCAGCGGCTTCAGGCCGAGCAGCACGCCGATGAAGGTGGCCACGCCCTTGCCGCCCTTGAACCCGAGCCAGACCGGGAAGAGATGGCCGAAGAAGGCGCCGAGCCCCGCGACGATGGCGAATTGCGGGCCCCACAGGGCGGCGATCGCGACCGCTGCGGTGCCCTTCAGCATGTCGCCGAGCAAAGTCGCGGCGGCAATGCCCTTCCGCCCGGTGCGCAGCACGTTCGTGGCGCCGATATTGCCGGAGCCGATCTTGCGCACATCTCCTAAGCCCGCCATGCGGGTGAAGATGAGGCCGAAGGGAATCGAGCCCAGGAGATAGCCGAAAACGAGCGCGGCCAGCATGTACAGGAGATTGGCTTCGTCAGACATTCACTTCTCGTTACATCGTATCGCGCTGAAAGACCACCCTGCCCGCCACCATCGTCATCGTCACCTGCCCTTGCAGGCGGGCCTCGTCGAAGGGCGAGTTCTTGGACAGCGATCTGAGATCGCGCTTGTCGAGGACGTAGGGCGTGTCGGGATCGAAGACGATGAGGTCGGCGGGCGCGCCGACCGTCAGCCGTCCGGACGGAAGCCCGAGAATCTCGGCAGGCCTCGTCGACAGGGCACGAAGGAGCCGGGGCAGGGAGACGCGTTCCTCATGAACGAGGCGCAGGGCCGCCGAGAGCAGGGTCTCGAGCCCGACCGCGCCGTCCGCCGCCTCGGCGAAGGGGAGCCGCTTGTTCTCAACATCCTGTGGATTGTGGTCGGAGACGATCACGTCGATGGTGCCGTCGGCCAGCGCGTCGATCATCGCCTGCCGGTCGTCCTCGTGGCGCAGCGGCGGCGAAAGCTTCAGGAAGGTGCGGTAATCTCCGATGTCGTTCTCGTTGAGCGACAGGTGATTGATGGAAACGCCGCAGGTGACCGGCAGCCCTTTTTCCTTCGCGGCGCGCACGATCTCCGCCGAATCGGCGGTCGAGATCATGGCGGCGTGGTAGCGTCCGCCGGTGAGGCGCACGAGGCGGATGTCGCGCTCCAGCATCACCGTCTCGGCCTCGCGCGGAATGCCGGGCAGCCCGAGCCGCGAGGCGAACTCGCCCTCGTTCATCACGCCCTGTCCGACGAGGTCGGGATCCTCCACATGGTGGACGATCAGCGCGTCGAAGTCGCGGGCGTAAGTCAGAGCGCGGCGCAAGACCTGCGCATTCGTCACCGAGCGCGCGCCATCGGTGAACGCGATGGCGCCGGCCTCCCTGAGGCGGCCGATCTCCGCCATCTCCTGCCCTTCCAGTCCCTTGGTCAGGGCGGCGGCTGGGCAGATGTTGACGATGGAGGTGTCGCGGGCGCGGCGCACGATGAAGTCGATGACGGCCGGATCGTCGAGAACCGGGCTCGTGTCGGGCATGGAGACTACGGTCGTGACCCCGCCCGCCGCAGCCGCCTCGCCGGCGCTCTTGAGTGTCTCGCGATAGGGCCCGCCCGGCTCGCCGATGAAGGCGCGCATGTCGATGAGGCCGGGGCTGAGCACTTGGCCGCCGCAATCGATCACCTGCGCATCGGCGGCCTGCACGACCTGCGGCCCGACCGCCTGGATCACGCCGTCGCGCACCAGCACCCCGCCCCGCTCCTCGCGGTCGCCAGCGGGGTCGATGAGGCGGGCGTTTTTCAGCAGGATCGGTCTATCAGCAGGCATCACAGGTGGTCTCCTTTCCCTCTCCCCTCTGCGGGAGAGGGTGGCCTGCGAAGCAGGTCGGGAGAGGGGCCGAGTTCGGCTTCAATCGCTTGGCGCACGGTGTCAAGAACGAGATTGCCGTTGCCGAGCATGAGATCGTTGGAAAAGCGCAGCACCCGAAAGCCTTGGCCGCGCAGAAAGGCATCGCGCCGTTCGTCATGCGCTCGCTGGTCGGCTCGGTCGTGGGGAGCGCCATCCAGCTCGACGATCACCCTGGCCTCGGCACAGAGGAAATCGACGATGTAAGGCGCAACCGGCACCTGCCGCTTGAACTTGTAGCCGTGGAAGCGACCGGCCCGGACCTGCTGCCAGAACAGATCCTCGGCCCGTGTTGGGATCGAGCGCTGCTCCTTGGCGAAGGAGCGGAGTTTTGGGGTGATTTGGTTCTTTCGTGTCCTGTCCACGGCCCCTCTCCCGGCCCTTCGGGCCACCCTCTCCCGCTTCGGGGAGAGGGAAATTCTCACCTGTTCGGCAGATGGCTCGCCAGAGCCTCCAGCACCGCCATGCGCACGGCGACGCCCATTTCGACCTGCTCGCGGATGAGCGATTGCGCGCCGTCGGCCACGTCGGAGGAAATCTCGACGCCGCGGTTCATCGGGCCGGGATGCATCACCAGCGCGTCAGGCTTGGCGAAGGCGAGCTTTTCCTGGTCGAGCCCGTAGAAGCGGAAATACTCTTTCACCGAGGGCACGAAGGAGCCGTTCATGCGCTCGCGCTGCAGGCGCAGCATCATGACGATGTCCGCGTCCTTGAGGCCCTCCTTCATGCTCGTGAAGGTCTCGAAGCCGAGGCGCGCGATGCCGGGCGGCAGTAGGGTCGAAGGAGCGACGAGGCGCACCCGCGCGCCCATCGCCGCGAGCAGGATCATGTTCGAGCGCGCCACCCGCGAATGCAGGATGTCACCGCAGATCGCGATGGTGAGGCCTTCGATGCGGCCCTTGTTGCGGCGGATGGTGAGCGCGTCGAGCAGCGCCTGGGTCGGATGCTCGTGCGCGCCGTCGCCGGCGTTCACAACCGAGCAATCGACCTTCTGCGCCAGAAGATGCACCGCACCCGCCGCGTGATGGCGCACCACGATGATGTCGGGCCGCATGGCATTGAGCGTCACGGCCGTGTCGATCAGCGTCTCGCCCTTCTTCACCGAGGAGGACCCGACCTGCATGTTCATCACGTCGGCGCCGAGGCGCTTGCCGGCGATCTCGAAGGAGGATTGCGTGCGGGTGGAGGCTTCGAAGAAGAGATTGATCTGGGTCCGGCCCCGAAGGGTCGACTTTCTCTTCTCGATCTGCCGGCTCACCTCGACTTGGCTCTCGGCGAGATCGAGAAGCGCCTGAATGTCCAAAGGAGACAGCCCCTCGATGCCGAGGAGGTGCCGGTGCGGAAAAATGGATCGGGGGGCGTCGCTCATCTTAAAGCGATGGCTATAGGCGGTCTGGGAAATCGCGGCAAGCCGAGTTTCTCAGCCACTTTCTTCCCTCCCCCTTGCGGGGAGGGATCGAGGGTGGGGGTCGGAAAGTCGAAACGCAGAAAATCATCGATGAAGATCGCGACTGCTACCGTCTCACCTCTCCCCGGTGGGGAGAGGTCGAGCGGAGCGAGGGTGAGGGGGAGAGCGCTATCCGGAAAGGGCATAACCCCTCACCCGCCGCGCTGACGCGCGTCGACCTCTCCCTCAAGGAGAGGTGAGCCGGCGCTTTGCTGGTTTGATCTAACCCAGTCATACAACCCCCCACCCCTGCGCCTCCTCGCGAGGGGTAGGGAATCCTGTTGCGGATGCGGGAGCGCGCTACAATGAAGACTGTGCGCTACCGAGGATCGCGCCATGTCGGATCGCCATGACACGCACGAGGTCTTCAACCAGACGCCGCCCTTCGGCGAGGTGAACCTCGTCGCAACCAACCAGCCCCTGCTCGACGTCCTGAAAGCCTGCGGCGTCGACCCGGAGGCGGAGGGCCTGATCGCCTTCGGCGCGGCCTGGGGATCGGCGGAACGGCTCGATATCGGCCGGCTCGCCAACGAGAATCCGCCGAAGCTGCGCACGCACGATGCGCGCGGCTACCGGATCGATGCGGTGGAGTTCCACCCGGCCTATCACGTGCTCATGCGGGCCAGCATGGAGGATGGCCTGCATGCCTCGACCTGGGACGAGCCCCGGAGCGGACATGCCCATCTCGCGCGGGCGGCCCGGCTTTATACCGCGGCGGGCGTCGAGAGCGGTCATGTCTGCCCGATCACCATGACCCATGCCTCGGTAGGGGCGCTCGCGGCGGCTCCGAACCGGCTGGTCGAATGGCTGCCGAAAATCCGTTCGCGGGAGTACGATTCGCGCTTCCTCCCGTTCTGGGAAAAGACGGCCGTCACCCTCGGCATGGGGATGACGGAGAAGCAGGGCGGCACGGATGTCCGCGCCAACACAACCCGCGCCGAGCCGAGGGCTGGCGACGAATATGCGCTGACCGGGCACAAATGGTTCATGTCGGCGCCCATGTGCGACGCCTTCCTGGTGCTCGCCCAGGCCCCGGGCGGCCTGACCTGCTTCCTCGTTCCGCGCTTCCGGCCGGAGGGGACATTGAACGCGCTGCGCCTGCAGCGGCTCAAGGACAAGCTCGGCAACCGCTCCAACGCCTCCTCCGAGGTCGAGTTCGAAGATGCCTTTGCCTGGAGGATCGGTGAGGAAGGCCGCGGCGTGCGCACGATCATCGAGATGGTGCAGCTGACCCGGCTCGACTGCGCCGTCGCTTCCGCCGGGCTGATCCGGATGGGGCTCGCGCTCGCGGCGCATCATGCCCGGCACCGCAGCGCGTTCCAGAAGAAGCTGATCGACCAGCCCGCCATGCGCATGGTTCTGGCCGACCTCGCCCTGGAGAGCGAAGCCATGACGGCCTTAAGTCTCCAGGCCGCCCGCAGCTTCGACCTTCAGCAGGCCGACGCCGAGGAGGCTGCGTACGCCCGGCTCGTCACGCCGGCCGCCAAGTTCGGCATCTGCAAGGCGGCCCCGCGCCTCATCTACGAGGCGATGGAATGCCTCGGCGGTAACGGCTATGTGGAGGAAAGCGCCTTGCCCAGGCTCTACCGGGAGGCCCCGGTCAATGCGATCTGGGAGGGCTCGGGCAACGTGGTCGCCCTCGACATCCTGCGCGCCGAGACCCGCGAGCCGGAGGTGGCGACCTCGGTGCTGGAGCGCCTCATGGAGGATGTCCGGGACCTGCCCGGCGCCTCCGATGCGGCCCGGGACATCGTGCTGGCGCTCCATTCCCCGGACGCCGACGCGCGGGCCCGCTTCATCGCGGAGAGGCTGTTCGTCCTGGCCGCCATCGCCGCTCTCGTCCGCTCCGCCCCGCCCCGGATTGCCGAGGCCTACGCCCTGACCCGCCTGGCCGCCCCGTCCCGGATGATCGGCGCCAACGATCTCGGGGCGGCCGTGAATCCCTTGCTGGAGCGCGCCTTCGTGGCCATATAGGGAAGCTTGGGACAGGTCCGATTTGACTTGTCGTCAATCATCAACCACTTATTCCCGCCCTGCGGCGGTCCGGGCCGACCGCCGCTTTCGCCCTGGCAGCAGGGCGCTCGCCTGTTCCCGCTTTTAGGAAGTCGTTCATGAAAGTCCTCGTCGTCGAGTCGCCTGCGAAGGCCAAGACGATCAACAAATATCTCGGCAAGGACTACGAGGTCCTGGCCTCCTTCGGGCATATCCGCGATCTGCCCGCCAAGGACGGCTCGGTCGACCCGGATGACGACTTCCGTATGATCTGGACGCTCGAGGACAGGGGCTCGAAGCGGGTCTCCGATATCGCCAAGGCGATCAAGGGCGCCGAGAAGCTCATCCTCGCCACCGACCCGGATCGCGAGGGCGAGGCCATTTCCTGGCACGTGCTGGAGGCGCTGCGGGAAAAGCGCGTCCTGAAGGACCTCCCGGTCGAGCGCGTGACCTTCAACGCCATCACCAAGGATGCGGTGCAGGCGGCTTTGCGCAACCCGCGCCAGATCGATCAGGCCCTGGTCGACGCCTATCTCGCCCGCCGGGCGCTGGACTATCTCGTCGGCTTCACCCTCTCGCCCGTGCTCTGGCGCAAGCTGCCGGGAGCGCGCTCGGCCGGCCGCGTGCAGTCGGTGGCGCTTCGCCTCGTCTGCGACCGCGAGCTTGAGATCGAGACCTTCAAGCCGCGTGAATACTGGTCCCTGATCGCGACGCTCGCCACCAAGGACGGAGGCGTTTTCGACGCGCGCCTCGTCGGAGCCGACGGCAAGAAGATCACGCGCCTCGACATCGGCAACGGCAAGGATGCCGAGGCCTTCAAGAAGGATCTGGAGCTTGCGACCTTCTCGGTGGCGAACATCGAGGCGAAGCCCGCCAAGCGCCACCCCTACCCGCCGTTCACCACCTCGACCCTGCAGCAGGAGGCCTCGCGCAAGCTCGGCCTTGCCCCGGCGCAGACCATGCGGATCGCGCAGCGGCTCTACGAGGGTGTCGATATCGGTGGCGAGACGGTCGGTCTCATCACCTATATGCGAACCGACGGAGTCGACATGGCGCCGGAGGCCGTGCAGGCCGCGCGCCGGGTGATCGGCAAGGAATACGGCGACCGCTACGTGCCGGGCGCGCCGCGCAAGTACTCGACCAAGGCCAAGAACGCGCAGGAGGCCCACGAGGCCATCCGCCCGACGGACATGAGCCGCCTGCCGAAATACGTGGCGAAATACCTGGAGCCCGAACAGGCCCGCCTCTACGACCTGATCTGGACCCGCACCATCGCGAGCCAGATGGAATCGGCGGAGCTCGAGCGCACCACGGCCGACATCGCGGCCCAGGTCGGCCCGCGCAAGCTCGACATGCGCGCCACCGGACAGGTGATCAAGTTCGACGGCTTCCTCACGCTCTACAACGAGAGCAAGGACGACGATGCGGACGAGGACGAGGGCCGCCTGCCCCCGATGAAGGCCGGCGATTCCCTGGAGCGCCGCCGCATCGCTGCGACCCAGCACTTCACCGAGCCGCCGCCGCGCTACTCGGAGGCGTCTCTCGTGAAGCGTATGGAAGAGCTCGGCAT
This sequence comes from Microvirga ossetica, assembly GCF_002741015.1. Lineage (NCBI taxonomy): Bacteria > Pseudomonadati > Pseudomonadota > Alphaproteobacteria > Hyphomicrobiales > Methylobacteriaceae > Microvirga > Microvirga ossetica. The sequence goes on along the minus strand of NZ_CP016616.1, from coordinate 5,655,902 downwards.
CGGCCGTCCCTCGACCTATGCCGCCGTGCTGCAGACCCTGCGCGACCGCGAATACGTGAAGATCGAGAAGAAGCGGCTCGTGCCGGAGGACAAGGGCCGCATCGTCACGGCCTTCCTGGAAAGCTTCTTCCTCCGCTACGTGGAATACGATTTCACGGCCGACCTCGAAGAGCAGCTCGACCGGGTCTCGAACAACGAGATCGACTGGAAGCAGGTCATGCGCGAGTTCTGGCGCGACTTCTCCGCCGCCATCGGCGAGACGAAGGAGCTGCGCATGACGGAGGTGCTCGATGCGCTCAACGAGCTCCTCGGCCCGCACATCTTCCCGGACAAGGGCGATGGCTCCAACCCGCGCACCTGCCCGACCTGCGGCACGGGCCAGCTCTCCTTGAAGCTCGGCAAGTTCGGCTCCTTCATCGGCTGCTCGAACTATCCCGAATGCAAATACACCCGCCAGCTCGCCGCCACCGGCGTCGATGGCGACGGCGAAGGCTCGTCCGAGAACGGCGGCCAGCCTGGCGTGAAGGTGCTGGGCACGGATCCCGAGACCGGCGAACAGGTGACCCTGCGCGATGGCCGCTTCGGCCCCTTCGTCCAGCTCGGCGAAGGCGAGAAGCCCAAGCGCTCCTCCCTGCCCAAGGGGCTGACCCCGGCACAGGTCGATCTCGAGAAGGCCCTGAAGCTGCTGGCGCTGCCGCGCCAGGTCGCGACCCATCCGGAATCGGGCGAGCCGATCCTGGCAAGCATCGGCCGCTACGGACCTTACGTCCAGCATGGCAAGGTCTACGCCAATCTCGGCGCCGGCGACGACGTGCTGGAGATCGGCGCCAACCGGGCCATCGACCTGATCGTCGCCAAGGAAAGCGGCGGAGGCGGCGCCCGCCGCGGCGCGGCCGATCCCGGCCGTCCGATCGGCGAGGATCCGGAATCCGGCAAGCCGATCGTGGTGAAGGCCGGCCGTTTCGGGCCCTATGTCACCGACGGCGAGACCAACGCGACCCTGCCGCGGACCATGGCCGCCGAAGCGGTGACGCTGGCCGAGGCTGTCGAGCTTCTGAAGGCCCGCCGCGCCGCCGGCCCGTCGAAAAAGTCCGCCCGCAGCCGCAAGGCTCCGGCCAAGAAGGCGGCAGCGAAGGCGCCGGCCGCCAAGAAGACCGCAGCCAAGAAGGCTCCCGCCAAGAAAACGGCAACGAAAAAGACGGCGGCCAAGAAGGCGACGGCCAAAAAGGTTCCTGCCAAGAAGGCTGCCAAGGCGGGCTGAGCGCGATGACGGAGTGGCTGTCATCGCTCGCGGCGGAATACGCGGACCAGATCGAGATGTCGCTGCGCCTCTGCGCAGCGACGATCGCCGGCATGGTGGTGGGCATCAACCGGGACATTCACAACAAGCCGATCGGGATGCGGACCTTGGGTCTCGTCTCCCTCGGCTCCGCCATCGTCGTCCTGGCAGGCTCCGTCTACGAGGGCATCCATTTCGGACAGGATTCGGCGAGCCGCGTCATTCAGGGCATCATGACCGGCCTCGGCTTCCTCGGCGCCGGGGCGATTCTACGGGCCCGGAACAAGATGGAGGTTCACGGGCTCACCACGGCGGCGACGGTCTGGATCGCTGCGGGGCTCGGAGTGGCTGCGGCCCTGGGAGCTTGGTTCGTCACCATCGCCGGAACGATCGTCACCCTGCTGCTTCTGACCCTCGGGAAGCCCCTCGAAGACATGCTGACCCGGCTGTTCTCCCCAGGCGAGAAGCCCGCCGACGACTGATCAGAAGGTCAGCCCGAGCCCGATGACGGCAACGGCGGCGATCGCCAGCCACAGAAGGCTGGAACCGTAGGAGCGATGGGCGACGGGCGTGTTATCCGGCTCGTCGAAGGCGAAGGCCTCGCCCGCATTGCGCGCGGCGCGGTCGAGGTGGAGCTTCTGTGCCGGTGCCAAAGTCGTCCGCGTCGTCACGCCCGTATCTCCCGTTAAGCTCTTGCTTAACCTTTCCAACGTGAATGGAATTTAAACAGTTCCGCATGACAACCGGAAGACATCCTTTAGAGGAATTAGACGGTAACCTTTACGGCGCATCGTGCGGACCCAGAGGTCCGCGATTAACGATGCGCTCATTCAGATAAGAGAGCATCGGATCGGGTCCCAAAAGTGGTCTCCACTTTTGGGTCCGATGTCCTAAGCTGATTTCACTTTTGTCGCCCGTGGCGACGAACCGCCCTTTCCGTTTCCGTTTTGTTCACGTATAAAAACGGCATGGGATATAGTGTAAAGAAACGCGAATCATCATCTCGGACCAAGGTCCCAATGACAGACAACGACGATCTCTTCGGGGGCGCCGCTGCCAAGCGGGCCGCGCCCGCCTCGGCTCGCAACGCCGCCGTCAAGGTGTCCCGCACGGCCCCGCAACAGGGGACGCCCGGCGAGGCCGGCTATGACGCGTCCTCCATCGAGGTGCTGGAAGGGCTCGAGCCCGTCCGCCGCCGCCCGGGCATGTATATCGGCGGCACGGACGAGAAGGCCCTGCACCACCTTTTCGCCGAGGTGATCGACAATTCCATGGACGAGGCGGTCGCGGGACACGCGACCTTCATCGAGGTGGAGTTGGAGGAAGGCGGCTGGCTGTCCGTGACCGACAACGGCCGCGGCATCCCGATCGATCCGCACCCGAAATTCCCAAAGAAGTCGGCGCTCGAGGTCATCATGACCACGCTGCACGCGGGCGGTAAGTTCGATTCGAAGGTCTACGAGACCTCCGGCGGCCTGCACGGCGTCGGCGTTTCGGTCGTGAACGCCCTCGCCGAGATCCTCGAGGTCGAGGTGGCGCGCGGCCAGACCCTCTACCGGCAGGTCTTCTCCCGCGGCCTGCCGCAGGGCAAGATCGAGACCGTGGGCCGCGTGCTCAACCGGCGCGGCACCAAGGTGCGCTTCAAGCCCGATCACCAGATCTTCGGCAAGGACGCCCAGTTCCAGCCCCGCCGCCTGTTCAAGATGGCCCGTTCCAAGGCCTATCTCTTCGGCGGCGTCGAGATCCGCTGGAAATGCGCGCCGTCCCTGGTCGAAGGGATGGGCAACGTTCCGGCGGAAGCCACCTTCAAGTTCCCGAACGGCCTGAAGGACTACCTGCTCCACGACATCGAGGGGAAGGATCTCGTCACCGACCAGATCTTCTCCGGCAAGATCACCAAGCCCGGCGGCCACGGCTCGCTGGAATGGGCGGTCGCCTGGATGACGAACGAGGACGGGTTCTCGACCTCGTACTGCAATACGGTGCCGACGCCCGAAGGCGGCACGCACGAGAACGGCCTGCGCATCGCGCTGCTGCGCGCCCTTCGCGAGCACGCCGAGCGCGTCAACCAGCAGAAGCGCATGGCGGCCGTGACCACCGACGACGTGATGGCGACCTGCGCCTCCATGCTCTCGGTCTTCATCCGCGAGCCGGAATTCCAGGGCCAGACCAAGGACAAGCTGGCGACGGTGGAGGCCGGCCGCATCGTCGAGAACGCGATCCGCGACACCTTCGACCACTGGCTCGCGGCGGCGCCGCAGCAGGCCAACAAGCTTCTCGACTGGGTGATCGACCGGGCGGAAGAGCGCCTGCGCCGCCGCCAGGAGAAGGAGGTCGCGCGCAAGACCGCGACCCGCAAGCTGCGCCTGCCGGGCAAGCTCGCGGATTGCTCCAATGCCGGCGCCAAGGGCTCGGAGCTGTTCATCGTCGAGGGCGACTCGGCCGGCGGCTCCGCCAAGCAGGCCCGCGACCGCGCCACCCAGGCCGTGCTCCCCTTGCGCGGAAAAATTCTCAACGTGGCCTCTGCCGGCAAGGAGAAGCTGCACCAGAACCAGCAGCTTTCCGATCTCGTCCAGGCGCTCGGCTGCGGCACGGGCTCCACGTACAAGGATTCCGACCTGCGCTACGAGAAGGTCGTCATCATGACCGACGCGGACGTGGACGGCGCCCATATCGCCTCGCTGCTGATCACCTTCTTCTACCGCCAGATGCCGCGCCTTATCGACGGCGGGCACCTCTATCTCGCAGTCCCGCCGCTCTACCGGCTGACGCAGGGGGCGAAATCGGCCTATGCCCGCGACGATGCCGACCGGGAGCGGCTGATGAAGACCGTGTTCAAGGGCAGCGGCAAGGTCGAGATCGGACGCTTCAAGGGCCTCGGCGAGATGCTGCCGGCGCAGCTGAAGGAAACCACCATGGATCCGAAGAAGCGCCTGCTTCTGAAGGTGGTCGTGGAAGCCGAGGACAGGCCGGAGGCCAGCGACACCGTGGAGCGCCTGATGGGCAACAAGCCCGAAGCCCGCTTCGCCTTCATCCAGGAACGCGCCGCCTTCGCCGATGAGGCCGACCTGGATATCTGATCAAGGCACTGTCATTCCGGGGCGGCCAAAGGCCGAGCCCAGAATCCATAACCACTGACGATGCAGAAAGTCGCGCAACGCTACTCGCTCATTTCTGAGACGTTGTGTTTATGGATTCCGGGCGCCGCTGCGCGGCCCCGGAATGACAGCGGGGGCAGCCATCCACTCTTCATCACCGGCCTCGTGCCGGTGATCTCGATAAAGAAAAGCGTGGCGTCTCACAGGATCGAGATGGCCGGGACGAGCCCGGACATGACGTGGGGATCTCAGGATAAAATTTTTTCCAAAAATTTCCGGAAACCGCCGGAACCATCCCTGAGCCAGGACGTTTTATGAACTCACCGGCTCATTCTGCCCCCACGGGCCGGTCCCTCAAGGCTCCGACATCGGGGCCTTATTTTTTGGCTGAACGGCTTTCTCATCGCATGGATCTCTTGACCTGCCGGTGCGTCATCAGAGATCCCAAGCCGCCGGGCTAGCCGCGGCCAGGCTTGCATGCGACAAGACCTGATGAACCCGAAGAGCTTCTCCCTTGGCCAAAAATTCGAAAGCTGATCCCGCCCTTCCCTCCCGCGAGGACGTCGTCTCCTTCATCGCCCAAGCCCAGGGCAAGGTGGGCAAGCGGGAGATCGCGCAACGCTTCGGCATCAAGGGCAGCGACCGAATCTGGCTGAAGAAGGTGCTGAAGGACCTTGAAGTCGACGGCGTCGTCGACCGGCGCGGCAAGAGCGTCCACAAGGCCGGCCAGCTGCCGCCCGTCGTCCTGGCGGACATCACGAAACGTGACCGGGACGGCGAGCTGATCGCAGTTCCGACCGAGTGGGACGAGGCGGAACACGGCCCGATCCCCACCATCGTCATCGTCTCGCCGCGCAAGCCGCATCCCGGCATGCCGGTGGCCGGCGTCGGCGACCGGGCGCTGCTGCGGGTCGATCCGCTCAAGCCCGGCGACCTCCACCGCTATTCCGGCCGCGTGACCAAGATCATCGCCAAGAAGCAGGCGCAGGTGCTCGGGATCTTCCGCGCTCTGCCGGAGGGCGGCGGCCGGCTCGTTCCCGTCGACAAGAAGGCGCGCGAGCTGGAGCTCGAAATCCGCCCCGGTGACGAGGGCGAGGCGAAGGACGGCGACCTGATCGCGGTCTCGGTGGTGAAGCATGGCCGGTTCGGCCTGCCGACCGCCAAGGTGAAGGAACGCCTGGGTGCGATCAAATCCGAGAAGGCGATCAGCCTGATCGCGATCTACGCCCACAGCATCCCCAATGAATTCCCCAAGGCCGTCCTGGAAGAGGCGGAGAAGGCGAAGCCCGCCTCCCTGGAAGGCCGCGAGGATTGGCGCACGCTGCCCCTCGTCACCATCGACCCGCCGGATGCCAAGGACCATGATGATGCGGTCCATGCCGCGCCGGACGAGGATCCCAATAACGCGGGCGGCTTCATCGTCACCGTCGCCATCGCCGATGTCGCCGCCTATGTACGCCCCGGCACCGCCATGGACCGAGAGGCGCAGGAGCGCGGCAACTCGGTCTATTTTCCCGATCGCGTCGTGCCGATGCTGCCGGAGCGGATCTCGAACGATCTGTGCTCCTTGAGGCCGCGCGAGGACCGGCCGGCGCTCGCCGTGCGCATGGTGATCGGCCCGGACGGACGGAAGATCCGCCACAGCTTCCATCGTGTGATGATGCGCTCCGCGGAGAAGCTCTCCTACGCCCAGGCGCAAGCGGCCATCGACGGACATCCCGACGAGGCGACAAAGCCGATCCTCGATAAGATCCTCAAGCCCCTCTGGGCCGGGTATGAGCTGGTGAAGAAGGCGCGCGACCTCCGCGAGCCGCTCTTCCTCGACCTGCCCGAGCGCAAGATCGTGCTCAATCCCGACGGCACCGTGGACCGGGTCTTCGTGCCGGAGCGGCTCGAGGCGCACAGGCTGATCGAGGAGTTCATGATCCTCGCCAACGTCGCCGCGGCGGAGAGCCTGGAGCAGGCCGGGTCCGACCTGATCTATCGCGTCCACGACGAGCCTTCGCTGGAGAAGATGCGCGCGCTGAGCGAAGTGCTCGGCTCCATCGGACTGAAGGTTCCGAGCCAGGGCGCGCTCAAGCCGGAGCTGTTCAACCGCATCCTGCGCAGCGTCGCGGATACGGAGCACCAGCTCTTCATCAACGAGGTGGTGTTGCGCTCGCAATCGCAGGCCGAGTACGCGGCCGAGAATTACGGTCATTTCGGCCTCAACCTCAGGCGCTACGCCCACTTCACCTCCCCCATCCGGCGCTATGCCGACCTCATCGTGCATCGCGCATTGATCACCGCGCTGAAGCTCGGCAAGGACGGACTGCCCCCCGACACCACCCGCGCGCAGCTGATCGAGATCAGCGCCAAGATCTCCGCTGCGGAGCGACGCGCCATGGCGGCGGAGCGTGAGACAATCGACCGCCTGATCGCGCACTTCCTTGCCGACCGGATCGGGGCCACATTCCAGGGACAGATCTCGGGGGTGACCAAGGCGGGCTTTTTCATCAAGCTGAGCGACACCGGCGCGGACGGCTTCGTCCCGGCGGCGACCATCGGCGACGATTATTATCGCTACGACGAGAGAACCCACTCCATGCGGGGCGAGCGCACGGGCGAAACCTACCGCCTCGGCGACAAGGTGGAGGTGAAGCTGGTGGAGGCTGCACCGATCGCCGGCGCGCTGCGCTTCGAGATCCTCACCAAGGGCCGTTTCACCGGTCGCGGCACTCCTGCGAGGAAGGGCGCCAAGCACCTGCCGCGCGGGGCTCGCGCCGGCAAGGCGTTCCCGCCCGAGCGCAGCGGCTCCCGGACGCGCGTGAAGGTCAAGCGGCGCGGGCGCGCCTGACGTTTGAAGGATTGACGATGTCGTTGACGATCGAGACGGCCCGACCGGCGAGCTCGGACGAGGTGAAGGCCATTCCGGCCATGAAGCGGGGCTTCCTCGGCCATTGCCCGGCCTGCGACAAGGGAAGGCTTTTCGGCCGCTTCCTGAAGGTCGTCGACCATTGCGAGGCCTGCGGGACCGAGTTTCATCACCATCGGGCTGACGACCTGCCGCCCTATATCGTCATCACCATCGTCGGCCACCTGGTCGGCTACGGCATCCTCATGACCGAGACCAAGCTCGAGATGCCGATGTGGGTGCATCTCGCCACCTGGCCGGCGCTGACGCTCATCCTGTGCCTGGCCCTGCTCCAACCCGTCAAAGGCGCTGTCGTGGGGCTGCAATACGCGCTAGGTATGCATGGCTTCGGGGCTGCCCGGACGAAGAAAAATATCGACAAGGACGATGCACGTGACGGATGCCGAAACCCTGGCGAAGATGGATCGCCTCGTTTCCTCTGAAACCAACCCCAAGGCCCCTACCCTCCGTCCCGTCGATGCCGCCACCCTCATCATCATCGACCGCAAGCCGAAGGTGCCGAAGGTGCTCATGGGCAAGCGCCATGAGGGCCTGAAATTCATGCCGGGCAAGTTCGTCTTTCCCGGCGGGCGGATCGAGGCCGGCGACCGGTCGATGGCGGTGACGGGCGCTCTTCATCCGCGCGCCGAGCAGGCCCTCATGGCGAAGGTGACCCGCCCCTCGACCCAGCGCTGCCGCGCCCTGGCGCTCGCCGCCATCCGCGAAACCTTCGAGGAGACCGGCCTCCTGCTCGGCACCAAGGATTACGGCGGCCCCGACAAGGTCCCGGCCGGCACGGCCTGGTCCGGCTTTCAGGAGCGCGGCGTGTTTCCGGACCTGGAGGCCCTGCACTTCATCGGCCGCGCCATCACCCCGCCCAAGCGCGTCCGCCGCTTCGACACCCGCTTCTTCGCCGTCGACCGCACGGCCATCGCCGACGAGGTCGAGGGCATCGTCGGGCCGGAGAGCGAGCTGGTCGAGCTGACCTGGGTCACGATCGCCCAGGCCAAGGCCCTCGACCTGCCCCCGATCACCACGGTGATTCTGGGCGAGCTGGAGGCCCGGACCGCGGCGGGCTTCGGCCACCAGCTCCCGGTCCCGTTCTTCCACCAGCAGCGTGGCCGTTTCGTGCGGGAGCTGCTGTGATGAAAGCGTCATCCCGGACGAAGCGCAGCGAAGATCCGGGATCGTGTGAAGGCTAAGGCGCCATTCTCGTCTGAAGATCCCGGGTTCTGCTCCGCAGCCCAGGGATGACGACGATGGCGGTATTTCTACCGCCCTCCAGCCCCTTCTCCCTTGACTGTCCGGCGATAATCGGGCATTGGGACGCCACGATTTTCCGGCCGGGCTCGCCCGGCTTTTGCGTTTCGGCCATGCCATGGGGCCGGCCGGAGCGCCGAACCGAACAAAGGGTCCGACCATGGCCAAAGCCGCAACGATCAAAGTGAAGCTCGTCTCCACCGCCGACACGGGCTATTTCTACGTGACGAAGAAGAACTCGCGCACGATGACCGAGAAGCTCAATCTCAAGAAGTACGACCCGGTCGCGAAGAAGCACGTCGAGTTCAAGGAAGCCAAGATCAAGTAAGCTTCCGGGCAGATCGCTCTCAAAACAAAAACCGCCTCATCGAGGCGGTTTTTTCGTTTCGGGGGCGTTCGAAGACTAAGGCTTAGCGGTAGCGGTCGACCCGGACCCGCGTGACCTGGCGGGCGCCGATCGCGCCCGTGGTCACCACGTCGCGCCGTATGGGGCGCACGACCCGGACGCGGTCGCGATAGACAACTCGCGTCCTGTAGGCCGGCTGGCGATAGACCACGCGTGTCCCGTACACCGGAGCGGGTCGGTAGACGACCCGAGTCACGGGGGCCGAATAATAGCCGTAGGCCGGGTAGGAATACGCCGGGTAGCTATAGGTAGCCGGGTAGCCGCCATATCCATAACCGTAGCGATAGCCGTAACCCGGATAGCCATATCCATAACCGTAGCCCGGATAACCGTAGCCGTAGGCTGGCGTGGCCGCAGCAGTGATCAGGCCACCGAGCAATGCGCCGCCGATCAGGCCCGCGGCGACCGCGCCGCCGTTCCCCCAGCCGCCGCCGCGGTATCCCCAGCCTCCGCCGCGATAATAGCCACCGTTCCAGCCTCCTCCGCCGCGCCAGCCGCCACCGCGCCATCTCTGCGCGTCGGCGGTGCCGACGGTGCTGAATGTGATCAACGCAACACCTGCAAGCAAACCAAGTTTCTTCATGGCCGGCACCTTGACATGTTGCACAAAACTTAGACGTGATACCAATTCGTTATTGCCTGTTTAGTTCAGAGCTTGGCTGAAAGCTGCGGCGTTTTGCTTCTGATTTCTAAATATTTATTCATAAACGACCGTATTTGCGTGAAATCCCGCTCTCAGCAACTTCCAGCGTCTTCTCGATTGCCGTTAGGCGGGATCTGACCGGACAACTACCCAGAAAGCTTTGTTGACGATGGGATTCCCTAGGGGCAGCATCCCTCAACTCCGATGCTTCAGGGAGGCGTCCATGTTCGAACGAGCCGTCGAAGTCAGCGAGGCGTTCCGCGAAAGCGCACCGCAGATGCAGGGAACGCTCCGCATGGCCATGAAAGGCTGCCCCGAATGCGGCACGAAGCATATGATCGCGTCGCCCGTGCTAGGGATCTGTGAGGAATGCGGCTCCGAGCTGGTGGTGCTGCCGAACGAATGACCCCACGGTCGCCGCGCCTGTCCCATAGCCTGTCCTGCGAACCGCGCACTATGCTCTGCGTTCGGAGAATCGCATGGCATTCCCTGAATGGATCGAACGGGCAGGCGGCCGCATCGGAGCACGGCTCGCCGAACTGAAACTGGCGCTGCGGGTCACCATTGCCGGCACTCTCGCCTATGCGGTAACGAAAGTCCTCGACCTGCCGCAGGGCTATTGGGCGGTGATCACGGCCGTCGTCGTGGTTCAGGCGAGCGTCGGCGGCTCGCTCAAGGCCGCCGTCGAGCGCTTCAGCGGAACGCTCGCGGGCGCCATCTATGGCGGGGTGATTGCGGCCTTCGTTCCCCACGGCTCGCCGTTGACCTTGGGACTCTCCATCGTCGTCGCGCTGTTTCCGCTGGCGATTCTCGCCGCGATCAAGCCGGCCTTCCGGGTGGCGCCGATCACCTCGCTCATCATGATGCTGCCGCCAACCGGACAGGCCATCGGCCCCCTCGCCTCCGCCATCGACCGCGTGCTCGAAATCACCCTCGGCAACATCGTCGGCCTGGTGGTTTCCCTGTTCGTCCTGCCCGCGCGCGCCCACACGCTGATGACGGAGGCTGCGGCGAAGGTCGTCTCCCTCAATGCGGATCTGTTCTCGGTGTTCATCGGCGAGCTGACCGCAGATCCGAAAGGGCGCTTGGCCCTGCAGAAGCTCCATCCGCAGATCCGCTCCGCCCTGAAGAAGGCGGAGGCCGCATCCGAGGAAGCCATGCGGGAGCGCCAGAGCCACCTCACCGAAGCGCCCGATCCGGAGCCCCTCATCCGCACCCTCTACCGCGTGCGCCACGATCTGGTGATGATCGGCCGCGCCGCCTCGAGTCCCCTGCCCGCGCCCGTTCTGGAACGCCTCGGCCCATCGCTCACTGCTCTCCATCGGACCACCGATGCGCTGCTCCGCGATCTGGCGCGGGCTCTCCAGCATCGCAAGGCGCCTCCGGAGGCCGACGCCTTCGAGGACGCGTTGAACGAATTCGGCAGCGAGGCGGAGGCCCTTCGATCCAACGCTCTCGTGCACGCATTGCCGGCAAGGGCGTTCGGACAGATCTTCGCCCTGAGCTTCGCCCTCGAGCAGTTCCGGCAGGATCTGGGCGATCTCCTGGCGCGGACGCGGGAGCTGGCGGGAAAGACGGCTATCGAGGAGCCGTGAACAGGCACACTCGACATCCCACCCTCAGAGTCTTGCTTAAACAAAGCGGAGCGCCTCAGAGCCCTCCTCCCCCTTGTGGGGAGGAGTTGGAGGCGGGGGTGTAAGCGATAGCCTATCAGGCTCGGGCGCCGGCACCCCCACCCTTGATCCCTCCCCACAAGGGGGAGGGAGACCGCACCTGCACCTTGTGGGGAGCGGCCGGTGATTTTATGGGCCAGACTTTTAGAACCTCATTCGTAAAGCGGCACCAGCTCCATCTCCGGCACGAGAACGAGGCCTTTGTCGGTGATGCGGATTTCCGGGATCACCGAGAGCGGAATGAGGTTGAAGCCCATATAGGCGATCTTGCAGCCCGCCTTCTCCCAGGCCGCCTTCAGCGCGCGGGTTTCCTCCGCCACTTCGGTCACGCGCTTGTCGGAAAGAAGCCCGGCGATGGGCAGCGGCACCATCGCGACGACCTTGCCCTGATCCACCACACAGACGCCGCCCTGCGCCTCGATGATGGTGTCGAGCGCGACCTGCATGTCGCCTTCGTTGGTTCCCGCGACGATCAGGTTGTGGGAATCGTGCCCGACGCTGCTCGCGACCGCGCCGCTCTTCAGGCCGAAATCCTTCAGCAGGCCATGGGCGATGCCATCCCCCTGCGTGCGGCCGTGACGCTCGATGACGGAGACGAAGGTGAAACCGTGCTTGGCGAGCAGCGTGTCCCAATCCTTCTCAGGCTGGAGTTGCACCTTGTCGTGGAACAGCACGATGCCCGGCAGCGCGACGCGAATGACATTGGCCTCGCAAGCGGATTTGGGCAGTTCCGGGATCAGCTTCGGCCGCTTCGAGACATGGACCGTGCGATAGGCTTCCGCAGGATAGCGGTAGCGGTTGGAAAGCGCCTGATCGAGCGCGGGCGTGATCGTCTTGTTCTCGACGACAAGCTCGCCGCCGTACCAGGTGTTCCGCACTTCGAGATCGTCGTTGAGCAGCACCAGATCGGCGCGGCGTCCGCCGCCGAGGCCGCCGATGTCGCCTTCCATGTTGAAGCGCGTGGCGGGATGGAGCGAGCCCATGCTCCAGGCCTGCTCGCGGCTCATGCCCGCGCGGCGCGCCTCGCGCGTCACCCAATCCATGCCGAACAGCATGAGATCGTCCGCATCGCGGTCGTCGGTGCAGACGCAGATGCGCTTGTGCGACGACCCGAGTTCCGTGATCGTCTTGATCGCTTCCGGCAGCGAATGCCACGGGGTCGTGGGCGGGCCGCCGCGCAGGAAGATCCAGATACCTGCGTCAAGCAGATCGTCGGCGATGTCGCGATCGATCGCCTCGTGCGTGTCGGTCACGCCGCTCGCCGCATAGGCCGCCACGAATTCGCGGCCGTAGATGTGGCCGGAGACCGGCTTGCCGCGCTCCAAAGCCGCCGCGAGGATCGCATGGCTGCGTTCGTCGCCCATGGTCACGGGCACGAAATCCATCTTCTCGCCGAGCGCGGCGGCCTCGGGCCAGCGGTCGAACAGCGCCGCGATCTTGTCGGGCGTCAGGTCGCCGCCGGCGGTCTCGAGATCGGGCGTGGTGGCCGGCACCGTGCTCGGCACGGTGAGGAAGATCGAGAGCGGCGCGTGGCGCGCATCCTCCAGCATCATCTCGATGCCGGCTGAATCCATCACGTTGCCGATCTCGTGGCTGTCGCAGAAGATCGTCGTGGTACCGTTGAGCAGAGCCGCCTCCGCATAGGCGCAGGCCGTGACCATGCTGCTTTCGATATGGATATGCGGATCGACCAACCCCGGCGCGACGATGCCGCCCCTCGCGTCATAGATCCGGCCCGGCTGGCCTTTGACCTGCCTGTATGCACCTGCCGGCTTCACGGCGGCGATGCGCCCGCCGGCGATCCAAACTTCCCGCTCCGGAGCGATGCGCTCGCTGTAGGTGGAGAGCACCCGCGCGCCCGTGACCACGAGATCGGCCGGAGCGCGGCCCGAGGCGACATCCGCAAGCCTGCGGGTCATGGTGGACAGAGGCGCGACGGAGAAGCGGGTCAAGGCCGTCTTGGGAGGCAGCGAAGGCGTGCGGTGGTTCATGATCCCTCTTCCACTTGGATGATGCCGGGCAAGGGTAGCAGGGCCGCCCCGGCACCGCATCCCGGTTCACGACCCTCGGAGAATTTTCCGTAACGGAATAGTCATCTTAAGGCCAAGCTTGGCCTACACTTAGATATGGATCGATTCGCGTGGGATTATCGGCTCTTAGCCTGGCAGGCGACGCATTCGCGCAAAACAAAAGGCGCCTTGCGGCGCCTTTACGCTAGTCGCTGAAGTTGGTGGCCAGCTGGGGGCAGCGTTGAGGAGGCAACGATCTGCCCCCAGGCTGGCCGAGCCCACGAACTCCCAGGAGATGCGGCGGACCTGAGCATCCGTAGGGCATTTCTTCCGCTTCAAGCGGAAAGTTAGGCTGAACGTATAGAAAACAGAGGGCGATGCAAGCGCCCATGTGGCCAAAAAGCGGCATTTTCCCAAAAAATTTAAAGCCAAGTCATCTCAAAGAGATGAGCCGGCTTTCCACCGCCCCGGCCGTACTCCTGCCATGGATTTGGCCAAGTCACGACTGCTTTCCGTCGGCCTCGAGATAAGTCTTCACGGTGGCGATGAACTTGGCGACCGAGATCGGCTTCGACATGTAGGCTTCGCAGCCTCCCTCCCGAATACGCTCCTCGTCCCCCTTCATGGCGAAGGCGGTGATGGCGATCACGGGAATCGATTTCAGCTCTTCGTCGGCCTTCAGCCAGCGGGTCACCTCGAGACCGGAGACCTCGGGCAGCTGGATGTCCATGAGGATCAGGTCCGGCTTGTGGGCCCGGGCAAGCTCCATGGCCTCGATTCCATGGCTGGTCTTGAGGGTCGCGTAGCCGTGGGCCTCGAGCAGGTCGTTGAAGAGCTTCATGTTGAGTTCGTTATCCTCAACAATGAGCACTGTCTTCTTCATGGGCACGATCCCCGGGGCCAAAACCGACTTCACCGGCCCTCAATTTCGTCTGATGGTATAGTTAGGTCCAAACCTATTGATGAAATGCAAATTGTCAGCATGAACACTCCCTTAAAAAGAGTTACCCGTGAGGAGGCCGAAAATGTCGCAGTGGGGGCATTTTCCTTCATCACGAGCGACGAAGAGCGCCTCGGCCGCTTTCTCGCGGTCTCCGGTCTCCGCCCGGACACGATTCGCTCCGCCGCGACCTCGCCCGGCTTCCTCGCTGGAATTCTCGACTACGTGGTTTCCGACGAGCCGCTCCTGATTGCCCTGGCGAAGGACTTGAACACCAAGCCGGAGCACATCATGCAGGCCCATTGGACCCTTTCGCCGTCCGAGTTCGAATAGCCCCGGCCTCCCATGAGCGAAGCGCCCTTCTGCCGCGACTGCCTGACCCCCGCCGCCAGCCCCCTGGCGGAACGGTGCCCGACCTGCGGCTCCCCTCGCCTGCTCAGGCACAAGGAGCGCGACAGCCTCGCCATCGCCCATGTGGATTGCGATGCGTTCTTCGCGGCGGTGGAGAAGCGGGACGACCCGAGCCTCGCCGACAAGCCGGTGATCATCGGCGGCCGCAAGCGCGGGGTCGTATCGACCGCCTGCTACGTGGCGCGCACCTACGGCGTGCGCTCCGCCATGCCGATGTTCCAGGCGCTGAAGCTCTGCCCCCACGCCACGGTAATCAAGCCGAACGGGGAGAAATATAGCAAGGCGGGCCGCGAGGTGCGCCAGCTCATGCGGGAGCTGACGCCCCTGGTTGAGCCGGTCTCCATCGACGAGGCCTTCCTCGACCTCACCGGCACGGAACGGCTGCATCACGGCAGCCCGGCCCTCACCCTTGCCCGCTTCGCCCACAAGGTGGAGAAAGAGATCGGCATCAGCATCTCGGTCGGGCTGTCCTACAACAAGTTCTTAGGCCCACCTCCCCCATTTTTGTAAATGTGTAGCAGCATGTCTTTGTGCGGACATGGCTTTTCCGTTGTTTACAGCGCCGACAAAGAACCCATATCGGGTTCTGGCTCACAGTCCCGCTTCAAACAGCACCTGCGAACACACCATTTTAACATGAGAATGAAATCGGGTTTCATTCGTGTGGAGCCGCCAGGCCGAAAGATACTACATTGCAATAGGAACGAAATAACCTCGGTCATGATGCGTTAAAGGGCCAATCCACTGTCCGATTGGCTGGTGGGTCCCAAAGGGCAATCCAAAATACGCCAACAAGTGATTCGCATCACCTTTAGGTTGATATAGCGACGTCGAAAACCAGTCGTTGAGTAAAATGAAACTCTATGTGGCCAACCGTTAAGGTAGGAAGGGTCAGCCCTCGGCACAATAAGCCCGAGCTGCAAAACTCGTTAAACTCCCCAACTTAAGGCGGTTGCAAATCAGTAGTATTGACCTCCGCTGCACTAGAGTTGCAGCTTCGGAGACATGGTTAAGGCCAAGCAAGCATCCATCGCCATTTCAGGCCTGAGAGTGAGGACTACCATTCTCTCGGATGGCGAACGGTGTCCAATTTTGCGAGATGGAACCGGGCTCCCACTGTTCGATCCAACGGTCTGGTCCGCCACCAAGTATCGTCAAGCGAGCGCCGGAACGATGGAGCAAGCGCTTCGCGGCGCGATGTTCATTCACCTATTCTGTTGGCGACATGGCATCGACCTTACCCAACGGATCAACGACGGTGCTTTCTTCGACTTGGGCGAGCTCGACGCTCTTATAGCCGATGCTTTCAAACCCCTAGAATCCCTACGCGACCGAGCAGTTTCACCATCCCACGCAGCACCCAAAGCGCCGCGGGAGAGGAGAGTAAACCACTACTTGGTAAGCATTAAGCGTAAGCTACCCCGCGCCACCAAAGTGCGGGTCTTGAATCCAATCACGGTTGTAATACGAATTTATTACGGGACCGAGTATATGAGATGGCTTGGCGCTCGGCAAAAGTCGCGCCTCATGAGCAATGCGAGGGGAGTCGATGATACTTTCCTCCGAGCACATGAATACGGATTGGCCCTTGTCGAAACAATCGAATACATCAGAGAACGAGCACCAACTCCTGTTGAAGACGACCGCACGAGCTTGAACACGGAGCAACTTGCCTGGCTACTGGTTGTAACCGACCCCCAAGCTCTGGAAAATCCCTGGCAGGTTCTTTTCGTGCGCTTGCGAAATTGGGTAATCGTGCGTTGGCTCCATGGAACCGGTATGCGCATAGGAGAACTTCTCGGTCTACGCGTGCGTGATTTCAATCAACAGAAAGCTTACCTTGAGATCAAACGACGACACGATGATCGGTCAGATCCCCGGCTGCGAGAACCCAACGCAAAGACGCTGGAGCGCCTTGCACCTCTTGACGAGGTCCTAGCTGATCTCGGTGAACAATACCTAAAGGCCCGTAACAAGATCGAGGCGGCCAGGAAACACGACTTTCTTTTCGTTTCTCAGGACGGCAAGCCACTTTCGGACAGTGCGATCACGGAAATGTTCGCAACCTTGCGGCTCAAGCACCCCAGCGTCGGTCCCGTCACTGCACATGTACTGAGACATCAATGGAATGAGGACTTCTCGTCCTATGCCGATGCGATCGGGCTTAACCGCGAAGAAGAAGCTCGAGAGAGATGCTGGTTGATGGGCTGGGTCCCAGGCTCAAGAATGGCAGCAAGCTATCTTAGGCGCAAGACGAAAGCCAAAGCTGATGAGCACGTCAGAAATATGCAGCATCGTCTCATGATGCATGGCTCGAGGATCCATAAGCTAATGCAAGATATCGAGCTGTCCACCCGCGACCTCGCCCAAGAGCGCTCATACCTGTCGGAGATGAACAGTGCGAGCTAGAATCCCAAGCGCGAACCCTCGCAACGCAGATTACGAACTTCCCGAACATGCTGAAACGCGCGATGGATACACGTTCAATCCTCGCGAAGACGACTGGGAAGTCGTTACTGACACGGGACGGCTGCACTTTCATTACGGTGACCTGCCGATAGACGAGGGTCTCAAGCGCTCCTTCAAGAGATTCATCATGTCAAGGCTTCGCAGCGCAAGTCCCGGTACTGCTGCTGCCTCTTATCGGTACCTTCGACATATTTTGAAGATCCTCGTTGACACAGATAAGGATGCTAAGTCGATTAGAGGCATCCATCTAGTCAATTATCGAGCATCACTAGAACAGACACATCTTCACTGTTCGACCGACGCAAACGATGCCGTGCGAGCATGGGCAAGGCTTGGAATTCCAGGAATCTCGCGGGATGCTCTGATCACAGCGAATGAAATGCCGAGACACGTCAAGCCGAGAAGGCGGGCGCTTCGATTGAAGTGTCCGGTCAACGGAGCGTATTCAAACCTTGAGTATGATGGCTTGTACAAGGCTCTACATCAGGGCTTTGCTGAAGGCACAATCTCCTTAGATAATTACAGCCTATGTCTCCTTTCCGGCGCCATTGGAGCCCGTCCGATCCAGCTTGCGAGTTTGCGGATCTGCGACCTGAAAATAAGCAGCACGGCTTCCGGGAAGAGCTATGTCATTGCCATACCTCGCGCAAAGCAACGCGGTGCTGGATATCGCAAATTGTTTACCGAGCGCCCACTGATTGAAGACGTAGGCATCATACTCGAAGCCCAAGTGCGGCTCGTGCGTGTGAAAGCTTATGCTTGCGGAATGAGTGACCCGGAGCAGGCGCCTATGTTCCCCGCATCCCATGCTGCAAGCACGTTCATCGGCGATGGTACTGTGCTGGCACAACCGACTAGCGCTACCATCAGTCAGCGGATCGTATACGTAATGGAAGGGCTAGGAGTGAAGTCCGAGAGAACAGGCGAGCCCATCAACGTTCATGCAACGCGAGCCCGTAGGACCACAGGTACGAGAGCCGCACAAGCAGGTCGTTCCTTTGAGGAGATCGCTGCCATTCTCGACCACTCGTCCTTAAACGCAGCCAAGAGCTACATCGAGTATTGCGTCGACTTACTTCAAAGCATCGACAGGAAATTGGCCATGTTGCTCGCGCCGATGGCTCAACGCTTCGCCGGGAAATTGGCAACCCGCGGCAACGATTCGAATCAAGAAATCCAACACCACGTGTTCGGCGCCTCACATGAAGGCGAAGGACCAGTAGACATAGGCGGATGCGGAAAGCACGGCTTCTGCGGCCTCGGTAAACCAGTTGCCTGTTATACTTGCCGACTATTCCATCCCTGGCTCGACGGTCCCCACGAGGCCATCCTTGAGGGCCTGCTCGCTCGACGACGGAGGATGGCTGAGGATGGCTCTCCGATCGTCGCTGCAACTCTCGATGATACGATCGTGGCCTGTGCAGAGGTCGTACGACAATGTCTCGCCAAAGGCTTACCATTCCAGGAGCAATCCGTTGGCTGAATTAATCCCGTTCATACCAAAAGCAACTCTAACCGCCGCGGCGAATATGGAAGCGTTTGTTCGCATGTGCCGCCATGACCTCGATGTATACGGCTCTGATCTTGACTTCGACGCGCCGACTTGGGATGTAACCAAGTTTTATTTCAAGAGAGGCTTCAAAGGACGGATGCTTCTCAATTTTGTCGAGGAAGCGCGGAAGCAAAAAACGCTTCCTGGCTCTCCTGTGAAGGAACCGTTCGCATCGCAGGTCAAGGCTTACATCCGTTACTACGTGGGCATAAAGGCACCAACGTCTCCGCCGTTAATGGAGATTAGAGCAATGCGGGAATTGTATTGGGCCTTCCTAAAGAGCGGATTGAAACCAGATCTCGGCGCCATCAATGCTCAATTGCTCGACCAAGCTGTCGATCTTGCCGATACTCGGGTTCCCGGGGATTATGGACCGCGTGTCGGGCTGCATCTCAGATACCTTTCGACCTTTCTTCACGAGAAGCATCTTGCCGCCAATGCACCAGTTGATTGGAAACATGGCCTTAAATGGCAGGTTGCGAAGAAGCGGAGACTTGGCGAGGCGGCAAAGGCTATACGCGAAAAGAAACTCCCCTCCGATCGGGCCCTCCGCGCACTACCGACGGCCTTCCAACTCGCCAAATCCCCTCAAGATATCATTTCCACGTCCGTGATGGCGCTGCTCTCCTGTGCGCCCAGTCGTGTAAACGAAATTTTCGCGCTTGCAGCGGATTGCGAGGTACAGCCGCTTTCAGAAGGTGAGCAGGGATATATGCTACGTTGGGCGGGATCAAAAGGCTATCCAGACTTCATCAAGGGCATTCCCGCCGTTATGGCGGATGTAGCAAAGGAGGCTATATGCCGTTTGAGAGATCAGACGGACGAGGCCCGACGAATCGCCGGTTGGTACGAGAGGTATCCTGATCAACTTTATCTGCCTGAAGACTGTGCCGGACTGCGCGGGAAAATACTTACCGGAGCCGACATTGAGCAGATCATTGGCTTCACCAGACCGAAAGAGGGCCAGTTGTGGGCCCAGCGGCAGGGCATTCGCGCAACGGCACTCGTCCGAGGTGCTAACGGACGAACTTCCCGCGGATTTAAGTTCGCTGACATCGAGACGGCTATTCTTTCTCTGCTGCCGCGGGGATTTCCACTGATGGATAAAGCGACTGGGCTCCGTTACAGCGAAGCGTTGATGATTGTGAGGCGTCGTGAGTTCGGGTCTCGGAGACAGGCTCGATGGCGCTGTATGTTCGATGCTGTGTCCTATGACAATATCATGAAGCAATTTCATACGGCTGACGGGATCTTCGCGCGTCTCGGCCTGTCAAATCCCGATGATCCAATCACGTTGAAAACCCACCAACTGCGGCATTATCTCAACACGCTTGCTCAACGAGGTGGCCTATCGGAGGCGGAAATAGCAGCATGGAGCGGGCGCGCCGATGTTCGACAGAACACCGTCTACGATCACCGGACGCCGGAAGAAAGATTAGAGCAAGGGCGGCGGCGGGAAAAGGAACTAGCTAATGTCCGAGGCCAGAGGATCAGAGTTAACCCGCCCGTATCTAGGGAGGATGGACAGAAGCGCGCAACTCATGGACATGCGACCGAAATCGGCTTCTGTGAGCATGATTTCGCATCCTCACCCTGTAGCATGTTTATGGAGTGCTTACACTGCACCAAACATGTGTGTGTAAAAGGACATGACCCTCAGCATACAAAGAGGGTGAGCCTCGCTCTGGAAAGTGCCCGTCGAAGCCTTGCTGAAGCTGAGGCTGCTATGGCGAAGGAGTATTTTGGTGCTGAAGAGTGGGTACGAGCTCACCGTGGGACCATTGACCGTTTGGAGCAATTGCTTGCGATTCTGCTGAATCCCTCAGTGCCCGATGGGACACTGATCCGATTGTCCCGGTCCGGTCAGTACTCGTTGATTGAGCAAGCTATGCGTGATCATGAAGCGGTGACAGGTGCAGTGCTACTACATAATCACCGCAGCGAGGCACCTGATGGATTGCCTGGATCCGATGCCTAAGAAAGTTCGTACCAAGCAACGGAATCGGCGGCCCCGCGCACCACGCATGACGCAGGACCGCATTGTGGGCATTGTCGCCATAATTGATGGCTGGAAGGGACGACTGACATGGGAAGCCCTATGCGATGTCGTCGACCGTGAGATCGGTGGGCGATATACGCGGCAGGCGTTGGACAATTATACCGAGATCAAGGCAGCTTATGAGAATTACAATAAGGCACCGATCCTGTCCGGAGACGACAAGCCTCTGAGTCGGACGCAAACGAAGATCCGAAGGCTTGAGCGGAAAGTTGCGGAGTTGGAAGCTATCCGCGATTTATTATTGGAGAAGTTCGTCCGCTGGGCAGTCAACGCCAGTTCGCGGAACCTCGACGAGAAGTTTCTCGATACCCCCCTTCGACCTATCGATCGTTCAGATAACCGCTGATGACGCAGAAGTCATTCCTTGAAGTGAGTGAAGACAATCATGCCAAGTTGGTTGAGTTCATTGATCCTCTGCGAACGGCGAGGCTCCCGCTTTTGGTACGACGTGGCAATGTAAACAAGACAGCCATCGCCAGAGCCTGTGGATTCGATTGGGAAGTCTTCCAACCGAACCCGCGCTTGACTCGGACACTTGCTGCTGCCGTACAAGAAATTGGAATCGATATCCCGAGGTTGAGGCACCTGCGCCCCGTGATAGCGGCGACAACTCTACGATTATGCGCCTTGAGCAGCGCTTGGCTGCCGCCCGAAGCGAGAACCAAGAATTGAGGCGACGCATATGCGGTACGAGTCGGTCGTAGATCATATGACAGGATCAGGTCGGAGGGTCATCCCATGAGCGTCGACTTCGATCGCCTGCCTGGCCTAGGACATTCAAACGGCCGCCACATCGTTCGGGTTCTCGCAGGGCGTCCTGAATTTGCAGGTAGCGGACCAGTAACGGCACGGAGAATGTGGGAGACGTTCGGCGAAGATATCTATGGAATTCTCGACGAGGGCCGAGTCGACCGTCTTTCGGAAGTATTGCCTCAATCACAGGCTGAGATCGTCCACGATGCATGGGGAAACCAGAAGGCGATCACCGAAGCAATCGCATTCTTAAATCGGAATGGTTTGGGAACCGATTTGGCTCGCAAGGCGGTGGAGCTTTGGGGTGAGCAAGCTATCGCCAAACTCCGGCAAGGCATAGTCGAGGACCACGACGTCGGGCGGGGTGGCCAGGGCCCGGTCGATGGCTTCCTTGCCGTCCCGGGCCTCGCCGACCACCTCCCAGCCCTCATGTCCCTCCAGGATGGCCCGGACGCCGGAGCGGACCACGTCGTGATCGTCGGCGATCAGGATGCGCGTCATGGCGAGACTTCCTCCGGCGACCCGGTGCCTGCGGCGGTTCCGGTGAGCCCGAGTCCCGAGGCAGGATACACCTCCGGGCAGTCGGACCCACCTGTGCAAAACCCTGTACAAAATCCAGATCTTCCCGTGATGGATCATCTACCACGGGACCAAGGAAGCGGCACGGTCCTAAGGCGCCATCATTCCGCACCATGGCTCCTCGCGAGATCAAGAACAGCCTCCCGCCACCCCGCACGCAGGGCTTGCCAAGGGGTGTCTCCGCCCAGCACGCTGGCTGGTGTCAGGAACCATTCCAGTCGCATCCAGGAAGACCTGATCGGCATGACGGAGAGGATCTTGCGCACGTCCAAGACTGTCGTCGGGTTCTTCAACTGAAACGCCGGGTAGACCGCACGGCCGTCCATGTCGACGGCGATCAGGTCGCCCCCTTCCGTATACCGCCGCAACTCTGGAAGGCTCATGCCGAGCCAGTCAGCCACGAAATCCTCTTCCAACACGCCGCCAGCCTGTCGGATCAGCCACTGCTTGCGCTCGGCGGCATCACAATGCTGAGTTGCATTATCGCGGTACCTCTGCCGCAGCAGCACCTTCGGTGGCGCTTCTCCGCTCAGGAACCTTACGATCGCCCGGCCGTGCCACAGGGCAGTGTCGACGGATGACTCAAAACGCTCCGGCCGAGGATGGTCTGACAGCGGCACGAATGCGTCATCGGTGGCTAGCGCGGCGAGCCAGCCGAGCGCTGCCCAAGCGAGCGTGAGATCCACCAGTGTCGGCTCTGGTGACGTCTCGGCGGACGCTGCGAGGGCTGTTGCCGCATTGCATGCGAGCGTGATCATACTCGCACGCTGCCCGAGGGCTGCCTGGTAGACCGTGCACCGCAGCCGCCCCTCACGATCTTCTTCGGCCAGTGCGAGCATCAGCATGTCAATGCGCTGGGCCAGCTTTGCACCGACAACATCGGAGTCTTCCAAGTTGTTGAGCAGCCCCTGAAATGGGAGGAGCGCCCGGCGCTCAGGTGGGTTGAGCCGCTCAAGGCGGGCGATCTCGCCCTTGACCCACTCAAGGACGTCCTCACGGATGCTGTCCTCAAAGAAGGGCATGAGGCGCAGCAGTTCGTCGGCAGACGGGATCGCCCGTCCGGCTAGAATGTGGCCCTGGCGGGTGTTGTAGGCACGGATTTCAGCCATTCGGTCTGTCATGGACCACTCCTCGTCGGAGGCATACGCATGAAATCGACAAGCATCTGCCCGTAGTGTCTTGCGGTATCTTCCGGCGCGTCGCAACAGATGGGTTTCGGTTGCTCCACCAGCGCGAGCTCATCTACCGCCAGCTCGGCGAGCCAGCCCAGCGCCGTGGCGATCAGTTGATAGTCGGATTCCGATGGAGATCCGGCCTTGGCTGAAACCAGGGCCAGTGAGACTGCCGTGCTCGCCATGTCGACCTGCGCCCATCTCACCCCGAGAGCCGCCCGGTAGTAGCTGCACCGAAGCCACCCCTCGCGATAGTCCCTGGGGAACGTGAACAGCAGACGTTCAATAATTGGACGGAAATCCCACTGGGTTGACGCTTCGTTGCTTGCTGCCTTCCGCAAGCGCCGAGCCTGATGGATGATAGACGCTTCGTAGTCGTCCCAATCATCGCGTCTGTACACGTCGCGTTCGATGCCGCCTAACAAGCGTCCGGCGTAGTGGCGCATGTCCTCGTGGAGGCTACCCTTGAAGAACGGCATTCCACGCAAAAGTTCGATGGCTTCGGGCCATGCCTTCCCGGCGAGAATGTCCTTCATGCGCCCCGGATGATCATTCGCTTGTGGCATGATGGAAATCGGGTGTCGGTCGAGGCTATCGGCTCCCACGCGTGCGGCTTGACCACCAGGAAGCTTGCCAGCATTCACATCAGCCGATGCTCCGAGAGTCCGCCGGTGTTCCTCACCCATCGGCGGCTGTGCCGTGAGTTGACTCCAATACGCCCAGCAACGGAGGTGATCGGCCGGCGCCCAAGGCGGCAGGGTTTCGATCACCTGGAGGACAAGTTCGGCCAAGTCCTCGTCGGTCTTGAGGCTGTCCCTCGCGCTGTCCCGCAACCATCGGAGAGCGACCAGGTATCTTGAGCGGTCCCAGCCTGAGTCCTGCTCCTCCGGCTTTTGCCGCACCTTGGATTCCACCCAGATGCTCATGTCCTCGCGGATGCTGTCCTTGTGGAAAGGAAACCCGGCTTCCAGTTCGGCAGCGCTCGGGAACCCCCGTCCCGCCCGAATATCCTTGTGGCGTTTGCCGCTCATGGAGCCTTCCTTCACGACACCGAGGTCTGATCTTCGTCGATCGCCTCGTAAGGTCGGCCGAGGCGATACCAACGCGATAGCGTGCGAGCACATGAAAACTCCTCAGACATGATCCAGAGGTCGGACGTGCGGATCACGCGCCCAGTTCCTGGGAGCAGGGGATGCCCCGAGGCTGCGCCGATCAGGCAGGTCATCGGGATTTCCACCGTGCTCCAGAAACCTGTGACTGGGCCATACATCTCGTCCTCCCAATGCGCGTCATAACTGAGGTCAGTGCCTCACGCCCCTACTCGCCAGAATGACCTCGATTACCCTTCGCAATTTGCGCAGTGAACCACCCGGCCATACTTTGGTGACGGCTTCCAGTTCGATCTCGTCGAGCGGGCTGATCCAGCGATGATCCAATCCTTGATCAGCAAGGAGTTCCGCGAGGATCTGACGGCTGAGGACTGCGAGATGATCCTGTCCGGCCTCTGGAAACGGAATGACCCGGCAGCGGTCCCGAAGCGGGGCCGAAAGTCCCTCGAGAGAGTTGGCTGTCATCAGCCATGTGACATGGGAAAGGTCACACGGCGCCTGTACATAAGGATCGTGAAAGCGGGACGCCGTCTCCCGCTCCAGGAATGCGAGAAGTGCGTCATGAGCCTGACCGTTGTGGCGGGAGGTCCCGACCTTCTCGATCTCGTCCAAGATCGCACCGGGTCCTGCCGCCTTGTAGCGGGTGATGAGGGCAACCGGGAGGGACGGTTCGCCGGTCGACCATCGACGGGGAGTGCCAGCGAAGGCGCCATCCGAAACCCCACCGCATGGAATCATGTCGTGAGGCAGATTGAGAACCTTCAGGAGGCGGGTCGCGAACCGGGACTTGCCGCATCCCGGAGTGCCCACAAGGATGGTCGGGCGGATCTGGACATGGGATCGGAGCGCGACGTCCCAGAGGACGGTATCGATTACTTCCGTCGCATACGGGAACTCCGCTTTCAACATTGCGCGTGCCGCCTTGAGGTCAGGTACTGGAACCAGGGGCAAGGCCTTGCCGGCGAGCCCGTCGAGTTCCTTCGCGACCTTCTTCCCTTCCCCCGTATTCGCGTTGCCGACTTGGCTGAAAATGACCACTGAGGACACTACGGCAGATCCCGGGTACCCCGTCGGGGTTGAGACGCTCGGGGTGTTCGCGGTTTCGCTCGCCGGCAGCCTTCCGTTTGCGGTCTCCTCGTCAGCGATTGCGGCGAGCAGTGCCTCCTGAGTCTGGTGTTCCACAAACTCGACGAGCAATCCCCCATAGTGGTCAACCATGATCGCTGGCTCGGCCCGGCATGCTGTCCGGATCTCCCGCCCGAGATAGGCGTACTCAGGATCAGATGTTGCGAAGAAGAGCCAGCCTAGTGCGGCCTTCATCATTGCAAGGGCCGTCACCGGCTCCTTTGAGTACGACTGCATCGCAATGGCCATCAGGATGGCATCGCGGGCGAGTGCGAACGCGGCGCGATGATCACCAAGGTATGCGAGATAGATCCGGCACCGCAGTCGCCAGGACCGGACACTGTCTGGAAGACTGGCTGTAGCCTCCTCAAGGACGCCCTTGAGCGCTCTGAGCTCTTCGACGCCGGGACTGACGGTGAGTTGCTCCAAGCAGTTGACGACCGCGGCGAAGTGGATGCGCTCCGCCTTCTTTCGGAGCCTGGGCATCAACCGCTCGGCAAAAGCCTGCATGTCCTGCCGGATGTCGCCAGCAAGGAACGGCATTCCCTCGAGGAGTTCTTGTTCCGTCGGCAGGTGAAGGCCTGCCAAGGCGGCTTTCCGCCTCCGCTCAAAATGCTTTCGATCGCGATCTTGACTGCGGCCAGGATCTTGGGGTGGCATGTCTGCTGGCATAGGAAATCCTGCTGATCACGACGTGCTGATAAGGCCCAGCGGACTTCCGAGGCGGTACCAGCCCGCGAGGCCCCTTACCCAACCTTGCTGTTCAGCGAAGATCCGGCATCTCCCTGAGGGTTTCGTCCTTTGGAAGGAACAGATCGTCAGTCAAGTCGGCCGTGATGCTCAGGCATGGCGTGGATTTGATCTCGATGCTCCAATTGTTGAGGATAGGAGCCTCAGCCAACTCCTGGGCAGTGGGTCCACGCCCATCCTGAATTGCTCGGAGAACCGCGCTAAGGTGTTCGAGGCCGTCGATCAGTCGGGCAACGTTGTCTCGGCCCAGGATCCGATCCTTGAGGATTACGAACATCAAGTCCCTCCTATGCTCTGAAGCGGCGTCTGCCGACAAAGATGTGCGGGTCGGCTGACGGCGCAGCCGTGCAGTGGGTTGACTCATCGAGAAGATAGAACAGGGCCTCGTACGCGGAGATGAGTGGCTCCCTGCGAAGCGGGCGCATCCGTCCTACCTTTCGCGTGTTAATCTTGGCGCCTCTCCGGTGACCCGAGGCGGTACCAGCGCTCAAGCGTCAGTGCCCAGCCACGTGGCTCGGCTAGGACCCAAAGATCCGTTGAACAGAAGCCGAGATACTTCCCTGGCAGGTTGCTCGCCACACGCCCGAACAAGACTTTT
The DNA here is from genome assembly GCF_002741015.1 of Microvirga ossetica. Taxonomy (NCBI): domain Bacteria; kingdom Pseudomonadati; phylum Pseudomonadota; class Alphaproteobacteria; order Hyphomicrobiales; family Methylobacteriaceae; genus Microvirga; species Microvirga ossetica. The sequence continues at coordinate 5,629,124 of NZ_CP016616.1, read as the reverse complement.
GCGGGTAAGTATTCCGTAGCCCAGTTTTCAATGACTGGGGCGTTGGCGAGATCGTCCTCGGTCGGACCGGCGCCTGCGTGGATCGCCCTCAGGTTCGTGGCGAGACGCTCGAGACGATCGGCTGTCAGTAGCATTTGATCAGTGTCAGTGAATTCATTGCCCTCGATTTCGAACATTCGAAGTCTCCTATTCGACAGGGTTGTTCTGGACGCGGAGCGATCTTCATCCGTCACACGTGGGATGTGCGCTCGTCAGACCTGCTCGAGGGCGATTTGCAAACTTGCCGCCTCTGTCCCGGATCGGCAGCAGGATTCGAGCCTTGGTGCCGGCCAGCATGAGCATGGTCGTGCGAATCCTTTTGCAGAGCATGTCGACGATGACGGGGAAGCATTCGGGGCTTCTCAGGACGAGGAGCCGGGTTTGAGCGGGGACGAGTTCTGCGTCATCCGCCAAGATCGAAGCCGTGTTGAACGGCACTTTCCGGACGTTCCTCAGGGCTGGCGCCCGCCCAGGAGGGAGAACCCGTATACGGAGAGGGTGAAGTTCCATCTCGCGTGCCCCAGCCTCGAGCAGGACGCTTGAGGTGTTTCGCGATCCACCTCCTTTTGAACCTCCAAGTGCCAGCACGTCCATCTTGTCCTCCCGCTCCGACGTGGAAAGACCTCCTGATTCGCTGAAGGTTAACCCGACCCAAGGCTCGGATCCATCGCAATGAACGGTAAAGTGACAAAAAAATGCACATCGAATGATAATATTGTCATGTAGCTACGCAATTGTTGACAAGCTGGTATTCCTAGCGCGTGCGTGCAAATTCGCGCCATGGAACTTTTTCCCGACCTTCTGAGAGCCGCTCGCCTGACGCTTGGGCTGACGCAGGACGAGTTGGCCGAAGCCGCAGGAATCAGCACTCGCTCCCTGATGAGGTTTGAACTCGGTCGGGAGGACATGACGATACGTACCCACAAGGCCATTAGGCAGGCGCTTGAAGCGCGGGGCGTCGTCTTCCTAAAGGAGGAAGGCGGGCTCGGTCCTGGTTTCCGAATTCCGCCCAATCATCCGCGCGTGCCTCGGCGCTCGCGGAGCAAGAGGAGGCCATAGAATACCACTGGCGCGCATAATCTCGAGCGCTACCATCCTCACGATGCAGGATTCGATGCCAATCCAAGCGCTGTAGCAAAGCCGCACGCTTGGCACGATTCCTCGCGATCTCATCGAAGGAATCGACCTTCTCCGGCAGACCTCCCGCGATGCTGCCGTGTGCCAAACCAATCCGGCAACTCCAGTCAGGTGACGGGACTAAATAAAATCACGAGGTCTGATCAACGGGCTCGTAACGCCGCCGCAGGGGTGCAGGCAGTGTCCGGAGGCTCTTCCACTCCACCGCTCGACCGGAATTGTCTGGTCGGCGATGACGATATTGCTTGGCAGGCCCATTGTGCTCATCCGGTCCACACCGAGAGGAGAGGTGTTCAGTTTCTTCAGAAGACTGAGGAGTGTGGCGAGGGCCTACGCCTTCCTAAGCACCCAAACTGACCTTTTCCGCGCCTTAATGTATCTTCCGCAGCCACGGGCTGGAGACGCCACGCTCAACGCCGGCGTCTTCCCGTCAGAAGCGTAAGCTCCACGCACTTCAGGAAGGAAGCGTCATCGACGCAGTAGGCGAGCGGGGATTTGCCGCCGAGCACGTGCTGCGGGTTCCTCAGGTACACGGTGAGGCGATCTTCCTGAAACACCCGCGCGGCCGCTGCCTCAAGCTTGTCCCGGGCGACCGGGACCTGCCGCCGATCCCGGCATTGGCAGTGGTCGCCCACCCATCGCTTCCGGCGCCGAGATAGCTGCGGGCACCGCTCGACGCGTCCGTCCTCCTCGCGTTGGTCTTGCGCCCTCCTGGCGCATTCCCGCTCCTCGTTCTCGCGCCGCCTGTGGTCAAGCGCCATAGGATTTATCCCCGCTATCCACTGCCCGTTCCCCTTGCAGGTCGACAGCAACGGGGCGCTAATCGCAACCTTAGCTGTTTTTCCCCTGGGGATTGCGATGCACATCGTCTTCGGCATGGTGGCGGATGGATTCGCCTACCCTGACTTCCCGGGGGACGGTCCCGGGTGCCTCAACGGCTGCATCGTCGGCCCGCTCGGCTTCCTGGAAATCCTCGAGACCAAGCTGGGTCTGGGCGGTCCTCCCGTGACCCCCGTGGTGCGAATCACTGCGTGGCAGAAGAAGCTGCAAGAAGCGGGCAAGACCGGGAAGCGGTTCTGGGCCGCGTCGCTGGCCGCCGACCCCTTCTCCACGGCCCGTCTCATCCTGTCCTGGCGCGATGCTCTCGTCGAAGGCGGATGGAGGCCGGGAGTCCTCGCCAACGCCCCTGCCCGGCTTTCCGACCTTGCCGCCGCCGAGGCTGCCGGCAGTCCGATGCCGTCCGGTCGTGCGGACCGCCTCCGGGCGGTGATCGCCCGGCTCGAGGCCGGGGACAAGGCGGGGATCGACAGGCTGGAGACGGTGGAGGCTTCCGACGAGCTGCCGCCGGGATGGCTCAGGCTGACCGAACTTTTGTCGGCTGGCGGAACCGACGTGCGCCAGAAGGTGGTCCAGGCTCCGGTGGAGGCATCGTCGGACCTCGGTCGTCTCCACGTCTTCCTCAAGCAGGGAACGCGGGCAGAGCTCGACGGAGACGACACCGTCGTCGAGATGGAGGCATCGACCGAGCTATCGGCGGCCGAGTCCGTCGCGGAATGGATCGCGTCCGATACCGAAGCCGGGGTCGGCAAGACGCTCGTCATTGCCCAGACGGGCAGCACGGCGCTGCTCGACCTCGCCCTTGCAAGGCTAGGTCAACCCGTCCTCGGGGTCTCGGCCGCATCTCCCTTCCGCGGCGCCTTGCAGGTCCTGACGCTTGCGTTCGCGACCGTCTGGAAGCCGTTCGATGCGGAGCGGTTTCTCGACCTTCTCACCCTTCCTAACCCGCCCGTGAGATGGGCGCCCGGACAATTCCTGGCACGGGCCGTCTCGAGACAGCCAGGAATCGACGGGCCGGAATGGAAGCGTGCGTGGGAGAACATCGAGAAGTGGGTTCTAGCCGAGACCGAGGATGACAAGCGGAAGGCGACGAAGCTCCTCGGGGAGCTTCGGGCTTGGTCCGACGTGGCCCGGTTCGAGCACACGATGCCTGCGATCGATGCCAAGGGCATCACGGACCGCGTTCGGACGTGGGCGAACACGATGGCAGGTGCCGAGCGGGATCCGCTCCTGATGTGCGTCGTCGGCGCGGCGAAGGCGCTGTCAGAGGCCCTGACCAAGCTCGACGAGACTCCGGTTTCCCGTCGCCAGATCGAGCAGATGATCGACTCGGCCATCGCCGAAGGGCTGGGCAACCCGGCCCACAAGCCGGAGGCATCACACCTCCGTGCCGTCAGCCACCCGGGAGCGATCTGCGGCCCGGTCCGGCGGGTCGTCTGGTGGAACTTCGCGGGCCATGAACCCGCCTCCCCTCCGTTCCCATGGTACCGGGTCGAACTCGAAGCCTTGGAGTCCGCAGGCTGCTGCCCGGAGAAGCCGTCGAATGCGGCCCGGCGCATGACCGCCTACTGGAGCAACGCCGCACTGGCGGCGAGCCACGGCATCCTGTTGGTGCGGCCAGCCGTGATCGCAGGCACCGAAGCCGGGAGCCATCCCTTCTCGCATCTGTTGGCACCCCTTTTCGAGGAAGGCGGAAAGAGGGAGCGGATCACGATCAGGGCGGAGGATGTCCATGAGCGGGAGACGATCCCCGTTGCGGCCAGGACCATCACCCGTCGCCAGGACGTTGCGAAAAGCCTTCCCGAGGCGCGCGAGTCGTGGCCACTCCCCGCCATTGCCGACATCCTTGCGGAGAAGGTCGAAAGCCCGACCTCGCTGGAGACGCTTGCGACCTGCCACCTCAAGTGGCTTCTCTCGCACGTGGCAGACTTGGGCGCGGGGCGGATCCGCAGCATACCGGATGCGAACCGCCTGTTCGGCAACATCGCCCACGCGATCGCCCAAGAGGTGTTCGTGCCGGGCCCGGTTGCGTCTGGATCGCAGGCGAAGAAACTTGCGGAGCAGATTTTCGATCGGGTGGTCCAGCAGATCGCCGCGCCTCTCCTCAAGCCTGGCGGCGCTGGCGACCTCGCATTCGCAAGGGAGCGCATACCACGTGCCCTGGGTACACTCGCGGAACTCCTGACGACGGACGGATGGGAGATCGTCGGGACCGAGATGGAAGTCACGCACGACTTCGGCAACGGACTGAAGGTGAAGGGCTACACCGATCTTCGCGTCCGCCATCCCGTGCACGAGACGGGAGTCATCGACCTCAAGTGGTCGAGACGGGACAAGCGGCGCCGGGACGAGGTCAAGAAAGGCCGTGCCGTGCAGATCTCCACTTACGGACACGCCGTGGAGCCGGGCAAGTCCCTGCCGGCCGCGTACTTCATGCTCGCTCAGGGATCGATGCTGGCCGAGCAGGCGTCGCCTCTCGCGAAGGATCCCGTGAAGGCGGACAGGAACCTCAAGGATACTTGGGATGCCGTCGTCGGCATGCATCGGTCCTGGAGCGACTTGGCGGCGTCGGGAACGGCAGCGGCCTCTGGGATCAAGGGCGCCCCATTGCCTCCCGGTCTCGTCATGGTCCCGCCGAAGACCCCCTGCGAGTACTGCGAGTACGGCAGTCTCTGCCGAATCCAACAAGCCAATTGAGGAACCGTTTCATGACAGGGCGCGTCGACACGACCATCGCATCGGCAGGAACGGGCAAGACCACGGAACTGGTGAGCCTCATCGGTGAGGACATCAAGACCGTCGAGCCTGAGCGGATTCTCGCGACCACTTTCACGGTCAAGGCAGCCGACGAGCTGATCGAGCGGGCCCGTGCGCGCCTCGTGGATGAAGGCCGCGGCCCGGAAGCCGTAAGGCTCCTGAGCGCGATGATCGGCACCATCAACGGCGTCTGCGGCAGGATCGTGAGCGAGTTCGCGATCGATCTGGGTCGGTCGCCCACGAACCAGGTCATCCCGGCCGAGGAGAGGGACGAACTGCTCCAGCTCGCGGCCGACCCGGTGTTTGCGAGGCATGCGCCGAAGATCCTCGGACTGTGGGAGGCGCTCGCACTCGGAGAACTCAAGGAGAAGGGCGACTGGCGCAAGCACGTGGCTTGCATCGTCGAGAAGGCGGACGAGAACGGCATCGCCGCGGCCGACCTGAAGGTGTCCGCCCGGAAGTCGATCGAGGGGCTGGCCGAGTTCATGCCCGTACCGTCAGACGCCGAGAACCCGTCGACGTGGGACGGCGACCTTCGCGATGCCATCGGCGAGGCGATCAGGCGGGCCGATGGGGTGGCGCTGACCGCGAGCATGGGCGCGAAGTCCTTGGAGGAAATTGAAAGGCTGAACGGTAAGCTGTCGCGGGGAGAATCCCTGAGCTGGCCGGACTGGGGAAGGGCCATGAAGCTGAAGGTCGGCAAGAAGGCCGATGAGGTCATGGTCTTCGCCGACGTGCTGAGGGCCGCTTCAGTCGCCGCGCGCCATCCTCGCCTCAGGGCGGACATGGAGGCCTACATCGAGGCCGTATTCGCATGCGCGGCCGACGTGATGACGGCCTACGAGGCCTACAAGCGCGAGCACGGACTCATCGACTTCTCAGACCAACTCTGCCTGGCCCTCGAGATTCTCCGCCGTCAGGAGTTCGAGGACAGGCTGCGCGAGCGCATCGGAAGCGTCTACATCGACGAGGTGCAGGACTCGAGCCCGATCCAGGTGGCGCTGTTCCTCGAGCTGGCCCGCATCGCACCGAAGAGCCGTTGGGTCGGCGATCCGAAGCAGGCCATCTACGGCTTCCGCGCGACGGACACCACCCTCACCCTCAACGCCTCCCTCGGGATCGCGGCTGAGACCGGCGGCAAGCCCGGCGTCCTGGCGGAGTCGTTCCGCAGCCGGCCGGGCATCGTCAGCCTCGTCAACGACATGTTCGTTCCCGCCTTCGTGCGAATGGGACTCCCCGAAAAGGAAAGCAGCTACGAGAAGGTGCGGCGGAAGGCGGACCCGGCGGTCGATACTCCTCTCTCGGTCTGGCATTTCGAGGGGCGCTATCCCAAGAACCAGGCGGGGGCGCTGGCTGTTGCGGTTGCCGACATGCTGGCGAACCGGGCACCCTGGCCAGTAGGTGCCGGCCCGAACCTGTCCAGGCCTCTCGTGCCCGGCGACATCGCCGTCCTGTGCCGTGACAACGCTGACGTATACCGCGTGGCTTCGGCCCTGGCCGATGCCGGAATCCGCGTCGCGGCGGAGCAGAGGGGATTGTTCCAGGCGGAGGAGGTCGAGCTTGCCCTTGCCGCGCTCCGGTGGACTGCCGATCACACCAACCAGCTCGCGCTCGCCGGGATCGCCCGCCTTCTGGGCGGAACGGAGGAGCCGACCGCGTGGCTCTATTCCGTTCTCGCGGAAGGAGACGACGAACTTGAGAAGCTCGTTCCGTTCGCTTCCGATCTGAGGCAGATCAGGAAGCGCCAGTTGCAGCTCACGCCGAGCGAGATCCTCGACGAGGTGCTCGTCGCCGCCGGGGTGGCAGGGCATTCCTGCCGTTGGGGGAACACCACCGACAGGCTCGACTGCCTCGAGAAGATGAGGGGTCTGGCCCGCAAGTACGAGGAAACGTGCCGCAACACGGGGGCGCCCGCGACCCTGTCCGGACTGGCGACGGCCATCGAGGACGACATGGCGACCCGTCCCCGGTCGCGCGACCGGAACTCGGTGAACGTGCTCACCTACCACAAGTCAAAGGGTCTCGAGTGGTCGATCGTGATCTGTACGGACCTCGATTCGGAGCCGAAGACGTGGCCCGTCCTCATGCCGACCACGGCCGTCGACGGCGAGGTGGACTGGCAGAAGCCGATGGAGAACCGTTGGATCCGGTTCTGGCCCTACCCGTTCGGACTGAACAAGGACGGTGTGGACATCGACGTCCGTTGGCGCAACTCGGAGACGGGACGCAAGGCAATCAAGGAGGCCGATGAGGAAGCCGTCCGGCTGCTCTACGTCGGCGTGACCCGCGCGCGGGACCACGTGGTGCTCTGCACCGCAGGCAAGGGCAACGTGGACTGGCTCGACCGCCTCGCGGCTGACCCCGTGACGCCTCACGTGATCCTGCCGACCGCTTCCGGCCGCCCTCTCGTGGCGAACGGGAAGTACCATGCCGTCAGGTTCGTGTCGTGGGTTGAGGGCGAGCCGGTCGACGTATCGCCGGAGGCACCGTTCATCGCCCTTCCGCGAACGATGGCCGTGCACGATCCGCTGAGGATCCGTCCCAGCGATGTGGCCTCCGATGAAGGCACGTATACCTTCACGCATGCGAATCTGTACGGCGAGATCCCGATCTCCGGCAATCCGGAAATGGATGATCTCGGGTCGGCCATGCACGCCATCTTCGCCGTGGACGACCGCGGACGGGATATGAAGGCGCGGATCGAGACCGCGAAGACCATCCTCGCCCGATGGGGTGTCACGGGTGTCCTCCCGGAGGAGGTGATCGCTGCGGCAGACCGCTTCTGGAAGCATCTCGACGAGCGGTTCCCGACGGGCAAGGTGATGCGTGAGGTTCCCGTCCATGCCTACGACGGGCTTCAGGTGATCTCTGGCCGGATCGACCTCCTCGTCGAGGGTCCCGACGACGAGGATTGGTTCGTCGTCTTCGACCACAAGAGCTTTCCGGGAAGACCCGACAAGTGGGATGGCCACGCCCGGAAGCATGCGCCGCAGCTCGGGAAGTACGCCAAGGCCGTGGAGACCGCGATCGGTGGCAGGAAGCGCTGCATCGGATGCTTCGTCCACATGCCCGTCCGTGGTGTGGTTATCGGCGTTCAAGCGATGAATGCGGAGACCGGGGAGCAGGTGGCGACTATCGCGTGAGGAGGGGCGGCGCTTGACGGGCCGCCCTCAAGAGGTGTGTCCCGACGATTGAGGCGGTCATCGGTATCCCTGACGAAGCCAGCGCTGTCTTGGGCAGTACATCGTTGATCAGGGGGTGCCCGTGCATGGGCATGATCACCCGGCCGCAAGATGGTGGCTCTTCTGGGATTGCAATTGAAATCGTGACCAATGGACATTCCTCGAAGGGCGATTCAGGTGATCCCCGGAGCGTCTAATAAGGGCTATCGCCAAAACCGGAGGCAGCTAAACGATCCTGCCGCACTATAACAGTAATCGCACCACATATCAGGATGCGAGACCAATGAGCAATACAAGCACGCGTGCGCCAACGCGCTAAGCTCTTATAAATGGTGAACGCATTCCGGCGAAAATCATACTGCAAAGTGAGACTTATACTGGTCATGTGATCTATCATGACTGGCGCCCTCTCGGTCATGACTTGCCATATTCTGACTCTAGGTCGATGTGGTATTGGTTAAAACTTAGCTGCGCTTATTGCGGTACTAAATGGCAGTCGGATTTCGGGCTTGAATCGGATCACATCGTCCCAAGAGCGAGAGGTGGTGCTAACGGACCTTGGAACCGAGCGCCTATCTGCACCCCATGTAACCGATCGAAAGGAGCTCAGCTTGGATGTGTGACCCTTGATGGACGGACAGGCTACTATTGGGATGGCACGCCGGGGCACAACAGCACAGACCCTCGCCCACGGCCAAGCGGCGCCCGAGACATCAAACCCAATGAGAAATTTCTGCCGCGGAAGAAGCTCAAAGGGAAAGCCACGAGCAAGGGTCCATTCGCTGGAATCCTCATGCGCCGGGAAGAGCAGCCAAATCTCGAGTTTCACATCGAATAGGCGAGCGGGCATTCCGTTTGGGAACTTCATGACATACGCCCGCCGAAGCCATCGGGGATTAGACCTCCTTTTCCGCCGGGATCTCCATGATCGCCACTCTTCCCGTCCACCGGGAGGATCGCCCGCAAGGCGGGCCGGTGGCATACCTGCGGCTGAAATGTACGCAGGGAGGATGCGTTGAAGGTCGAAGCCGGGGAATCGCTGATCTTTTCGTGGTTGCGGCATGTCGTGGGGTGCCAGATCGTGCAGCTCAATTGGAAGCCGTCCGTGAATAGCTGGTCACTGCATAACGGGGACAAGCTCGCGGAGTTCGTATCCGAAATCGAGACCCATTTCGCCGAGGAGCGAAGCCGCCAGATCCTCAATCAGGGGAATTCGTCGCAACTCATCCGTCAGGGCGAGATCGACGTGCTCGGACTGCAACGGGATGACGATGGGAACCAGCGGCTATTCGCAATCGATATCGCGACCCATCTTGCCGGACTGAACCTCGGGAAGAGGGACAGGACCATCGCCCGCGTGATCAAGAAGCTCGTCAGATCATGCGCCTCGGTCCAGGGCTATCTCCCCGGAATCCCGGCGGAGGTGATCTTCGCGTCCCCGAAGGTCGACCAGCAGACACGGGAACTGCTGACGGACTGCATAGCGGACATCAACAAGGCCCTCGTGCATCGTGCCATGTCCGTCGAAGTCAGGTTGATCTGCAATGAGGAGTTCGGAACCGAGATCGTACAGAAGGTGATCGATTGCGCCCCCTCAGTGGCAGATACCTCGGAACTGTTTCTCAGAACCATTCAGCTCTGCCAGATCGCAGGCGTCGATCCCTCTCAGCGGAGGCGCGTCAGGCCTGTAGCGTCTCAAACAGGCTCGGCCGCTTACGACGGTGCGGAAGAAGAACTGGTTCCGATCGGCATCCATGTGCAGAACGTGTTCCAGAAATTGATCGAGATGGACCGCATTCCGCCGGAAGAGATCGGAAGGCTGATTGACCAACGCTATTCAAACTCGACTTTTAGCCAGTCATACCCTGTCCTGAAATGGCACGATCCGACCCTGCCCCGTCATGAGAGACAACATCGCGTCAACGGGCACGGCAGGTACTATTCGAACCCGCTCAAGATCGGGGACCAGCTTTACTACCTGTGCAGCCAGTGGATCGACAGGCATCGAGGAGCATTCGACAGATGGGTCAATGGGCGCATGGGTGGCGCATAGTATCCCCATCGCGACTGGACTGATTGGCCATCTCAGTTTTCTCGAATGTGAACCCGGTCATGGACCGGGTTCCACGTGTCGTGCGCCGCGATCTCAAATCACGAAGATATCCGCGTTTGTCAGATGGGGCTTTTTATCCAAGGTCGCGATCTGAATTTGCTGAGCCTTCCCTGTGCCGTCGGCATCGTAGTAGAGCTTGCCATTCTTGTCGTTGTAGATGACCCGGTCATTGGCATCCTGGGCCTTCGAGCCGATCCAGAACTTTTCCTTGGATAGCTTCAGGGGTTTTTTCTCGGAGCCGGCACTCCCGAGCTTCGTAAATATCTTGTTTTCGAGCCAGATGTCGTCTTGGAAGCTAAAGTCCTTGATCTTGTCGATGTTCTTGTTTTTTGTCTTGGCCACTTTGGTGTCAAAGACAAAGATGTTCTTGCCGAAGCCACCTTCGAGCGTGTCGGCGCCCAAATCGCCATAGAGCTTGTTGTTGCCGCTGTTGCCCTTGATGGAGTTGTTGGCGGCGTTGCCCTTCAGGACGATGTTCGAGCTGTCATGGAAGGATGCCACGAGGTTCTCGATACCGTCGCTGAGAGTGAAGCTCACGCTGGTGTTCACGACATCGAAGCCTGATGCGTCCTGGATAACGGTGAGCGGGCCGCTTACGTTGTAGGTGTCATTGCCTGCTCCGCCCACTAGGGTGTCCTGACCGCCCCCGTCGGTGAGCGTATCATTTCCCGCCGTCGCCTCGATCCAGTTGTTGCCGGAGTCCCCCGTCAGACTAACGTTGAGAAACCCCGATGCTACCTTCAGCACCTCGACGCTGGAGTTGCTCTCAAGCCTGAAGCTTCCTGATGCGATGACCGTGTCGTATCCGGTGCCGCCGTAAACAACGTCGTGCTCGAAGCCGAACGCCGGGTCTCCATCGACGTAGAACACGTCATTCCCGTCGTCCCCGTACAGGGTGTCGCTGCCACCCAAGCCTTCGAGATGGTCATTCCCACCCCGCCCGCGAAGGACGTCTACCTTGTTCGAGCCGACGAGGTGATCGCCTCCCTCCGTAGGATTGTAGGTACCAGTAATGAACTCGAGGGAAGTCGGCGCTCCCAAGGCCGCCAACTCATGGGCCCAGTAAGTGCGGGTGTTGCCGGTAAGGTCGCTAACGGTGACCTTCGTGACGTTGTACACGCCCGGTCCGTTGAATTGCGAGATCGTCGTGGTATCGGTCCAGACACCCGGAGAAGGGTTGTCGAACAGGATGTTGAGATCGAACGTGCCGAGGTCGTAGGTGTAGGCGTGGTCAAACCAAACAGTGACCTGATCGACCCCGGAAAGGTCGTCCGTTACATAAGCCGTGTAAGTGATTTGCTTGCTGCCGTCTCTCAGGTCGAACGTGGTCTGGAAGGTCAGGCTTGTCAGAATAGGTGCTGTAGTGTCGGCCATGTCGGTACTCCGAGTGATCGGGCATATCACCGACAGCTAGGACAGAAATCAATCGGGCGGACGCGTGGTGCATGCACTCTTAAGGTGTAGATTGGCTCCGACTTTCAGTGGGCATCGCTCAGCACTCCCCGGTTAACCGCTAACCGGATTCCGGCGGGAGCATTTTGGCTGAAAACGTGAAGGTTTGACCCCAAGCCGACCTTGAGAGCGCGTCCTTCCCAAGAACTTCTAGGGGCGACGCGAGGAGTTTCGCGAACCTGGTCTGCCGCTGGGTCTGCCGACTCGGGCTGGGGCAAGGTGCCGGACCGCCCCACCTTCTCCAAGAAACGCCAGGGGCGCTTCCCTGAGAGCCATCTGTTCCGTCACCTATTCGAGGCGGTGGTGTCGCGCTGCATGAAGTGCTGGTAGGTGATAGAGGCGTTACCGTGTTGGATTCCTCTTACCCTACCGCGTCTTGGCTCAATCCATCAGTTATTCCAATGACAACGCCCGACGTTAAACCGCTTTCGTGAAGATCATTAAGGACCATTGCGAAGGCTCTGAATGAGCGCACAAAGGCTGGTGAAAGCTTCTACGTCACCAGACGGACGTGTTCAGGGAGGTTGAGCGGTGGGTCATCCGTCGTCTCGCGGAAGGCGAAACCGTCCTGGTGGATGTCACGAACCTGAAACGCAACGGCCGTCTGGCGATCGTCGACAAGATCGCGGCCGACATCCAAATCATCTACGAGGTCGTGGATCGTCCGCTGGCGGAGAAGGTCGCGACCGGTGACTGGCGCCTGAAAAAGCAAGGCCTGATCGAGGGGCACGGCGAGTTGTTCATCCAGGAGCTGCCGAACATCCCGGCGGGGGAACAACCGCCCGAACGTGGACGTGGTCGATCACCGGGCGGCGGGATGGCGACGGACCATGAGGTGGCGGCCGCCATAGACTTACTGAGTAGGTCGCCTGCCCTGTTCTTGAAGGGGCCTCAGCAAGGCGCATCACCGGATCACTCATAAGGATGAGACCTCCCTTTTTCGGGGAGACGGTCGCAACGGACGCCCAGTCAGGGACTTCGGTTAACTAAATCTGCGGAAGGGCTCGGCCGTGTCCTCGTTTTGGACGTCCCCCGGCCGCCCGGCAGACAGAAAACCTATCCAGAATGTCTCTGGACGTGGCTTTGGATGGGTTGGTACTGCTGTCGGGCGGCAGCGGGATGGCCACATGGAACCGTCAAAATTCTTCGATTACAGCGAGGGCATGGTTACCGACGTGTTCGCCGAAAAGGGCGGATGGAGGGACATGGCCGTCGTCATGACACAGGACGGCAAGCTCGACTCCGTTCCGATCGGGGATTCCACCTCGGATACCGATGCGGTCGCGCGACTGGCCGACCTGTTGGAGCAGCGGCGATTGGCGGCCTACGCAGTGGCGTTCGAGGCAATGCTTGTAGGGTCCGAAGCCGAGATCGAGGCCATGGAGTCCGGAAGGGTGCAACTCGATCTTCTGGGCAAACAGGCAGAGAGGCTCGAGGACATCCCGACCGAGCACGACCCCGATCTCCCGGAACGGGTCCTGTTCATTTTCATGGCTGCCCGGTCGGGTGAGCGCCGAGCTGTCGCTTTCCCGATCCTGACGCGGGATGGTCGCAAGGCGCTCGGGTTTCGCGATGACGAGGTGCCCGACGAGATGGAAACCCCGTACAGGAACCTGTTCGAGAGACGATGAGATCATTTGTTCGATGCCGAGTTTAGCGGCTCTGGGGACTGATGTGTGCCGGTCACGTTCCGATCATACAGCTATGCTTCGCTATGTTTGAGCAAGGGGAAGCGACATGGCGCACGGTCTGAGGAAGATCGTCGAGGTTCTGGACGAGCACGCACAGGCTGGGGATGGCCTTTCCATTACGTTGCTGACCATCAGCGGGCAGGTGATGAATTTCTCCGACGACAACTGGCGCTCTCTGACGCAATCGGTTGATGAACTCATCAGTTCAGAGGCGGATGAAGACACTTACGTTGTCATCGTGCGTCGGCCCGACGAGAAGCCTGCTCCCGGCAAGATCCCCCTGAAGACGATCGCTGGCTTCGTTGTCAGCAAGGCGGGAATTCTGACGCTGTCGGCGGAGGAAATCCGAGAGGCAATCCAAACCGGCAACCAGACGGGAAAGAGGATTCCGCCGGAACCATCGGCTCGGTTCACTGACGGTTTGAGCCTCCTGCCGGAGTTGCGGGGTTTCGCATTGGACGCCGATGCGCCGGGTGGCGGAAATGGGTCGAGCCTGCACTGATCGTATCCAGGAGGTTGGGCTATGGGCATCGACAAGCGGGACAAGCTCAAGACCCCTGTTTTCCTCGAGGGACTGCCCGTCTATTTCGTCAGTGATCGGGAAAGTGCGCCGTCGCCCAGTCTTCCGCCATCAATGGAGATCGTGGGGCGGTCTATGTCCGCGGCGTTCTCCTGGAGCCGTGATGCTGAGATTTACAAAAGGTGCGTGGGTGTGAAGCATTTCACAGCATCCATAATCAGATTGCGTCACCTTGTGCCCTGTCTGATCCGTGGAGAAGTTTATGAAACACGTCAAACAGGTGTGTGCTGCTATCGGCTTCATCAGCATCAGTGCTGGCGCACTGGCGCAAGGTCGCCCACTCACCGCTACGATGTCTTGCAATCAGGCACAAAGCCTTGTCGCTACCCAAGGCTCTGTTGTTCTCAGCACGAGCGCGACCGCCTACGACCGATACGTGGCCTCAAGCAACTATTGCGGGATGGGTGAAGTGCCGGCCCCCGGATGGGCTCCAACAAAGGATATTCCTCGGTGTCAGGTCGGCTCTCGCTGCGTTGGCGTCGCTCGCGGTAGGTGAGTTGACCTAAGCGGTTCCCTCACCATCGCCTATGTCCACCATACGGGTTCCCCAGATACCAATGACATCCAGGTTGTCATGGGGCCTTTATAGGTGCCGCAGATTATTGGCGGTGCTGTGACGCAATTCACAGAACTCTGGGCCAGCATACGCCATCTTGCAGCCCTCTCAGACGCGAGGAGGATGTCATGAGGACACCTGATCACCACCTTCAGAACGATCGCGGGCTTGAGGCGCAGCCCTTGTCTCTGCCTATCGCGCTCCTTCTGGTCGTTGGATCCATTAATGTTGCAGCTACTGTTTTCTCGCTGCTTGCGGCTTGAGGATGATCTTTGCTCTACAACAGGTGTAAGAAGGATCATCACCGGGCGCGACCGCCTGCCCCCATCGCCGCCCATCCCCAGGGCTACGCCTGCCTCAGGATGCGGAACTCGCCTGGATCCAAGGCGGCTCGGATGGAATTCACCGCACCCGGCGGGAAGGGACTTCCCTCGACGATGGCGTCAAACCGTTCGACGGGATGCGTCAATGCCTGACCCGTGCTGGAGAAGGCGACACCGAATGTGGCATTGGCATCATGCAGGACAGAATCGACGAGAACCGACAAGTCGACCTGCTGATCGATGTCGGTGTTGAGCACGCATACCACCTCGGTTTCGTTCAGGATACGGGACCAGGCCAGGACACCTGGGCTGAGTGTCGAGAACCCGAACGTCTTGCGGTCGCCGGAAACCGGACGGAAATACTGGCGGCCGTAGCGGAGTGCCGGCGTTTGCCCTCGCACGGTGGCAAGGCCTTGCAGGGCGACGTACATCGCGGAGGGCTCGTCGAAGCCACCCGGCCGCCCCCACATGGCTTCGCGCACGGCCTTGTCCGATCCGGAGCCGGAAAGCCCCTGCTCCGTCCCGTAGTAGACACAGGGGATGCCTTGTAGCCCGAACATGCAGCCGAGGGCCGCGATGACCTGCCCTTGATACCGACCCGGCTGGCTTGGGTCTTCCGCAAGGATACGGGACGTCATGTCGTGGTTGTCGAGGAACGACACGAAGAAGCGGCTGGCCTCGCCATGGGAACTGATGATGTCCCGCTGGACGCGTTTCCGCCTTTCGAAAACCTCCATGATCTCGGTCGGCGGCGAGAACCCCTTCACGACCCAGGGCAGCTTGTAGAAGAGCGGGAAGTCGAGGGCGGCATCGACCCCCATCATGTCGCCGCCCAGGCTCGTGGGGCGACCGATGAAACGCGCGATCTGTTCCTCGCTGTCGTAGACCTCCCCGAAGGTGAAGAAGTTGCGCTTGCCGATCTCCAAGGCGAATTCGCGCATGGCGTTGCCGAACACCAGTGCGAAGCCCGGCTCGACGTACTTTAGCGTGTCGATGCGAAAGCCATCGACATCCCATTTGGCGACGGCATGCTGATAGGACCGGATGAGGGCTGACCGGATGTCGCCTCTGCTGGTGTCGAATTCCTTCAACGACTCGAAGTCGCCGCCGAGCTCTCCGCCCTTGCCTTGACGGCGGAAGGCCTCGTTGTACCTCAATTCCTTGGGCCAGACCGCGGCGGCTTCAGTGAGTTGGGCATCGTTTTCGCCCGGGGCCTTGTCCCATCCCTGGACCGCCGCGTTGTCGGCGGCGCGCCATCGGATCGGGTAGACCGTGTCGCTCCAAGGCATCGAAGAGGCCCCGCCGGCTGACCCATCGTCGTAGGCGAACACGTCCCCGGCATGGTTCAGGATGACGTCCAGGATCACGTACATGCCCCGCGCATGCGCCTCGTCGACCAGGCGGCGCAGTTCCGCGTCGGGGTCGGAATGATCGGACATAAAGCGCGGGTCTACCTTCAGGAAATGCTGGATCCCGTACCCATGATAGGTCCCTTCCTGTCCCTGGCAGTTCTGTAGCACCGGGGTGATCCAGATCACGCCGACACCGAGACGTTGCAAATAGCCGAGCTGGAGCCTTAGGCCTTCAAGCGTACCGCCCTGAAACCGATCAAACGGATCATTCCACGCCGTGGCCGGGCCGCCATTCGGATTGTTGAACTGATCGACCAGGGCAAAGTAGATCCATCGATCCCGCCAATCGGCGGGAGACGGGAATGGAACCGTGATGGAGACCTGCGCCCCATCGACGTCCACGGTCCGCTCCTGCGGGGCACGGGCACCCGCCAGCACAGCCTCGACGTCGGGGGAGTAGACGGACGTCGGCATCGGCAAGCCCCCCACCCGTGGTTCGGAGAATATCTCCGATCGCCCGCACTCAGTCCAGCGTCCGTTCCTTCTCCGACGGCTTCCGATTGCAGAGCCTACCGGGAACGCAGGGTTTCCCTGACTTCGACCTGGTTCGTGCAGACAATGCGTGCTGCGGGGTTCTCGGCCCCGTCCTGCACGGCGCTCCGGATTCCGAGATGCTCAAGGAGGTATAGGGCTTCGGCACGACGGACAGAGATCCTACCGCCCTTGGGAGGCAGCCCGATCTCCCTCATGACCACGTCCGCCTGGCCGGGCGACAGGGAGGGGTTCGGTTCAAGGTCGATGTCAATGCGCTCGTTCCAGTCCCGGTCGGCGGCACCGTCTATCCAAGGGAGTGTCTGGTCGGGTTCTGGATCCGACATGCGTGTCAGGACGAGGTCGATGAAGGCGTTGCGTTCGTAGTCCCAGGTCCGTGCGTGGAGGCGGTTGCCGTCCTCGACGAGGCGGTGAGGGCATATCGTCCGCCGCCGTGCGTCACGGCTCGTGAGAGACTGGTACAGTACGGAGAGAGGTGTCTTCTGGCTGTAGGACTGGATGATCGCAGCGATGATGCCGTCGTCAGCACGTTGCCAAGGGGTGGAAATCCGTTCGATGGGGATCGTGGGCGGATCCAGTGACGTGGAGCTTTCCTGGACCCAGCGGGCGGCATCCTTCTCGAAAATGGGCCGATATCCCTCGTCCTGCCTGTAGACCTTGTCCTCGGAACTGAGCCGTATGTTGCCGGGAACGAGGTTCAGGTACTCCCCGATGTCGGACGACGCCTGCTGCGGGGATATGTTGAAATGGGCGCAAAGATCCCTGCGGCGCAACTGCCCCGTCCAGTGGATCGTGTCCTCGATCCAGCGCAGGCGCCTCAGGATGGCCTCGCCGCCCCGTTTCACCCGGATCTCGTCTAGTGAGTTTATCGATGTCATCTATTGAATAGATCGAAATCGTCTACTGAGTGGATTGACTTCATCTAGTGAATTGATTACCCCTCTTCTCCCACCTTGGCAATATGATATTCGGTGCATGGGCGAAGATTCGTTAATCACTGCCGGAATGCTAGCTCGTGGCCTTGCCGACGTTCATGAGAGGCTCCTCTTCCACGGGGATCTCGTCCGGCAGGACGGGCGCATGCCTCCAAGGATGCGGCGGGCCTTGGCACGGTTGTCAGCCCAGAGTCTCCGTGATGGCGCCGATGACCTGGGGGCAAGCATCCATAATGTCATGGCGATGGCCGCCCGTCCCATGTGCGAATGGGGGATGCCTTCCTTCCAAGGCGACTTCCCATGGGCGAACATCGTCCTGGTGGACGGCGATCTCGGGCAGCCGACGGCAGAATGCTTCGAGCTGGCCGCCGGGGGCGGAAGCGAGACGGAGCTTCTCCAGGAGATCCACCACGAGCGTCTCAGGGCCGCCGCAGAACGCTGCGGACCCAAGATGAGGGACCGTGCCTACAGGGAGATACGCGGCCTGGTTGTCCGTCGACCGTGCCTCCCGACCGCGGACCTGTTCGAATTCATCGAGGACTGGCTGACGGCCGCTCCGGACGTCCAGTCGTTCTATCGTCCCCTGCCCTCCACGGCCCTTCACGGCAAGACGCTCCGGCTGTGCGCCGGCTGCGGCTCCCCGTTGTGGCCCGACAACGACGTGGTCTCATTTCCCAACGGGCGCTGCCGGATCCGCGACTGCCGCATGAGGCATCCGACCTGCGAGGTGGCCGAGGAATTCGAGGTAACTGATGTCGGAGAGTGGCGCCTCGCCACCAATGCCGTCCTCGCCTACTGGACCGGCCCCGGCCTTGCCGAGATCGAGGTCCACGACCGCCTCAAGGCTGCCGGGCGGACGGTCGACCTCTATCCCTACAGCGATGCCGCGGATGTCTCGGTCGACGGCAGGGATGTCGGGATCGACGTGAAGTCGTACGCCAGCGCGTCGCTCCTCGGGGCCCGGCTGGCGCGGAGCGTCGGCCAGATCACCATGTTCCGCCGCCGCATCCTCTGCGTTCCCGATGCGCGGGTCCGGCAGGACAACGGTTACCTCAAGACCCTGAAGGCCATCGCCTTGCAGGGCGAAGGGAAGTGCCTCGAATTCATGACGGTAAGCGACGTGATCAGGGAGCTGGCGGCATGAGGGTGAGGCCTGCGGATTACAGGAAGGCAGTCGGCGTCCAGTGGCTCTGTGCCGCCGTCGACCGGTTGCTCGGTGCGGGCAACCTCGCCGACGTCCCTGCCCTCATGACCGGGTACGGGTCCATCCTCGACCATCCCAATGCGTCGGCCTTCGCGCGGGCTGCCTTCTCGCTGCGCCAGATGGGGGTGGTCGTCTCGTCGGACGCCAGCCTCCGTCAGGCCGTGTATGACATGCAGCAGTGGGAGGCTGAGAACGCCGAAGAGGACGGCTTCATCGAGCCGCCCTACGAAGTCGATCCGGAATCGCCGGGCATCCCCTTCTGGCGCCGCGTTCCCGAGAACGACCCTTCCATCGATGCGATGGTCGATGCCCTCGTGGACGGACTGCCGCTGGCCGAGCACGGACGGGGCATCGCCGATCCCGGCCGCGCCATGCACATCCTGAGCGAGCGCGGATCCCATGCCCGCGCCGTCAAGGTCGACCTGAAGGGCGTGGCCGACCTGTTGCCGGAGCCGCCGCAGCACGACGTGACCCGTCGGCCGCGGGGTCCGATCGACATCCCCTTGGCCGATCTCAGGGCCATCGCCATCGAGTTCGACAGGATCGACGCTGCGAATCCCGGAAGGACCGGAGGCGAGTGGCTGAAGCGCCTCGAGGATGAGCTGGGCAACCAGAAGGTCCATCTGCTGGCGCCCAAGGCCGATGGTTCGGGACTCGAATCCGTTCAGTCCCTCAGGCTCGACGGCTTGAAGCACATGATCGGACTGCCCGGGACAGGCAAGACGACGCTGATCAAGCTGGTCCTCGCCTGGCTCGACAGCCGTGAGTATCACGTGGTCGTACTGGTGCCCTCCATCGAGAACGCCTTCAACACGCTGGCCGACCTCGACCACTACGGCGTGAAGGCCGGACTGCTGATGGGGCAGTCGCCAGACACCCGCCGTCGCCATGCCGCGAAGCTCGCCGAGAGGATCGCATCCCTCGACGAGGCGCGCGGCTTCGGGCGGAGCATCTTCGGCGCGGACCTCATGGGATTGAACTGCGCCCTCGGAGGCTTCGAGGAGGAAAGCGACGAGGACGTATTCCCCCATCTCGAGCCGCCCTGCAACGGGGTCTGGCAGAAGAGGGAGCTGAAGAAGGGCGGCGAATCCGAGAAGGCGACCCAGCAGCTCTGCCCGGTCGGCGGGTGGTGCGGACGGCTCAAGGCAACCCGGGAGCTGACCCGCCGCAGGATCTGGCTCGGCCACGTGCTCTCGCTCGACACCCGCCTGCCCCTCCATTTCGTCGAGGAGCACATCCGGTATCTCGAGTCCGTCGCCATGACGGCCGACGTCGTGATCGTCGACGAGGTCGACGGCGTGCAGGCCGTGCTCGACCGGAAGGCGGTCTCGGTCGTCGACATCACGGGCAGCGGAAGCTCCTACGAGCTGAAGCTCATCGAGGACCTGATGATGCCCCATGCCCAGGGGCGCAACGACGCGGTTGCCGCGAACATCACGGACTACTCGAACAGGGCAAACAACTTCGTCGCTCTCAACCGCGCACTCGTCGTGCAGCTCCAGGCCGACAGGCGACGGGGCAAGGGCAACACCCACCTCGACGCCTACGACGACGCGTTCATCACGGGCAATCGGGTGGCCAGCGATCTCTTCGGCCATCCCGACCCCTCGAAGCTGACGCCGCAAGAGCGGGCGGACGAGGAGCAGAGGTTCTCGGCGATCACGACCTTCTGGGACTCGTGCATCCGCGAATCCCTCTTCCGCAGGACCGTGATCGATGACGACACAGTCCGAGAGTACGATCCGGTCAAGATCGGCGAGGCGATCGGACGCCCGCCCGAACAGGTGGGCGAGGCGTTCCGTGCCATCGTCGAGCCGCTCCGGGACTGGCTGGCCGAGCCCTCGCCCATCGTCAAGGAGACCCACATCGCCTCCGTTCGCGAGGCGGTGTTCGCGCTGATCGAGCCTCGCGACCTCGGGCCCGAGAAGACGAACGAGATCTTCCGGTTCCTGGTCAACGTCACGACCGTGGTGATGCAGTTCCTGGCCATCGTGCCGGCCCAGCACGCCATGGTCGCCGAGGGCATCCACACCTCACCTCTGTTCCAGCAGGGCATCAGCGAGGACTTCGCCCGGCTCGTGCCCGAGGCCCTGATCGGACGCCTCTCCGGCATCCGCTTCCGCTTCCAGACCGATGCCGGGCGGACGAGCCTCGCCGTCAGCTACCTCACGTTCCGGGGCGCTCCGCGCACCCTGCTGTACCGCATGCACGAGCTGCTGAGGCACGACGGTTTCGAGCGCGGTCCGAACGTCCTCCTGACGAGCGCCACGTCGTTCCTCGCCGAGAGCCCGTCCTTCCACATCCCGGTCGGTCCGCACTACGTCCTGCGCCGTGCAGGCGCCGAAGCCGCGTGGCGAGACAGCGTGTTCCTCTTCCAGCCGATCCCCGATCCCGAGGATCCCCGCCGTATGCTCCGGTTCTCGGGCGCGCCCCTTTCGCAGAGGGGCAGGATCCTCGAGAAGATGGTCGAGCACTTCTTCATGGGCGACGATCCGCGGGTGCTGGCGCTGACCCGCGACTTCGACCCGGGCCGCAAGGTCGCATTCGTCGTGAACGGTTACGAGCAGGTCAAGCTGGTCAAGCGGCACATCGCCCGCGTCCGCGACGGGATCGCACGCCGCGTGATCGGGGTGGTGGACGAGATTCCGGCCGACCATGACGGCGACTACGTCACCACGGCGCAGGTCGAGTCCATCGGCGCCCGTGACGACTGGGATGCGATCGTCTTCCCGATGAAGGCGATCGCCCGCGGCGTGAACATCGTCTTCGGGGGCGAGGCGCATGCCGGCACGCCTCTGTTCAACAAGGCCGCCATCTCGACCGTCGTCTTCCTGACCCGGCCTCATCCGGCCGCCGAGAGCTACGATTTCGTGGCAGGGCTCGCCGGACGCGACAGCATGGACTTCGACCTCCGGGAGTTCCCCGCCGACATGGGCATCCGCGACATCTCGCTGGCATGGCGGCGGGAGCGTCAGGCATCCCTCGAGCGGGTGCGCAGGCTGATGCGCCATTCGGTGAAGGCCAGCCTGCTCGGCGACCTCCTCGAGCCGTTCGTCGCCGACATCATGATCGACATCCTGCAAACCATCGGCCGCGCGATGCGCAACGGCTGCAAGGCCAGGGCGATTTTCGTCGACGGCGCATGGGCCAACGTCGCGGCCGCGACGGGCGGGAACGAGCCTGACAAGCCCCAGACGAGCTTCATCGTGATGATGAGGGACATCCTGCGCAAGAGGGTCACCGACCCCGACCCGGTCGTCCGCGAGGTCTACGGCGCACTCTATTCACCCTTCTACGGCCCCTTGAGCCGCGTGGAAGGCATCAGGTTCTACGACGCGAGGCAAGATGACTGACGGACCATCCTATCTTCTGCCCCTCTCTGGCAAGGCTCAGCCGAAGACGGCCAACGTGGCAATGGCGTTACGGCCGATCCCGGGAGCGTCTGAGGAGGTTCACGGCATCAGGATGGGATGGAGCGGACAGGCCGAGGACCTGTTCAGGGCCATCGCCTCGTCCGCCAAGGCATCGAGGAAGCCCGAGGCAGGAGCCCTTCCCTACGCGGCGCTGCGTGCGGCCATCGCCGCGGCCGTGACCGATGCAGTTCTCGTCTCCTCCGATCTCGGACGGATCGGGCGCAATCGCGACGCCGAAGGGCCAGCGTACTTCCTGGACGTCATCGACGACGGGACGGACAAGGCGGTCAAGGCGGCGACCCGCGCGACGAAGCTCTGGGTCGACAACGTCCTGGCACCTTGGAGCGAGAACGTCGGGGTCAGCGAGGCCCTGCTCGACGACATCCGCGACCTGGCCAACGACGGAGGCCTTCTCGTCCAGGAGAAGCGTGCCATCGACATCGCCGCATCGATCGGTTCCGACGCCGGAGCCTTCGTCCGCGCCCACGACGCCATCCATGCGCTGCTCGCCCGCAGGCTCACGGGCATCGAGCTTTTCGAGGGTCTAGGCCCCGTGAAGCGCATCGTCCGCTCCGCGACCCGGTCGAACGAGATCTCCTTCGAGACCTGGCCTCACGCCATGGGCGAGGATCAATGGTCGATGGTGGCGACGTTTGCCGTCGAGACGGTACCGGGTTCCGACAATCCCATCGTCAGGGTCGAGGCGACCCGCAGGCGGTGGTGCCGCCGCGTGCCCGATGCGTCCGACCTGCGCCGCCAGACGCGCCTCGGCGGCATCATCATGGCGAAGGACAGGGACGTCTCCGTCCGCTTCGATTGCGGGTTGCGCAAGGGCGAGATCGTCGAGCCCGTCGACCCGGCCTTCGTGATGCAGGCCTTCGGGGCGAGGCTCGACCTCAGCTCGGGCTTTGCCGAGCTCGTGGAGAAGGGAGCGCAGAAGACCGCCTTCGTGGGAATTCCCTATCACAATGGATACTCGCTCGAGACCTCGGTCGGCTCCGGCGTCACGGAGCGCGACCTGCTCGACCTGTTCGATGCCGTCTCCGAGCGGGTGTCCGATGTCTTCCAGCCCGTCCCGGTGACGCAGAACGACACCACCATCAAGCGGATCGAAGACCAGCACGTCGCCCTGAAGCTCCAGTCCGTCCTCGGATGGGTCGCGGCATCCCACGGCCTGAACGAGCTGGACGACAAGTCGCTGGCGGAAGCATGGGCGCTGCTCGTGGATGGCGAGCCGCCCGCCAACCTCGATGCGACCGGAGTGAACAAGGCGCTCACCACTCTCCAGGAATTGCAGGCGACCAACCGGGATCGCATCCGCAGGACGTTCGGCAACGACAAGCCCACCGTGGTGGTCATCGCTCCGTCCCAGAGCGAGCGCACCGTGCTCGAGCGCATCATCGGGGCCCTGTTCGGGAAGTCCGTGGACGTGATCTCGCATCGCTTGCCTAATGTGCATGGTGCGCAGAAACGGCTTCCCGCGGGCGACGGCAGCAACGCAGAGCGGTATGCCGCCAGGATCGAGGCATGGAAGCCACTCGCCGACGTGCTCTCGGAAAAGGACGGTTGTCACGTCCTCGTCCAGGCCACCGATTGGTACACCGTGCCGGCCACGGAAGGCGATCCCGGCGGGAAGCGACCCGACGACCGCGTGAACAAGCCTGCCGGGCGCATTGCCCTCGCCCGCGGCGCGAACGCGAACGTCCAGTACCTCCGCCCGCCCGAGCCGTCGGCCAAGCGCTTCCAGGACTATCTCTTCCGCGTCCAGGCGGCCCTGCTCGACCTGCTGTTCGGGCATGCAGGGCTCGTGTCCGAGATCCAGACCCCGGTCGCATCCGCCTTTCCGAAGGCCGATACCCGTCCGAAGTCGATTATCGGCATCTCCGTGATCAGCAAGTCCCGGAGCAGGGCGGGAACGAAGTCGAGCCAGCTTCTGATGGCGACCAGCGTCGACGTCGCGACGGGCCGCACGACCGCGATCCTCGGACGGCGGCTGAACGGCGTTGCCCAATGGACGGAGGAGAGGCCGCTGTTCGAGTCCCTCCGTGAGGCCGCTGCTTGGGTCACGCCCAATCTCGGGGACAATGAGGATGCCCGCAGGGACACATACCAGAGGTTCGTGAACCACGTAATCGGCGGGGCATGCGAGCGCGGCCAGCGTCCGCTCGTCCTGTTCGACGCGACCTCGGCGAGCGGGCTGTGGCCTGCCCTGAGGGACAAGGACATCGGCCGCAGCTTCGACCTCCTCGGCCGTTCCCTGGATCCCGCCTCCGACTGGATGGGCGCCCGCCTCGTCAGGATCCGCACCGACGTGGCTCCGCGGGTGATCGTCAGGAAGGTGCGCAAGCTCGCACGTCTCGATGCCGACAGTGGACGGACGCTCGAGGAGGTCGTGCGGTATGCGCCGACCACCATCGTGTCGACGTTCCGGATGGGCGGGGTGCCCCACCCCTTCTATCTCTCGATGGGGACAAACGACGGCAAGCAGAAGATCGCCAAGGGACTGAGCGTCTACCGGGATCTCGCCTATCCCTACAAGCTTCCCGCGAAGGCCGAGATGCCTGCCGCACTCAAGGGAAAGGAAGGCCTCCATATCGAGCAGGTCCGCTCGCTCAAGGAGGAATTCTACAAGATCGCCGGACCCATCGACATTGCCGTCATGCACTGCCACGGCACCGACGATCCCGATGCCATCGCCTCGCTCGTGACCAAGCTGCGGAGCGGATACGGCCATACAGCATCGTCGACATCCCTCCCCGCCCCGCTGTTCTTCGAGACGAAGCTCAGGGACTACGTCCCGTCGTTCGTCCTCGACGAGGACGATCCCGAGCCAGACGATGCCGAGTCCGTGCCGTCGCTGTCCGATCAGTCCGAAGGGGAAGCCGAGAAGGCCCTCCCGGCGCCGTCGACCGAGGATGGCTCCGCTGTCCTTCCCCCAGTCATCTTCCAACACGCCAACCGAGCCATGACTGCATCCATCGTGCTCCCGCCCACGCCACCGACCTCGATCAACACCAAGGGCTTGTCGAACCGCGCGGAGGGCCCGCTGAGTGACAGGCTCCAGCGCTTCGTCGAGCGCTATCCCGAACGGGAAGAGATGGTCCGTCGATTCTATGTCGACGTCGTGCCCGATTTCGTCACGCCGGAATGGGTGAAGCAGCACGTCACCGTGAGCCCGGCCTTCCTGCGCAAACTGGATCCCCTGTGGCGGGAGGTGATCATCACCGCCCCGTTCTATCTCTGGCCCAAGGATCGGCCGCCGACCGAGGAGGAATTCTACGAGGTCGTCTCTGATCTCTTCCGGATCGTGCCCGGCATCGGTGCCCTGTACGGGAAGTCCCGCAAGGCCAAGCCCAAGCTGGGAGTCCGAGGGATCTTCCACCGCTGGTACGATGCAGTCCATGCGATGATCCGCCAGAAGAAGGGCCCCTACAGGACGATGCAGGCACCCGTCGGCCCCCTCGAGACCATCAAGGCACTGGCCAAGATGGAGAAGTGGGACGAACTGCGGTCCTTCATCCTGATCGAGTCCATCCATGGCGGGCATGCCAACCGGGAATTCATCGAAGCCGTGGTGAAAATCGGGCAACCCGTCGCCGACCTGCTTCCATACATCTTGAGGCTGATCGCATTTGAACAGGACACCGGTGCCGCCGAGTATAGCGGGCAATTCACCCGGGTCGGGCCCGATGGCGAGGTCTTGGAAGGCGAGCCATCCAGTGGCGAACTGTCGGCGGAGAAAGGGAATCTCGAAAGGGGAGAGCCGGCCAACTGGTTCGAAGGCATCGATGACGAGTCCCTTGAAGGCGATGCCGCGCCCACCATCGTCATCCCCGCTTTCCTCGACCGCATCTGGCTCAAGGACAAGATCAGCCTCTCGGGAGCGGTCAAGAGCCAGCTCCACCTAGGGCGGGAAACGCTCCGGAAGCACGCCCGGAACGCCAAGTTCTGGCCCCAGGCAAGGCCAGAGGGAGACGCTATCATCGACCTCCTTCTCAAGGGGTTCGAGTATCCCTTCCTCCACACGGCGGTGGCCAGCATCGTAGTGTCGAAGGACGGAACCAGTCCCCGCGACCGGAGCATCTTCCGTCCCTTCTACCGGAAGGTCGACGGCGTTCTCAGGGGGATGCTCGACACGGTCAAGGAACGGACGGGAACCGACGATGTCGGCACCCTCACTGACCTGCACGTGCTCGAGTGCCTGTTGATCGACAAGCAGACCGATCTCGCCCGCGACTTCTGCGTCCTGCGAGGCTCCGAGCTGCTCGACGAGAACCTGCTTCCGGCCATTGCGGACGAGCCAGGCTTCGGGGACGTGGCCGACTTCCTGAGGAGCCGCCGCGCCCAAAAGGCCTGGCTGACGCAGCAGGACGACCCGCTGATCAAGGAACTCGCCGAGGCTGCGTCCGAGGAACTGGCGCAGACCGCACGCCGGGACTCGATCCGGACGACCGATGCCGATGGGGACGCAGGCTTCCCGGAAGTGTCCGACCTGTCCGAGGGGATCCCTTCGACCGAGACCCATTCAACAGACGAGGTGCTTTCCATGGAGACCGAAGACCGTTCCTCGACGTCCAACGGAAAGCTGGATGAAGGACGTCAGGGCGTGGTCTCGATCTCAGGAGGAATGGAGGAGGCGCGTGCATCCTTCAGGAAGGCATTCGGCGACCTCGATGCTCTCGTCAGGCAGCACGGCAACGACGACCCGTCGCCGGACATCGTGGACAGGCTCAGACACATCCTCACGGTCGTTTCGGCCTCCGTCGTAGCATACGAGGCAGCGCGTCCCCGGCGGGTCGATGCCGAGCCGTACCGCGAGCGTGCCATCGAGGCTCGCCGCAGCCTCGTCGGGCTCGTCGAGTACATCGGACTCGAACGCACCCTTCCCGACGTTCCGTCACCGACGGACCTCTCCATGGAGAGCGCCGACCAGATCGAGGTAAGTCTCGGCAGGACGGAGTCCGCCCTGTGCGATACGGACGCCGATCGTGAGAGGGTCAACGGGATCCAGGAAAAGCTGGCCAGCGCGAAGCTCCTCCAGAGGGCTCAGCTCAACCAGGAAATGGAGCGGGAATCCGAGATGTTGCTCGGGCATTTCGAGACCGCATACGAAGGCTTCGACGAGGTCACGACCCTGCTGGCCGCCGAAGTGCTGCCTGTGCCTGAGGAGACGCCTAAGGTTGCGCACAATGAAACCTCCGACGTGGCCGAAGAGGTCGAGGAGGATCGTGAGGAGGCTTTCTGGGCGGCCCGCAACAACACCGAGGTGTCTCCTCAGGTCGAACTTCCGTCGGTGGGCGAGGCCGAGAAGTCCGACATCGAGGGAGAGGCTAACCCAGTCGCCGAGGAGGTCACGGTCCCGCCACGGCAGGAACCCGTCACCGAGGCAGAGGTCCCCGTAGCGGCAACGTTCGAGGCGGAAGCGGCGGAGGCCCCAGCCGTGCTCGTCACCGACGAGGACGAAATCACGATCGACGAGGATGACCTACGCGTCCTTTCGGATGCCTCGGACGGCGGGGAGCCGGAGGCGGAAGTCGAGCCCGAGATCGTCGAGGAAGACCCTGAGGTCGCCAGGGTCAACGAAAAGATCTGGGAGTTCGTGGCATCGCACGAGCTGGGGCTTGCCTATCATCTCGTGGAAGCGGCCGGCAGCCTGCATGCGGGATCCTCCCTCGACATGACGCCGGAGGAACTCCGCTTCGCCGCCATGGCCGGGAACGTCAACCATGCGAGCCTCCATGCGACCCCGATGGTGGTCCAGGATGCCGTGGTGAAGGCGCTCGCCTCCATCGAGGAGATGCCGCCGTCCGACGAGATTGCGGGCTCCATCCGCCGCATGCTCATGTATCCGTCCGCGTTGGAGCTGACGCTTTTCCACTCGGATGCGGGCGCCGGAGAGGTCCTGAGGTCGTTGAACGGGCTCGTCGAACCCGTTCGGGAGGAGACCCGTGCACTCTCCGAGAGCGTCCAGCGCTTCGCCCGCTCGCGCTTGCCGTTCTCTCCCGCCGTCCTCCATCACATCTCGAACACCATGGAGGCCGAGAGCGATGCCGAGACATGCCGCAAGGAGATCATCTCGAGGGTCGACCTTCTGTCACGGACCCAGTTCAGCTACCAGCTCGGCGCCAAGATCCGGACTGCCCTCCTCCAGCCCGGCAAGGAAGTGGGCGACCTTCGCGATGCCATGAAGGCGGACGATGCCGCTGCCCTGGCGGCGGCGAGGCGCTACGTCAACGAGTGCTCGACTCGATCCCAGATCCTGGACATGCTCTACAGGGCGGAGCTGGCGGTCAATTCGAAGTACAAGGGATTGGATGGAGCGGCTCGCGACAAGCTCGTCGGCTCGCTGCTCGACCTCGGCGCACGGTGCGCGGAGTACATCGACCGGAGGAACGCCGTCACGTTGGTGAGCGCCAGCGAGCAGCCGAAGCTGAAGGAGGCGGTCGCCGACCTGCGCCGTCACCTGGCAGCCGCGTGCGAGGCGTTCGACCGTCTCGCAGAGGATGAGGCCTACACTTCCGTGGCCCGCTACGTGGTGGATCGCTACCGCCGCCTGGACAAGGTTCTGGCGGGGGATGCTGCAACCCCTCCCGCATACGGTCACATGCTTGAGCTGCACGGATCGCTGCCCCTCCTGCCCGATTTCCACTTCGGGCGCTCGTGGTATCCCGCGCCTTACGACGCGGGGGAGGTCTGCCTCATCCTCCAGCAGGTCCGCGTTCCGCTCCTGCCCGAGAAGGGGGAAGCGCGCGACCGGGCCTACGAGGGGCTGTTCCGGCAACGCATCGACGAGACCTCCTTCGTGGGCGCTCGCCTTCTCGTGGAGCTTGCGGAGCACCACGGCATCTCGGAGGCCATGCGGGACAACCTCTCCGACAGCCTTTCGGCGGACCTCGATGCGGCCCGCGTGGAGCTCGCCCAGGAGATCGACAGGGCCCGCTCCCTCGTGGAGCGCGTCATCCGCTACGGATCGATCCTGAAACCCGACGAGGCCCTGTCCGCACTTTCGAAGATCGACCGGATCGGCTCCGCCGAGGTTCCGGTGGTGGCATCGCTGGAGGAGCGTGACGAGGCCATCGACGGCGAACGCATCGACGACATCCGCCTCGCCTCGATCCTTCTCGCCGAGACCGAGGACGAGGTCCGGGCGCTGATGGACGAACCCCGCAACCGCCTCCTCGCACGGGTCGATGCGCTTGAGGGGCGGATCTCGTCCCACAATGCACAGCGGTTGCGCACCCTTTGCGCCGGCGATGACCTGCTCACAGCAGAGGAGTTCGTCGTCCTTGCCGAGAAGACAGGGGAGATCCCCACTCCTCCTTCCCGGCTCCGGCGCTTCGAGGAGTTCTCGACCACCGTCCTGCCTGCCATGACCAAGCTCGGGAAGGCCTACTACGACAGGGCTTCCTCAGCGATCAACGACGGCATCGAGTTCTGCGGACTCCGCTTCGACGAACTGTCCCCTGCCCGCCGCGACGAGGCCGCGGTGATCTTCGGACGGTGGTGGGATACCGTCCGGCGGATCGAGACCGTGAAGACCGATCAGGGCTATGCGGCCAAGGTCACCGACTTCCTTGAAGGGTTGGGCATTAGGGCCAACCTGAGGGATCCCAGCAACCTCACCAACGCGCAGCAGAAGCGCTTCGTTGGCGACTTCGACTTCTCACTGCTGCGCGATACCGAGTCGCTCCTCCTCCCGGACTTCGGCTCCCTCACCGATCAGTACTGGCGGGTTGCCATCATGGCGACCATGCCCGGTGACGCGCAGCTCACGGAGATCTGCCATACGGGCCAGAAGGGCGTGATCGTGTTCGTCGGGGACGTCGTCTCGAAGGAGCGCAGGCAGCAGTTCATGCTCCAGAACCTCCAAGCCCGGCGCCGGGTCATCCTCGTCGACTCCGCGAGCATCCTGTATGCGCTCGGGGAACCCGAGATGCGCCCCCTCACCCTGCTTGAGCTCGGGCAGCCCTTCAGCTATGCCGAACCCTATCGCGACTGGGGCCGTGAAAGCGTGCCCGTCGAGATGTTCCGCGGGCGGAGCAAGGAGTTGGCGACCCTGTTCGATACGCACGGAAGCTGCATCGTCTACGGCGGGCGCCGCCTGGGCAAGACCGCGCTTCTCAAGCACCTCCAGGCGACCAAGCACGACCCCAAGGGCGAGATCCTGGTTGCCTTCGTCGATGCCCAGTCCCTAACGCAGGGGCCCGAGCAGCACCTGACGCGGCGCATCTGGGAGGAGATCGCGAGGAACCTGCCGACGATCTTCACCAAGCAGGGTGTGACCGAGCCCGCGCGTGTGATCGAGACCATCCAGCGATGGCTCGAGGTCGCTCCCCGCCGACGCGTTATCCTCCTCATCGACGAGGCGGACGATTTCGTGACAGCCGACGCGGCGCAGGGTTACACGGAGTTCTTCGCCCTCCAGAAGCTGATGACGGACACGGGGCGGCGCTTCAAGTTCATCCTCTCTGGTCTGCACAACGTCACCCGCTTCGTCCAGACGGGCAACGATCCGCTCAAGCAGATCTCGTCCGATCCCCAGCGCATCGGTCCGCTGATGGGAGACGAGATGGGCGATGCCGAGGATCTCGTGGTGCGTCCGTTCGCGGCGTTGGGCATGGAGTTCGAGCGCCGTGAGGACATCTGGCGCATCCTGAGCCATTCCAACTACTACCCGGTTCTGGTGCAGACCTACGCCAAGCACCTCCTCGAGATCGTCAACGAGGAGATCAAGCGCACGAACCATCAGGTCAGGACGATCAGCCGGAGCCTGGTGTCCGAGGTGCTGGAGCGCCGCCAGGCCAGCGATGAGGTCCGCGAGAAGTTTAGGATGACGCTGCGCATCGACCAGCGGTACGAGCTGCTTGCTTACGTGGTTGCCCATCTGGTCCTCGGCAACGAGGCGGAAGGCAAGATCGACGAGGGCGTGACGGTCCGCGAGATCAGGGATGCCGCGGTCGCGTTCTGGCCGAGGGGATTCGTGGATCCGAACAGGTTCTCCCTGTTCGAGGACCTCGTCGACGAGATGGAGGGGCTCGGCATCCTCCGGAGGACGCCGACGAACCGCTGGACCCTCCGGTCCACGGCCGTAACGCGCCTGCTCGGCAACCGGGACGAGATCGACGACAAGCTCCTCGAGTTCGGGGATCGCAAGCCACTGGACGAATTCGATCCGAAATCGGCGCGGCGCCCTCTGGAGCCGACCATCGGCTACAACATCGAGCACAGGCAGTCGTCGCCCCTCACCCTTGGTCAGGAGCGGGACATCCTCACCGACCTGACACCGGTGAAGCTCGTCTTCGGGACGAATGTGGCCGACATCGACCTCGTGTCGCTGTCGTTGCGCAACGCGGCGAACTCCTTCTCGGAAGCCGACAAGTGCGAGGTCAGCGCCCAGACGTTCCCGGGCAAGCAGGATCTCTCGGAACGCCTCACCCGGATCAGGGGGACGAGCGCGCAGCGCCAGAACCCGGTCGTGGTGGTCGTGGACTCCCGCTCGGATTGGGGGCCGGACTGGGTCGCCGAGACGATGCGGGCCAGGGCGGTCATCGACTCCCTCGCCAAGGTCGTGTTCGTCGGCCGCCCCAAGCACCTGGAACGGTTCGTCAACGACCCGCGCTTTACGCGACCCACGGGCATCAAGGTCATCCCGCTCGAGCCATGGAGCGCGGCCTTCCTCGAGAGTGAGATCGTCCAGAACCATCCGACCCTTGACCAGACGGCTCGTGAGCGCATGATCGAGGCCTGCGGCGGCTGGAATGCCCCGATGTCCTGGCTGTTCCATGCCGACCGGGGCGACAAGCATCAGGGACGGAGCGACAAGGGTAGCGCAAGGGGCAACAAGCTCCAGGGACGGATCGACCGTCTCGTCGTGGATGTGATGGGCGCGCAGGACATCCTGGCGCGCCTCGGGCTCGATGGCTCCTTCGGGGACATCTGCCGCTCGATCGCGAGCTACACCGGATCCTCGTTCACGCTGAAGGACGTTGCGGACACGCTGACCTTCTCGGAGATCAGGTCCGGCGCTGGCGGTTGGGCCTCGGCGGAGGCCATCGTCAACTACGGGATCAACATCGGCGCATTCCAGCCCGTTGCGGGTCATCAGCCCGATGACGAGTCCAAGGCGTCTTACACCCTTGCCCCGTTGGCCCGTCGCCTCCTCGAGGTCGAGATCCAGGAGGCAGCGTGATGGTCGCCGATTTCTGGAACCTGTCCGGACCTGCCAACTTCGTCGAGAGGGTCGCCTCGCGCATGCTGTCGTCTCCAAAGGGCATCCTTGGAGTGACCGTGCCCAGCGCCCGGCCGCGAGGGTTCAAGGAAGCCATCATGGAGGCGGCTCGTGAGCGCGGCGGCGGACGGGTAGTGCACGTCAACGCGCAGGACCGATCCTTCGACCGCTCCATCCCGCACGGGCTCGCCCGCGCGGGTGGCATCAGGGACACGAGCATCCACTCCGTTCCCGCGTTCGCGGACCTGCCCGGCCTGTCGGCCGCCTCGTTTCTCATCGACGGGGTTGATCGGGACGCATGGGGCCGATGGTCTGCCTTCCTTCGGAGTTTCGCGGCCGCATCGCAGCGTGCGGATGCATCGATGGATGCAGCCCAGCGCCTCTCCCCGCGGCTCATCGTGCTGCTCCCTGTGGATCTTCCACGATCGGACGTGTCCTTTCTGTTCGGGAAGGACGAGATGCAGTGGAGGGCGTACGTCACTCCGGTCGACACGAGGACGTACGTCACGAGGCTAATGCGCCAAGATGGGGGCGAAAGTCTGCTGGACCGCGTGGCTGCCGAGACGGTCATCCGCCTGGCGGGATGGGATGGTGAGATGATCCGCCTTCTTGCCCATAGGGATCCCGAGGAGTTGGCGGATCCCATCGCCCTCCTGTCGGACCTTCCGGGACTGGACATGCATCCGACGTGGGGCAACGGACTGATCGACGAATGGGACGGGTCTCCGTTCATCCACTCCCTGGCATGTCGACCTGCCATCGAGCACCCAACCCTCAAGCGGCGCATCTGGCTCGCCCAGTCGCATGCCCTGACACCGTTCGTCGGCGAGGTGATCGACTTCTTCGCGGATCGGTATGGTGCCATCCTCGCACCCGACCTGCCCTATGCCGTGGAGACCAGGAAGGGCATTAAGCACATCCATGCCTTGCGTGACCTTGAGGCGAGCCACCTCTACCACCTGCTGAACGAGCGCATCCCGAAACTCGAGGCCACCTTCCTGAAGAGCGTGGCGGCCGTCCGCAACACGGTGGCCCACCACAACGTCGTGCCGGCAGATCATCTCATCAAGCTCTCGGAAAAGTGGGATGAGATCCGCTCGAACAGGAGCGAGGCCCGTGGATGGGACTGGCCGCGTTGCGGGCAGAAACTCGTCCTGATGGTCGGTCCAAGCGGTGCCGGCAAATCCACTCTGGCGAAGCGCAGGTACTCCCAGGACAGCATTGTCTCGAGCGATGACATCCGAATCGAGAAGTACGGCTCTCTCGAGACCAGTGACCAGACGGACGTGTTCAAGGAGGTCGAGCGCAGGGTCATCCGTCGCCTTGCGGATGGCGAGACCGTCGTGCTCGATGCTACCAACCTGAAGCGCAACGACCGCTTGGCCATCGTCGACAAGATCCCGGCCGACATCCAGATCGTCTACGAGGTCGTTGACCGTCCGTTGCCGGAGAAGCTTGCCACCGGGGATTGGCGTCTGAAGAAGGAAGGCCTGATCGAGGGGCACAGCGAGATCTTCATCCAGGAGCTGCCGAACATCCTGGCCGGGGATAACCGTCCGAACGTGGATGTGATCGATCACCGGGCAGCTTGATAGCAAAGGTATCTGTCTTCATCATTTGGGATCACGTTCAATGCCGGCCGTGGAGTTCGCAACCATCCAATGATCCAGTTTGAGGGGGCTGACGCCATGTTCCGCTCGATACTAACCGAGCTCGTTAAGGCAACACTTGGTGAAGTAGCTTGGAATGCTAGCATCCGCTCGCGTATGAGATCGGGAAAAAGTGAGCGCTGAACCTGAATGGACCGAACGCGCCGATAAGCGTGGGTTGGACCCGCTCGGCATGCAGAACGCTGGTGTTGCCCTGTACCAGTCGTTGCTGCCAGGCATCAGCAATGTCACGCTGCGCATGCGGTATTACGGTTACTACTGCTGGGTGAGCGATGCCTACGCGCTATTAGGCGCAACGGACGAGTTTGCTGCCTGGCGCTCTTGGGTCCGCCGTGCCGAAGCACTCTATGCGCTCGTGTCTTCACACGCCAAGGGTCAAGGTGGGGTTGGCGGTGTGGAATGGGCGGATCGTCGATTGGACCAGCACGAGGACGTCATTGACTTCGCCGAGGCCGCCTCGAATGATCGGAATGCCGTGAGATACCTGCGCCAGTCACTCGGCGTCTTCGGCGGCGCATACTATTCGCAGATGGTCGAAATGGGCCTATTCCGTCAGGGCGACCATGGCATTCCGCGTGCGACGAATTTGGCGGGCAAAGCCGCGGCCGATGCGTTCCGCGCGTCCATCGGTCCAGAAGTCGAGGAGCTTCTCAGCAATTCGATCGCGTTGGCGCGGATCGCTCGCGATAATCTGGCGCGCCTCGCGCCGATCGTGCCGTCCGGTATTCCCGACGTCTCGTCCGAACGGGAAATCTATGAAAGATTGCTCTTTCCCTCGGACGGGTCGACGAACAGCGATATCAGCAGGGCCGCCTCGCTGCGGCTCATCCTGAAGACGGCGCAGACATTTGGCCAACGGCCGGACCCAGACGGAATTCGCTGGCATCTTTTCGAATCGCAGGCGCTCGACGACGAGGTTCCGGACGGCCAGCGCGTGCGCTGGGAGGCCTACCACTGCCAGGATCTTCTTCAGGTGGCGGCGGCGGCACTCCTTGAGTGGGCAACTGACCTCATGGCCGAATTTGATGCTGGCCGGACCTTGGCAGAGATTGTGGAGGAGGTCCGGGTCCGACTAGGTGCCGTTGAGCCAGGGAACGCAGATCTGCGGTGGTCAGAACTTCGTGAGGGCATTGACCCGAACATCTTCGACTACCGCAGCGTCTGGTCCAGGCTCACGAGCCGGCGTGGCACAGCGGAGCAGAAGGCCTGGGATGCGGTGCGCCTCATGGCCGCGCTGGACCAGCGGATAATCCAACGGGCGGAACTGCGAGAGGTCGCTCGGCGAGAGTTACGCGTCCGTGGCGGCGGCAGGTCGATCGTGTCCGAACTCGCTTGGATCGAACGCCGGTCGGACACCCGCGTCGGCGATCTGGTCGCCACTTACGTCATCGAACGCGTCGTCCGCAGGCACAGTTGGGTCGCGATGCAGAAGCTTCGGCGACAGCGTGACTACACGTTCCTATTCGAAGTGCGCGACGGACGCTTGGTCCGCCGCAACGGATACGCACCCGTACCCACGACGCCGCGGCTCAACCCAGCGGTGCAGTTTCTGGTCGACGTCGGTCTCGTCGACGAAAACGGAACGACCGCGCGCGGCCTCGCCATTCTTGGAGCCAACGCGTGAAATATCCCGAGCGCATGGCGCGCCGCGGCACTGGATCGCGCCCTTTCCATAGCGCCGTCACAACTACATTCTCAATCGAGTTCGCCGCGTACGAGGAGGTAATGCTGCCACAGCTTATGGCGAGCGGAGCAACGAATTTCCTCATAGTAGCCGACGAGCGCATGGCCTCGATGTCGTTGTCGGACGGATCTCAGCTTCCCGCACAGCTCGGTCGCGACTACGAACTTTTCTCGCCCCCCGTCGCCGATGGCCTGTTCCATCCCAAGATCGTCCTCCAGATCGGTCGACGGTTGGGAAGGCTCTTCGTCGGCTCCGCCAACATCACTGCGGCGGGACTCGCCGGCAACGCCGAGGCGGTCGTCGAACTCGAGTGCAATGACGAGCCGAGCCCCGAGCGGGAGATCGTGCGGTCGGCATGGAAGTACGTCTCCAACCTCGTGGCCAGGGAGCCGGGCACCGCACGCGAGGCTCTGAACTGGGCGGCCGATCGGGCTCCATGGCTTGTAGGCCAGGAGGTCGCACCTCTCCAGTACCTCGACGATGGGACTGCGATCGCGTTCCTGGCGCGCGACGGTAGCGCAGGCATAGGAAGCCGATTCATCGGGCTCATCGGCGACGAGGTCGTCGAACGGCTGGTCGTCGCGAGCCCATACTGGGATGGACAACTCGAGGCTCTCGGAACCCTGATGAAGAGGATGCAGCCAGCCAGCACGACCGTGCTGCTGGATGCCGAAGGGCACGAGTTTCCGTTGGAGACGCCGCGACCGGCAGCCATAGAGTTCCGGGCATTCCCGTCCAGCCTCAAGGGTCGCTTCAAACATGCGAAGTTCGTGATTGCCTCCACGGCGACCCACGATCACGTGCTTGTGGGAAGCGCCAACTGCACGACCGCGGCTCTGGGCCGGGACGCTTCCGGTGGCGCAAATGCCGAGGCGTGCATCTACCGAATGCTCCCCCGCGATCGGGCAATCGAGGCGCTCGGGCTTTCCGAGTGCCTCGAGGCCATGCCCATCGATCCCGCCGAGATCGACCGGAGGGAACCGTCGCCGCCCATTCCTTTGGACGAGATTGCGGCGCGCAAGGCCGGCTCCTTCGAACTCGACGGAGACATGATCACGTGGTCTCTGCCTGACGGGACTAGCGGAAGCGGGTCGTTGCGGCTCCTTGATGCCAGCGGATCGGAGATCGAGACGGTCGCATTCCAGATCACCGGTGAATCCGTGCCGCGCCGATCCTTCCGCCTGACCTTTGAGAAACCGGAACACATCAGCTTTGCAGTAGTAGAACAGGATGGATTCGTGTCGAATCCTGCTCACGTCGCGCACCGGTCGCTGCTTCGAAGGCGGCGGCGAGAGGTCGCTACGGGATCCGTTGCGAAGGCCATTGCGGCGTTCGACGCTGGCGAAGACTTAGATCTCTGGATGCATGACGCCTTCGACAAGCTTGCACGTGCCGACCTCAACGATCGCCCTCCTCCATCCATAGCTCTAGTCCGTACACGGCACTCCGATCCAGATGGGGAGGATGAGCCGCCGCAGCAGCTCACTTACGATGAGTTCATGGAGACTCGTTCGCCCGACTCGCGGGATGAAATCCGCCGCGACTCGACGCTGGCCGGGACGCATTCGGACAGCATCCGCAGCTTCCTGAACATGCTCGTGGGCAGGTCGGTAAACCCTTGTGATCCAGATGATGTTGATAACGACGATTGGATGAACCTGGCGGACGAGGATGAAGAGCGCGAGCTCGACGCCGAAGCGCAGCGGACGGAGACCGAGCAGGTCCCGGCACCTGAGCAACGGCCGAATGACACGCCCGTGGACGCGAAGCAGTTCGTGCGAATGGTCCAGCAGTATGCAACCATTATCGCCAAGGGTACGGAACCGCTTGGGCCGAGCGACGTACTACGCGTCAGGTTCTGGCTGACGATGTTGCTCTACAAGGCACGGCACCCAGGCCTGCCGCGCGGCCTCGAGGCGACCACAGACGAGCATGGCTGGCCAAGGATGGCACTTCGCGTGATCGCGGCGTTCTTCTGTGGGAAGAAGAAGCCGCCGATCACGCGGCTTATGATCGCGAAGGAATACACTGAAATGCCGGTGGACTTCCTCGAGTGCTGGGTGACGGTCCTTTGGACCCTCGACGCAATTGAGACCGTCCTCGCGGGATCCGCCCGCCACCGCGAGTTCCTCGGGTTCGTTCACATGGCGCGTGTCGACGTAGTGAAGATACTCGGGCTGACTCCGGCCGAACTAGCGACCGAGACGGTATTGGAGCTGAGGGCGGCGTTGGACCGCACGCTCGGGGTCCGATTGGGTCTGAATGGCAGGGCAGCAGCCTAAGCGACCGCCGCTTGCACGTGCACCCAAGGCACCCAAGATCCTCGCGCCGCTGGGGCAACGCGATCGCGGGATCAAAGCCTCACACAGCCCCTGGTTCTGGGCTTTCCGTGCCCCCGAAGTCCGGTCATCCACGCATTACGGACGTTCGCTGTATTTCGGCTTAGTGCCAGGAACTGACCTTCACACCCCTC
Source organism: Microvirga ossetica (assembly GCF_002741015.1). Classification (NCBI taxonomy): domain Bacteria; kingdom Pseudomonadati; phylum Pseudomonadota; class Alphaproteobacteria; order Hyphomicrobiales; family Methylobacteriaceae; genus Microvirga; species Microvirga ossetica. The sequence continues at coordinate 5,590,946 of NZ_CP016616.1, read as the reverse complement.
AGGTGGGCCGATGTTTACCGCGCCTTTTGTGAGATTTTGAGGTAGGCTGAAGCACCTGGTGCTCTGCGGAGAAACCGGACCGGGAGGCGCCCATGGACATTGTGGCCTGGCTGAACGGTCTGGGGCTGGGGCGATACGAGCAGGCGTTCCGCGAGAATGACATTGACGCCGAGGTCCTTGCCGATCTGACGGCCGATGACCTGATTAGGGTGGGCGTCACCTCGGTCGGCCACCGCCGTAAGCTGCTTGCCGCGATCGCGGCGTTGCGCCATGGAATGGCGCCAGCCTCCCCTCCTGTGCCAAGCGCGTTGGTCGCGATCCCGCAGGTCAGTGCGCCCCTGCCGGAGGCAGAGCGGCGGCAGGTGACGGTGCTGTTCGCCGACCTTGCTGGCTACACGAAGCTCGCCGGCGAACTCGATGCTGAGGAGGTCCACGCCCTCCTCGGGAGCTTCTTTGACCTTGCCGACGCCAGCGTTGCCAATCATGGCGGGACGGTCGACAAGCACATCGGCGACTGCGTGATGGCGGTCTTCGGGGCCCCAGTGGCCTACGGCAACGACGCCGAGCGATGCATCCGGGCTGCCCTCGAGATCGGGCGCCGCATGCCCGAGCTTGCAGCTAAGCTCGGCCGCCCTGTGGATGTGCATATCGGCATTGCCAGCGGCGAGGTGGTAGCGAGCGGGACCGGCAGCGCTCGCCACCTCGAATACACGGTCACTGGCGAATCCGTGAACCTGGCTTCTCGCCTGACGGATGAGGCCGCGGCCGGTGAGATCCTCATCTCGGATGCAGTCCACCGGGCGCTCGCCGAGCGGGTCGACTGCTCCGAGATCGGCGTCCTGGCCATCAAGGGGCTGGCCAAGCCGGTCAAGGCGTGGCGACTACGCGCGCTCCGCGAGCCGGTCCGGTCAGGTCGCCAAACGTTTGTCGGGAGGCGCCACGAACTGCGGCAGCTCGAAGCGGCGCTGGCGCAGTGCAGCGACACCGGTCGCGGCGGGGTCATCGAGATCCGCGGGGAAGCCGGGATCGGCAAGACCCGCTTGCTCGAGCAGTTTCGGATGAAGGCTCAGGGGAAGAGCTTCACCTGTCACAGTGGCCTGGTGCTCGACTTCGGAATGGGCTCTGGCCAGGACGCCATCCGTTCGCTCGTCCGCAGCCTGCTCGGCCTGTCGGGCGAGAGCAGCCTGGACGAGATCGCCGCAGCGGCTGAGAAGGCCCTCGACGATGGCATGCTGCCTCATGAGCAGCGGGTGTACCTGAACGACCTCCTGGACCTGCCGCAGCCGACCGAGTTGCGGACGCTTTATGACGCGATGGACAACGCAGCCCGCAACCGCGGCAAGCGCGCGACCCTCGCCGGGCTCGTCACGCAGGCAAGCCGTGGTCGTCCCCGGCTGCTGGCGATCGAGGACCTGCACTGGGCCGACCAGGTCACTCTCGATCATCTCGCGAACCTCGTCGACACCGTTGCTCAATGCCCGGCGTTGCTGGTCACGACCTCGCGGATCGAGCGCGATCCGCTCCGTGAGGAGTGGCGCATGACAGCAGGCGATCAGCCGATCATCACGATGGACCTCGGCCCGCTTGCGCCGAGCGAGGCCAACCAGCTTGCCAAAGCCTATTTCGACGCGCTCGGCGAGCTCGCCCAGCGTTGCATCGAACGCGCTGCCGGCAATCCGCTGTTTCTCGAGCAACTGTTGCGGCATGCCGAGGAGAGCGCCGAGAGCGGCGTCCCGGGGTCGATCCGGAGTTTGGTGCTGGCACGTTTGGATCGGCTCGCGTTGCCCGACAGGCAGGCGCTGCAAGCAGCCTCGGTCATCGGCCAGCGCTTTACCGCCGAGCTCCTGATGGCTCTGCTCGAGCGGCCCGAGTGGAACTGCGACGACCTGGTGCGGCATCGCCTGATACACCCGCAAGGCGATCACTTCCTCTTCGCCCATGCCCTGATCCAGGAGGGCGTCTACGACACACTGCTCAGGAGCCGGCGCCGCGCGCTGCACCGGCGGGCGGCCGATTGGTTCAGGAGCCGGGATCTGATGCTGTGCGCACAGCATCTCGACCGAGCCGACGATAATGGCGCCCCCCGGGCCTACCTCGAAGCGGCACGGGCGCAGGCCGCGGAGTATCGGAGTGAACGAGCATTGCGTCTCGTCGAGCGCGGGCTCGCCCTGGCCGGGGAGCGCACCGATGTGAGTGCGCTGTCCCTGTTCCGCGGCGAGATCCTGCACGACCTCGGCTCCATCCCGGAATCCATGGCTGCCTTCGAGCAGGCCCTGGTGGTCGCCGATACCGACATCGAGCGGTGTCGCGCCTGGCTCGGGCTTGCCGCCGGCCTGCGCATGACGGATCGCTTCGACGAAGCCTTTGCCATGCTCGACAAGGCTGCGGCCGCGGCCGCCACGGAGGATCTTGTGGCGGAGCGCGCACGTATCCACCACCTTCGCGGCAATCTCTGCTTCCCGCTTGGCCGGCTCGACGAGTGCCTGGAGGAGCATCAGCGGGCGCTTGATTGTGCCCGCCGGGCCGGTGCGCCGGAGATGCAGGCGCGGGCGCTCGGCGGGCTAGGCGATGCCGAGTACGCTCGGGGGCGGATGGCCAGCGCGCACCGGCACTTCAGGCGCTGCGTGGAGCTGTCACGCGCCCGCGGCCTCGGGCGGATCGAAGTGGCCAATCTCAGCATGGTCGCGGTTGCCGAGGCCTTCCTCAACGATTTCTCCGGCGCACTTGCTACGGTTCAAGCGGCGGTCACGTTGGCGCAGCAGGTCGGGCATCACCGGGCGGAAATCATTGCCCACGGCGCGGCATGCAACGTGTTTCGCACCATGGGCGGGTTCGGACGTGCAAGGCCGCATGCCGAGCGCGCGCTGGCTCTGGCCCGGCAGCTCGGCGCCAAACGGTTCGAGGCGGACAGCCTCCACAATCTCGCCATGGTCGCCCGCGCGGAGGCGAGTCAGGCCGAGGGACTCGACCTGCTGCACCGTGCCTTGGCGATCTGCCGCGAGACCGGGCTCAGTTTTGTGGGTCCGTGGATCCTCGGCTACCTCGCGGTCACAACCGAGGATCCGCTCGAGCGGCGTGCGGCCCTGGCGGAAGGCGAGGAGATCCTCCGCAAAGGCGCGGTGGGCCACAACCATCTTTGGTTCTTCCGGTACGCAATTGACGCATCGCTGGACTCCCAGGACTGGGACAACGCGGATCGCTACAGCGCCGCGCTTGAGGATTATACCCGGCCGGAACCGTTACCCTGGGCGGACTTCTTCATGCGATATGGACGTGCTCTCGCCACCCATGGCCGGGGCAGTCGTGGACAGGAGCTGACATACAGGCTTGAAGATCTGGTGGGCGAGGCCGAGCGCCTCGGTATCGGATCATCGCTTGGGCCCCTCCGGCAGGCCCTCGTCTCAAGCAGTTGACGCCCCGGTCGGCGCCAGCAACCCGCGGAGGCGGATCATGGCATCGATGGTGATGGTAGAAGTGTCTGAATAGGCTCAGCGGTGTTCGATGCGCCACGCGGCCCGTTCGCGGCCCCGTCCCCAGCCATTCAGTGCCAGCAAACCACCCAAAGCATTCCGCTGGAGTGGCGGGAGTGAACGGCCGCTTCGGGTCAACCTGAGCCGCTGGGCATGGCCTTGTGAAGGTCGGCTTACCCTATGACTACGGAAGTTCGGCTTCCGTCTGCCGCGTGCCATTTCCAGGCCTTTGAGAGTTGACGGCGTCCAAGCCGAAGATGCCGTTCGTTTAAGATGCAAGAGGCTGACTTTGTGTGCCTGGGTGTTGCATCGGCGGATGGGCGCACCATCCTTCACCGAAGGAGGGTTCCCAATGACCGTCACGTCCCTGAGCCGCCGCGCCGTGCTGACCGCACTCGCCGCTTCCACCATCCTGTCCGGCCATCGCAACGCGTGGGCACAGGACCTGCCGAGGATCGTCGTGACCACGGATCCGACCTGCGGCTGCTGCACCGGCTGGGTCGACCACCTGCGCCAGGCCGGATTCACCGCGGAGGTGATCGAGACCTCCGAGATCAACCGCGTGAAGGTCCGCCTTGGCGTGCCGCAGGACCTTGCCTCCTGCCACTCTGCCGAAATCGACGGCTACGTCATCGAGGGCCATGTGCCCGCGGACGCGATCAAGCGACTGCTGGTCGAGAAACCCCAGGCGAAGGGTCTCGCCGTTCCCGGCATGCCCGCCGGCTCGCCCGGGATGGAGGTCGAGGGCGTCGAGGACGACACCTACGCCGTCGTCCTGTTCGGTCCGGCGGGCCAGAGCACCTTCGCCCGATACAGGGGTCCCCAGGTCCTTTGACGGCAGGCGCGGCACCAGGCGCGGCCATTGATCCGGCCACGCTCAGGCCACCCTTTCCTCCAGCTCCTTCGTCCACTGCCCCATCGAGGCCAGGCCGTTCATCCTGGCGCGGTGAGAGAAGGCGCGCCGGGCCACGGCGACATTGTCCGGCTTGCCGGACCATGCCTTCTGGGGCGCCGCCTGAAGGGCGCGGCCATAGGAAAAGGTCAGCCGCCAGGGCGCCCCGCCGATCCGGTTCATGGCATCGAGATGGGCGGTCGCCTCCTCGTCCGACTGGCCGCCTGAGAGGAACGCGATGCCGGGCACGGCGGATGGCACGCAGCGCTTCAGCACCATGAGGGTCTTCTCGGCGACCTCGTCCACGGAGGCCTGCCGGGACGATGTCTTGCCGGCAATCACCATGTTGGGCTTCAGCACCATGCCCTCGAGCACGACCCGCTGCTCGTACAATTCCCGGAAGACGGTCTTGAGCACGAACTCCGTCACAGTGGCGCAGCGATCGAGGTCGTGCGCGCCGTCCATCAGGACCTCGGGCTCGACGATCGGCACCACGTCCTGCTCCTGGCAGAGCGCCGCGTAGCGCGCGAGCGCATGGGCATTGGCTGTCACCGCCGTCCAGCTCGGGATGCCCTCGCCGACATCGATGACCGCGCGCCATTTCGCAAAGCGGGCGCCGAGGCCGGAATACTCCGTCAGGCGCTCACGCAAACCGTCGAGGCCTTCCGTGACCGTCTCGCCGGGGCAGAATGGCAAGGGCTTGGCCCCCAGGTCCACCTTGATGCCGGGGATGGCACCCGCCTGCTCGACGAGCTTGACCAGCGGCGTCCCGTCGCTGGCGGTCTGCCGGATCGTCTCGTCATAGAGGATGGTGCCGGAGATGTAGTTCTTCATCGCGTCCGTCGCGCGGAAGAGAAGCTCGCGGTAGTCGCGTCGGTTGTCGGGGGTGGCCTCGACGCCGATGGCATCGAAGCGCTTCTTGATCGTCCCCGAGCTTTCATCGGCAGCCAGAATGCCCTTGCCGGGCTGCACCATGGCTGCGGCGGTCCGTGCCAGTTGATCCAGGTCCATCATCCTCCACCGTGCGATTTCGAACCCAGCCCAGGTCCCATAGTTGGAGCGGAATGGTCTTCACGGTCAAACCGGTGGCCGCCCTTCGAACTCGAACGATGAGGGAAGCGCGAACCGGCCGAATGCCGCTTCTCGTCAGCGCGAGCTTCCCTTGTCGCCACCGGTCGGCCCAGGCCGCCCGGGACAAGCGAAATCATGATCGCAACGGACCTCATGGCATCCGATGCCACGGGCGATGTGCATGACCGCGTCACCGAGGCCACCGCAACATTGGGGGCAACGATGGAAATCTTCGATGCCGGGCTTGTAACCCGACCGGAGATCCTGGTTGCTTTCGGACTTGCCCGGGATGGCCCTCCGCGATGGGCAGAGCGAGGGCGACGGCATCAAGGCCTGCTACTCGCTGGCGTTCGATCAAGGGGCCGATGGCCTGCTCACGATCACGGTCGTGCCCAAACGATGAGGCACCACGAGCCTCGATGCCGCTGAAGGATCCCGTTTCAATCCACGGGCTACGGCTTGAGCGAGCGATAAATGACGCGCACGAAGTTCGCATTCTGCTCCTCGTTCGCTCCGATCCCGGCGCCGATGTCCGCCAAGGGCTTGGCCGCAACCGCCTCATCGACACTTTTGCCGTCCGCTTCCAGCTTTGCGACGCGGTCCCGCGCCGTCATGAGCATGTCCCGGTAGGTCGCGAGCCCCGCCTTGTTGATCAGTGGTCCATGACCCGGGACGATCTTCGTCCCATCATTAGCGAGATTGAGGTAGATGTCCGTTGCCGCGATCATGCCGTCGATGGTGCCGCCGTTGGCGAAGTCGATGTTGGGATAGCGCGTGCCCAACGACACGATGTCGCCCGTCGCCAGGACATTCGCATCGGCAAAATACACATAGGTGTCGCCATCGGTGTGGGCGTTGACGGGGTGTTTCAGATCCGCCTTGCGCCCCTGGATGCTCAGTGTCAGATCCGTCGTGTAGGTTCGGGTCGGGATCGCCGCCTGCGGCGCGGGCGGAGTCTTGGCGCCGGTCAATCCGTTGGTGGTTCCGGCGCTCAGCCGCTTGGCGACATTCTCATGCGCCGTCACGACAGCGCCGTCCTTGGCGAAGCCCTCGTTGCCGCCGGTATGATCGCCATGGTAGTGCGTGTTGACGAGATAGCGGATTGGCTCCTTCGAGACGGCCGCGACCGCCGCCTGGATCTTGTCATGCAGCGGTGCGAACTGGCCGTCGACCAGGATGACACCATCATCGCCCACCGCGGCGGTGATGTTGCCGCCCATTCCTTCGATCATGTAGGTCCGGTGCCCAAGGTCGGTGGTCTTCATCTCGACCTTGGAATAGTCGGTTTGGGCCTCCGTCTGCCCTGACGCGAGCAGCAGCAAACCCAGAATCGATCCCAATGTTGCGATCTTGCTCATGACCCTCTCCTGACTGCCTGAACGGTCCCTCTCACATCGGCGGCTTGACCCCATCCTTCTCCAAGGTGGCGCGGGTCGCCGACACCGAGCCATCGTGGCTCCGGCGGCCAAAGAGGAAGATCGCCGCGCCGGGCTTCACCAAGCTCATGTCCCCGGGCACGAAGGCGACCACCGGGACGTCGGGCGGAACGGTGATCTCTGCCTCCTGGCCCTTGTAGGTCACCTTCAGCACCTGTCCTTGCGGGGCAGTCGCCACTCCCGCTACCGTGGCATTGGTCATCAGGCTGCCGGGTGCCAGATCCCAGGCGAATTGCCCCTCCCCGGCTCCTGGCGGCAGGAAGTGGACCTCGAGCGCCCGCAGCTTTCCGTCGGGCCCGCTCACGGAGGTCGAGGCGATGTAGTCGCCGGCCTTGATGTCGGACAGGCTGCGCTGCACCACACCGCTGACGGCAAAATCCGGCCCCATGGTGACCGGGACGCCTTGACCCGAGAGTGTCCTGACGAGCAGGGTCTGCCCCTCAATCCGGTCGACCGTCCCGCGGATGCGGGTGGGCGTTCCCTCCGGGGTCTGGGCAAGTGCCGGGAAAATGGCGAGAGCGCCGAACGCCCCCATCAAGGATGAACGCATGGATGCCCTCCACATGCTGTGAGGCATGGCCCGTTGCCGGGTTCCTACACGAACGCAGCCCGGGCGTGCGCGTCAACGCCCAAAGAGGATTGCACGCATTCGTGATCATGCGGCGGAGGTCCCAAGGGTTCGGCTTCTGCCTCCCGGGTTGCCGCGTCCGGAACCGCCTGGTGCCCACCGCGAGACACATCACCGCCGCGACATTGCGCGCAGGATCCGGCTGACGGAAGTTTCGGAACCAACCCGGGTGCGACCTGTTAACTTTTGTTTAACTTTTGCCTTGAGCGCCGCCGATCCGCCGTGTCAGGCTTTATGAACAGATCCTTAACGGCACATCGGTGGGGGCAATGCGGCAACCTCTTTTCGGGCTTCTGGGCGTTCGGTCCTTTTCCAGGAGCGCGTTCCGTTTCGCCGCCGCCCTCGTCCTGACCGTCACCGCCGCGGCAGCGCAGGCGCAGACCCGAAGCATCCTGCCAAGCATCACGCAGCCGGTGGCAAGGGTCGGCACCGCCAAGCCGATCCTGGGCTGGATCCGCTTCTGCGAGCAGAATCCGTCAGAGTGCGCCGTTGACCCAGATGAGCCGGCCACCATCGAGCTGACGGCGAAGGACTGGCAGACCCTGAATCGGGTCAACCAGCAGGTGAACGGCGCGATCAAGGCGAAGACCGACAAGGATCACCGGGGCATCGAGGACATCTGGGACTTCGCCGAGGACGGCTACGGCGACTGCGAGGACTACCAGCTCGTCAAACGCAAGAAGCTGGTCGAGGCCGGCTTCCCGCGCCGCGCCATGCGCATGACCGTCGTCTTCGACGAGGAAGGTGCCGGACACGCTGTGATGATGGTGCGCACCAACCGCGGCGACTTCATCCTCGACAACAAGCGCAATGCCATCCTGCCGTGGCACAAGACCGGCTACATCTACATCAAGCGTGAGGGCGATTCCGGCTCGACCTGGGCCTCGCTCGGCGGCCGGACGTCGCCGACCATGACCGCCAACCAATAACGCTCGGATCGGGTGAATTCCCGTATCCTCCCCGCGCAACGAGGCCGATCGGACAATGCCGGCAACGAGTGGCCTCAAGGGTTCCCTTCACCTCCCCACGCTGCCTCGTCCTTGCGGCGCTACTCGCCTGAGAGGCAATCGGCCTGTGCTCCGGCATGAAGGACGAGCGGCGATGGGCCAGGTTCGGCGATTTCGCGCAGGACCTTGGTCTTGATGACGGACGGGAACTGGTCGGCCTGGCGGAGCGGGATCATGAACGCGCCGACTCCTCCGATGACGCAGTCCGCGTAGTATCGGTCCAGGTCACCGAACTCCCAGCCGCTCACCATCTCCGGGATCCGGATTGTCAGCCCATTGATCGTGATGCCCTCGGCCACGGCATGATCGCGCACGGGCCTGACCTTGGGGCCATCGTTGTTCGGGCCGTCACCCGAGACATCGATCACCCGCCGCGCTGGCCTGTCCATGAGATCGGCGAAAAGCTTCATGCTGAAGCCGATCACACCAGAAATCGAGGTCATGCTGCCTTGGCGGATTGGCTGGCGCTTGAGCTCGGACGCAAAGGTCCGCGCCGCGTCCGGTCCGTCGATCACGGTCCACGGCACGAGGACGGTCTGCTCATCGGCTCCCGACCATTCGACATAGGCGACGGCAATGCGGCCGAGGGATCCCCTGGCGATGGCCTTGTGGACCGCCGATGAGCGAAATGCCTCGATAAAGCCCGAGCGCTGAAGCGCCTGCTCGGCCGGCGCCATCGAGGACGACACGTCCACGGCGAGTACGAGGGCAAGGTCGAGTGTCGTCTCGGATGCGGCGACGGCGCCACCCCAGAGGCAGGCCAAGGATAGACTCAGGCACGCGCCGTGATGTCGCCGCGGCATGACGGCCTCCCCGTGGAGCGCCCAGCTCGTACAGCCTGACGATAGCACGTTTTGGGAAGTGGCAGCCGCACCATCCGACGGGATCGATGAGCAACTCCCGCTGCTACGGCACCTCTAGCCGCCGAACAGCCCCGGAAGCGCTCGAGGACGCCCCCTGCCGCCTCCTGTCTGGGCAGCCGTCACAGGCGCTGCGACCGGAGCAACCTGCCTGCTCAATTCATCGGAGGGAATCCGGCCTCCCTGGGGATCGCTTGGCGTTCGGTAGATCCCACTCGCACGATCCCAGGCCCCTTGACCCAGCGCCTATATTTCCATAAGTCTCGACGCATGGAATCAGAGAACGTCATCCTGGCCCTCGCGGCCCTTGCCCAGCCGACCCGCCTCGACGTGTTCCGGCTCTTGGTGAAGCACGAGCCCGACGGACTGCCCGCCGGCGACATCGCCCGTGAGCTCGCCGTCCCGCACAACACCATGTCCTCGCACCTGGGTATCCTGTCGCGCGCAGGGCTCGTCCGCTCCGAGCGCCGGAGCCGCTCGATCATCTACCGGGCCGACCTTGATGGGCTCCGCGAGGCGGTGACCTTCCTGCTCCGGGATTGCTGCGGCGGACACCCGGATGTGTGCGCACCCTTGATCGATGCCCTCACCCCCTGCTGCCCTCCGAAGGAGAAAGCCGATGGCTGACCGCCCCTACAACGTGCTGTTCCTGTGCACGGGCAACTCCGCCCGCTCGATCATGGCCGAGGGCATCCTGCGCAAGGACGGCGCCGGCCGCTTCAACGCCTTCTCGGCCGGCAGCCAACCCAAGGGTCGGGTCAACCCGTTCGCCCTGAAGGTGCTCGACAGCTTCGACTATCCCTCCGACGGCTATCGGTCGAAGAACTGGGACGAGTTCGCGAAGCCGGACGCGCCCGCGATGGATTTCGTGTTCACCGTCTGCGACAACGCCGCGGGCGAGGCCTGCCCGGTCTGGCCCGGCCAGCCGATGACGGCCCACTGGGGCATCGAGGATCCCGCAGCGATCCAGGGTCCGGACATCGAGAAGGAACGGGCCTTCGTCCAGGCCTTCAAGTTCCTCAAGAACCGGATTTCCGTCTTCATGGCCCTGCCGATGACGAGCCTCGACGAGATCGCCCTCACCCATCACCTGAAGGAGATCGGCCGCCTGGAGGGCGCGACCTCCGGCACGGTGCCTCCCTTCGACCGCCGCTCCACCTGAGGTGCCCCATGGACGTCATCATCTACCACAACCCGGATTGCGGCACGTCGCGCAACACGCTGGCCATGATCCGCAACGCCGGCATCGAGCCGCACGTCATCGAGTACCTGAAGACGCCGCCGACCCGGCTCCTGCTGCGGCAGCTCATCGACCGCATGGGCATCCCGGTCCGCGATGTCATCCGCGAGAAGGGCACGCCCTACAAGGAGCTCGGTCTCGACAACCCTGATCTGACCGACGACCAACTCCTCGACGCCATGATGGCGCACCCGATCCTGATCAACCGCCCGATCGTGATGAGCCCCAAGGGCGTGCGTCTGTGCCGGCCGTCCGAAGCCGTGCTCGATCTCCTGCCGCCGCAGCAGGGTGAATTCGTCAAAGAGGACGGCGAGCGCGTGGTCGACGAGCACGGACGGCGCGTGGCCAGCGCATGACGGACACATTCCCGCCTGCGCAGCGCCTCGCCGCCGAGGCGCTCGGGACCGGATTGCTCGTCGCCACCGTGGTCGGCTCGGGGATCATGGCCGACAAGCTCGCCGGTGGGAACGTGGCGCTGGCGCTGCTCGGCAACACGATCCCGACCGGTGCGATCCTGGCCGTGCTGATCCTGGGCCTCGGGCCGATCTCCGGTGCCCACTTCAACCCGGCGGTCTCGCTCGTCATGGGACTCAATCGCGCCTTGCCCTGGCCCGAGGTCGGCTCCTATACGGTGGCCCAGATCGTCGGCGGCTGCCTCGGCACGCTGGTCGCCCATGGCATGTTCGACCTACCATTGCTCCAGTTCGCCGCGACTGCCCGGACCGGGCCGGCGCAATGGTTTGCCGAGTTTGTCGCCACCTTCGGGCTGCTCGTCACGATCCTGACGGTCGTGCGCTTCCGGATCGAGGCGATTCCCTATGCGGTCGGACTGTACATCACGGCGGCCTATTGGTTCACCGCCTCGACCTCGTTCGCCAACCCGGCCGTGACGATTGCCCGGGCATTGACGAACACATTCGCGGGGATCGCGCCGGGCAACGTGCCGATGTTCATCGTCGCGCAGGTCCTGGGCGCCCTTGGAGCAATGGCACTGATGCAGTGGCTGCTGAGTTCCGTACGGACCCCGTCGAAATCCGGAGCCATGGCTGGTGAGTGATCTTCCCAACGTCGACTTTTCGGTCCTCGACATTCCGGACCTCGGCAAGCTGGAGCAATCGCGGGTGTCCACGCACCCGCCCCGCATCCTGCTGCTCTACGGATCCTTGCGGGAGCGCTCCTACAGTCGCTTCCTCACGCTGGAGGCGGAGCGCCTGCTCCGGCACTTCGGCGCCGAGACGCGCGTGTTCGATCCGCATGGGCTGCCGCTGCCCGACGCCACCGCCAGCGACCATCCCAAGGTGCAGGAGCTGCGCGAGCTATCGCTCTGGTCCGAGGGCCAAGTCTGGTGCAGCCCGGAACGGCACGGCGCCATGAGCGCGGTGATGAAGGCGCAGATCGACTGGATCCCGCTCGCAACGGGTTCGGTGCGGCCAACACAAGGGCGTACGCTGGCCGTCATGCAGGTCTGCGGCGGCTCGCAGTCGTTCAATGCCGTGAACCAATTGAGGGTGCTCGGGCGCTGGTTGCGGATGGTGACGATCCCGAACCAGTCCTCGGTCGCCAAGGCGTTCCAGGAGTTCGACGAGGCCGGACTCATGAAGCCGTCCTCCTACTATGACCGCGTCGTGGACGTGATGGAGGAGCTGGTGAAGTTCACGCTGCTGACCTGCGACCACTCCGATTACCTCACCGACCGCTACAGCGAGCGCCGGGACGCGGCGGAGAAAGAGGCCAAGCGTCTCGCCGCGGAAGCCATGAGGCACGAGGTTAAAGCGGCCGAGTAAGCGTACCAGCCGCCTGTCTGGACTCAGCTCAACGATCCGAGCTCGCCCAGACGGGCATCCTCGCCTGCGAGCTGCCGCCTGCGGGTCCACGTGTCTTCCAGGCCCCAGAGCCGCACGATGCGGCCGTTCTCGATCCTGAAGAAGTAGACCTCGTCGATCCTCATCCGACGTCCCGTTGCCGGAAGCCCCAGCCAGTCCCCGGTCTGGGTGCCCTCACAGCGGAACCTTGCCACGACAGTGTCCGCTTCCGCGACCAGCTCGACCACCGTCTGCCTCCAGTCGCCGAACGCCTCGAGGAATTGCATGAAGGCCAGCCTGAGCTTCGGGGCAAGCGCAGGCGTGCAGAGTTCGTCGAGGACGTCGAGTTGCCGTCCATTGATGACCTCGTCCACCAGCCGTTGGACGATCATCTTGTTGTCCATGAGCGTCACGCCACCGCTAGCTCAGCCGCAGCACGCCTGCCGGGTCGGCTCCGCCAGGTCGTCGAGGATCACGCAGTCCGAGGCCGGACCGCCGGCACAGGCCGCCGTGCAGGTCTCGACGAAGCCCACGAGGGTGCGTTCGAGTGCCTGGAGCTCGGCGAGCTTCCGGCGCACGTCCTCAAGGTGGGCTTGGGCAAGGTCGCGCGCCTCGTTGCAGTCCTTGTCCGAGGACTCTGTCAGTTCCACCAGCGCACGGACCTGCTCGATCGGAAATCCGAAGTCGCGGCAACGACGGATGAAGGTGAGCCGCCGCAGGTCGGCCTCCGAATAGAAGCGGTGTCCCCCGGGGCGCCGGCGGGCCGGCGGCGGCAGCCCGATCTCCTCGTAGTACCTGATCGTCGGGACGTTGCACCCGGTCTGGTCGGCCAGGGCGCCGATGGTCAGGGCCTGTGAACACATATTCGTGTTTCCGGAAAATGTGGCTTGAACCTCAAGTTACTTGAGGTCGCATCCTCCAGCAAGTTCGTCATCCCGACTGCCGCGAGGACCACATGAAACCTGCTGTCAAACTCCTTGGACTGGGCGCCGCCTGCGTCGCCTGTTGCTCATTCCCTGCCTTGGGATCCCTGCTCGTCGGGCTGGGACTCGGCGGTCTCGGCGCCGCGACGCTGGGATGGGGGATTGGGCTGGCGGTCCTCGCCGGCGCGGGTGTTGCCCTGCTGATGACCCTCCGCAAGCGCCAAGCGGTGACATGCTCCACCACGAACTCCGGGTGCGGCTGCGGCGGCCCGAAGCTGGCCGCACCGACATCCTCCGCTGAATGAAGGGAGACCATCCATGACCATCATCGAAGCCGAACCCATCGCCTGCACCCTGACGCCCGGGGAGTACAAGGGGCGCGTGGACTGGATCGAGGCGCTGGCGAGGCAGTCGCTCCGGTCCGCCCGACGAGAGGGACTGTCGCTCCACCTGACCTACGGGCCGGAGGCTGCCGACGCGGTGCGTGAGCTCGTCCGCAAGGAACAGACCTGCTGCGCATTCCTGCGCTTCGAGATGCGCGAGGATGCGACGGGCGTCCACCTATCGGTCACCGCGCCGGAGCGGGCACGTGAGGCGGCCGACCTTCTGTTCGCCCATTTCGTGCCTGAGTTGGCAACGCCTTCCACATCGTCACCATCCCTTTGAAAGGAACTTCCATGACCATCAGTCGCCGTATTGCCCTGTCCGGCATCGCCCTGTCGGTCCTTGCAATGGCCGGCCCCGCCCATGCCGCGGAGCGGAAGCCGTACGATCCCCAAGCGTTCGAGGCGGCCCGGGAGGCCGGCAAGTCCATCGTCGTTCACGTGACTGCGCCCTGGTGCGGAACGTGCAAGGCGCAGAAGCCCTCGGTGGCTCAACTGGCCGGCCGTCCGGAGTTCAGGGACGTCATCCTCTTTGACGTCGACTTCGACACGCAGAAGGAGGCCCTGCGCAGCCTGAACGTCCGGAGCCAAAGCACCTTCGTGGTGTTCAAGGGCAGGACCGAGACGGCGCGCTCGGTGGGCGAGACGCGCTTCGAGGCGATCGAGTCCCTCATGAGGAAGGCCCTCTGAGATGGAACCCGTCGGCATCGGGCTGGCGCTTGCTGCCGGCATCCTTTCGACCCTGTCGCCCTGCGTCCTGCCGCTCCTCCCGATCGTGCTCGGGGCGGCGGTCTCCGAGCACAGGCTCGGTCCGGCTGCCCTTGCCGCCGGACTGGCTCTATCCTTCGTCGCCATCGGCCTGTTCGTCGCCACCATCGGGTTCTCGCTCGGCCTGGACGGCGGCGTCTTCCGAAGCACCGCCGCCGTCCTGCTGGTGGCGTTCGGCGTCGTTCTCCTGGTCCCGCAGCTTCAGGCCCGGGTTGCCGTCGCGGCGGGTCCGGTGAGCAACTGGGCCGAGCAGCGCTTCGGCGGTTTCTCTCCGGGCGGCCTCGGCGGCCAGTTCGGGGTCGGGCTGTTGCTGGGTGCCGTATGGAGTCCCTGCGTCGGGCCGACGCTCGGCGCGGCCTCGGTGCTCGCTGCGCAGGGCCGTGACCTGGGTCAGGTCGCCCTCACCATGACCGTCTTCGGTCTCGGCGCGGCCTTGCCTCTCCTCCTGCTCGGCCTGCTGTCCCGCGAGGCACTGATGCGGTGGCGCGGTCGGCTGATGTCGGCCGGCAGCGGTGCCAAGATGGCGCTTGGCGGCGTCCTGATCACCAGTGGTGTTCTCATCCTCTCCGGGGCGGACAAGTCCCTCGAGGCCAGTCTCGTCTCCGCCATGCCCGCCTGGCTGACTGACCTCACGACCCGCTTCTGACAGGCCTGGCCATTTGCAACGGCACCGTTTCGTAACAGGTATGGTGAATGACAATCCTTGCTTATGCCGGCGCTGCGGTCGCCGAGATCGCGGGCTGCTTCGCCTTCTGGGCGTGGCTGCGCCTGGACAAATCCATCTGGTGGCTCGTTCCGGGCAGCGTCTCGCTGGCTCTGTTCGCCTACCTGTTGACGCTCGTCGACAGTGATGCGGCCGGACGGGCCTACGCGGCCTACGGCGGCGTCTACATCGTCGCCTCCCTGCTCTGGCTCTGGGCCGTCGAAGGAGTCCGTCCGGACCGCTGGGACGTCACGGGCGCGATGGTCTGCCTCGTCGGGGCCGCGATCATCCTGCTGGGACCTCGGGCAGCCTAACGTTCTTTCTGTATTTCTGGAAATATCGCTTGACGCAGCACGCACACACGCCCAAGGTATTTCGATGAACGTCGAACAAGCAGCCAAGCAGCTCGAGGCACTCGGGAACGCCACCCGGCTCCAGGTCTACCGCACCCTCGTTCGGGCCGGAGAGGCGGGCCTGCCCGTCGGGCAGATCCAGGAGCGCCTCAAGATTCCGGGGTCGACGCTCTCGCATCACCTCCAGCGGCTCCTGCTGACCGGACTGGTGACGCAGGAGCGGCAGGCCACAACCCTGATCTGCCGGGCCAACTACCCGGCGATGAACGGCCTGATCGGCTTCCTCGCCGACGAGTGCTGCGCCGATGCCGGATGCGGAGCCCAGGCGGAGAACGCCGCTTGATTTATTTTTGCTCGCTATTTCCATCCTACCGGAAATAGCGATACAGGAGATACCGATGCTAACTCTTCTCTCTTCGCTCCTGGATCGAGAACGCTCGGTCGCCACCCACAGCGAGATGCTGTCCCTGTCCGACCTCGACGATCATCTCCTGCGCGATATCGGCCTGCGACGGATCGAACTCCATGCCGTTCCCGTGCAGCGGCTCCTCCCTGCGTGCTGCTCCAAGGCGGCACGACGCTGGGCCGAATTTGTTACCCGCCTTCGCAATGTGCTTTCTCCCGAACCTGTCCCTTGCTGCCGATCCTGACCAAGGAGCCTTCCCATGACCTCGCTCGACAACCTTCCCATTGCCGTCATTGGCGCAGGCCCGGTCGGCTTGGCCGCCGCCGCCCACCTGATCCGGCGCGGCCTTCCCGTGAAGGTCTACGAATCCGCCGAGACCGTCGGCGCCAACGTCAGGGACTGGGGGCACGTCCGCCTGTTCTCTCCGTGGGAGTACAACACCGACACGGCAGCCCGCTCTCTACTCCAGGCCCACGGCTGGCAGGAGCCGCCCGGCAAGGCGATGCCGACCGGATCGGACCTGTACGAGGCCTACCTCAAGCCGCTGTCCGAAGTCCCCGAGATGGCAGCGGTGATCGAGACGGGCGCGAAAGTCACCGCGATCACCCGGCAGGGCGCTGACAAGGTGCTCAGCCGTGGGCGCGGGACCAAGCCCTTCGTGCTGGCCATCTCCAACGGCAACGGCGCCATCCGGCGCGATCTGGCCCGGGCGGTGATCGATGCCTCCGGGACGTGGACGGCCCCGAATCCTCTCGGCGCAGGGGGCATCCTGGCCGAGGGTGAGGCCGAGAACGCTGGGCGCATCGCCTACGGCATTCCGGACGTGCTCGGGCGCGACCGCGCTGCCTACGAAGGCAAGACGACCCTCGTCGTCGGCGCCGGGCATTCGGCCGCCAACGTGCTTCTCGAGCTGGCCCGACTGGCCGAACGGGATCCTCGGACGTCCATCATCTGGGCCACCCGCGGCGAGAACCTGATGCGGGTCTATGGCGGCGGACGGGCCGATCAGCTTCCGGCCCGCGGCGAGCTCGGCTCCAGGCTCAAAGCGCTCGTCGACAGCGGACGGGTCTCCCTGGTGGCCGGGTTCTCCATCACCCGCGTCCGATCCGTCGGCGATCAGGTGGTCGTCGAGGGCGAAACCGCGGGCCGCGTCCGCGAGCTTGGTCCCGTCGACCGGATCGTCGTTGCGACCGGACAGCGTCCGGACCTGAACCTGACCCGCGAATTGCGGCTCGACCTCGATTCCTGGCTCGAAAGCTCCAAGGCACTCGGGCCACTGATCGATCCGAACCTGCACTCGTGCGGATCCGTGCCACCCCACGGCCACCGCGAACTCGCCCATCCGGAGCCGGGCTTCTACACCGTCGGGATCAAGAGCTACGGCCGTGCCCCGACCTTCCTGATGCTGACGGGCTACGAGCAGGTGCGCTCCGTCGTGGCAGCCATCGCCGGAGACCTCACGGCAGCCGACGATGTCCACCTCGTCCTGCCGGAGACGGGCGTGTGCTTGACCAACGTCCCCGCCGATGGTGCGCCTGCATCCTCTGGGTGCTGCGGCGGTCCTGCCCCAGTCGAGGTCGACGCTTGCTGCGTCGCGGATGTCGAGGCCAAGGCCGAGGGCCAGTCGGGCTGCGGATGCGGCCCCGCGAAGGCACCGGAGAAGGTTGCGGAACCCGCGGGCTGCTGCTGAGATCCGCCCGTGTCGAATCCCGTGAGTGAGTCCCTGGCGAGCGAGCACGCCATGCCGAAGCCAAGCCCGAGGGTGGTCATCAGCGCCCTCGGGATCACGCAGATCCTCGCCTGGGGATCGTCCTTCTACCTGCCCGCCGTACTCGCGCAGCCGATCGCCGCCGACACCGGATGGTCGCTCGGCTGGGTTGTCGGTGGGCTGTCCGTCGGCTTGCTCGCGGCCGGCCTGGTCGCGCCCAAGGTTGGACGCACCATCGATGCCAAGGGCGGCCGTCCGGTCCTGATGGCGAGTTCGATCCTTCTTGCTGCCGGACTCGCGACCATCGCGCTCGCCCATAGCCTCCCCGTTTACATGTTCGCCTGGCTCCTCGTGGGCGTCGGCATGGGGTCGGGTCTCTATGATGCCGGGTTTGCCACGCTCGGCCGCCTGTACGGGAAGGATGCCCGGCGCGCGATCACCACCCTGACCCTGTGGGGCGGCTTCGCAAGCACGGTCTGCTGGCCGCTCAGCGCTTGGTTGGTCGAGCACTTCGGCTGGCGCGGAGCCTGCGCGGCCTATGCCGCCATCCACGTTCTCGTGTCCCTCCCCTTACACGCTTTCGTCTTGCCCAACATCGGGTCGCTTGCGGCAGACGGTCGGTCATCCGGCGCGAAACCCGGGATTCCATCACCGCCCCCTCTGACTGGAACCAGACGGATCCGTGCGTTCGCGCTGCTCGCCACGATCCTCACCCTCGGTGCGGTGACCGCCTCCATGATCGGGGTGCACCTGCTCACCTTCCTCCAGGCCCGGGGCCTCGGTCTCGCGGCGGCCGTTGCGCTCGGCGCTCTCGTCGGCCCCTCGCAGGTCGGCGCCCGCATCGTCGAGATGGCCTTCGGCCGCCACTACCACCCGATCTGGACCATGGCGGCCTCCGTCACCCTGGTCGCGGGCGGCATCCTGCTGCTGCTCGTCGGGGTCCCGATCCCGGCGTTTGCCCTCGCGCTGTACGGTGCGGGAAACGGGATCGGCTCGATCGCCAAGGGCACCCTGCCCCTGAGCCTGTTCGGCCCCGACGGATACGCATCGCTGATGGGCAAGCTGGCGATGCCGAGCCTGCTCGCCCAGGCATTGTCCCCATCACTCGGGGCGATCCTGATCGAAGGGAGCGGTCCCGGTGCGGCGCTCGGCCTCCTCGCGGCGTTGACCTGCCTGAACATCACCCTCGTGGGGCTGCTGTGGGTGACCGCCCGAAGGAGCTGACCTCTCCGTGAGGCCGGCGACGTACCGTCGTGGCGTTCGGGACCATGGAGAGCCAAGCGCCAGGAGGATGCAGCGTCACTGTCCTTGCAGGAGAAGCCGGACGCCAGCAAAAGCGAGAATGCCGGCAAGCATCCATCGTGTTGTCTTCTCCGACATGTAGCGCAGCCCGATCCAGGTGCCCACCGCCGCTCCGAGCAGTGCTGCCGGAACCAGGACGGCGGCTTCCGGTGGCACCCGCTGTCCCGAAGCGAGAACGCCGACGAGACCGACGACCGAATTCGCGAGGATGAACGGGGCGGAGATTGCGGCCGCACGCTTCGGCGACGCCCAGCCAAGGGTGATCAGCACAGGAGCGAGGAAGACGCCCCCACCCACACCCGTGAGCCCTGACAGGAAGCCGGCGGCACCCCCGGCGATCCCGCCCGGGAGCAGCCCGACGGCGCCGCGCCCGCTCGTGGCATCCGGATCGCCCCGGTCTATCCCCCGCCTGAACCCGATCAGTCCCGCAGCGGCAATCAGGACGATGCCCGTCAGGCTCAGGTAGAGCCGGTCGCCGAGGATGAGGAGCCCGCCGAGGAAAGCGGCCGGGAGCGCGGGCAGGCCCACCCGCCGCAGCAGGGTCCAATCGACGGCGCCACGCCGGTGCAGCCGCCAGGTCGCGTAAGTGGCCGCGGCAATGTTGAGGACGAGGGACGTTGGCCGCATTTCCTCGACCGGAAAGGCGAGAAACGCCATGACCGCCAGGAAGGCGGTGCCGCCCGACTGTCCAGCCGTTGCATAGAGAAGCGAGGCTCCGGCGATGAGCGCGGAGGAAAGGACTACGTGGATCATCCCTTCCTTATGCGGACATCCGGTGCCGTGTGCTACCGAATGCCAGCAGGTCAGCGCCCAGGGCTACGTGGGCAAAGGGCATCGGTCACGGCCAACCAATCGTTCAGGCCGGCATCTCCCCCATGGCGGCGCGCAGACGCTGGTCATAGGCACCGGCTAGATCACGGAGGGCCGCGGCCGTGTCACCCACGAACGATGAGCCATGCATCAGGGCCAAAGTGCGTGGGGCCAAGTCGGCCAGCCGGCGAACCGTCGGCGCGATGCTCGGGCCAAGGCTCGTGTCGTAGAAGATGTCCTCGGCCGCAAGCGCGGGACCCACGATGTCGCTCTCGGTGAGCGCGGGGCCGTTGCCCAGATGCGTGAAGAGATCGCCGCAGAACAGCGTCCGGCTGGTCTCCTCGTAGATCACCCCGGCATCCCAGCCGTGCGGTACATGGGGAGTGTCGATGTAGCGGATCCGCTTGCCCCCGATGTCGATCACCTCGCCGTTCGACAGCACGCGTGGCGGACGGTCTGCCATGTCGTTCAGCGATACCAAGCACCCCGTCATGCCGTGCGCAACCTGCGCATTCGGGGCCACGGCCAGCCACTCGTTCATGGCGCCGCACTCGTCGGCCTCGTAATGGCCGAAGGTGATCCACCGAAGGGTCTCGATCGGCATGATCCGTGACACGGCTTCTGACACCAGCGGGAACATTTTCCGCAGTCCGGCATGGAACATGAGCGGCTCGTCGCCGAGGACGAGGAACTGGTTGAACGTGAAGCCAGCCGGCGGCACGATGTCGGGCACGTGGGTCGAGAGGCGGTAGATGCGGTCGCCGATCTCATCGATGCGGGTTTCCATCGGAGTGCTCCCTGGTTTGCCCCCGCCCAAGGATTAGAACCGACTTTCCGTTCGGAAGTACGGCAAGAACGACCCACACGCTCGTGGCTCCGAAGGTCGCATGGCAAGGCTCGCCTTCATGGGATCAAGGGCCGACGCCGTCCATCTCGACGGCGGAAACCTGGAGGATGGTGGCGTGCAGTGGCCTCAGACGGGAGGCCAAGTGCAGAGGAGATCCGAGTCAGGCTCCGGTGGTGCCCCCTTCGCCTTCGCGCGCGTCCCAATCCCGATGAAGCAAAGAAGCTCCTCGTTGCCAGCAAGTTCGAAGGCACGCCGCATCGCCTGCGTCGCCACCTTGCGGCCGCTGACCGCCATCGCGCCGTAGCCCAGGAGATCCGCTGCAAGAACCACGTAGCCGAGGGCGGCTCCGGCCGACGCACGCTGCTCGATCTCGGGGACATCGTCGTTGTCCTGCACGCGGGAGATCACGGCCAGGAGTGTCGGCGCGTGAAGGGCCTTCTCCCTGGCGCGTTCGAGCCGCTCGCCCATGATGCCGGGATCGAGTTCGCGCTCCGCCGCCTCGAAGACGTCGGCCAGGGGGTCCCGTGCGTCGGGGGCGATGACGAGGAAGCGAAACGGCTTCAAGCGCATGTGATCCGGTGCCCGGGACGCGGCCCGCACCAACATGCGGATCTCGTCGTCGGTCGGGCCGGGTGGCACCAGATGCCTGGGCGCCGTGGAACGGCGAGACCACATGCGCCGAAGGAGAGCCAATCCCTCCGCCTTCCCATCGGGCGTGTCGATATTGGACGCAATCTCGGTGCTGGACATCGTACATGACCTCTCGCGTGCCCACGGCTGACATTCAGTGAACTTAAGCAACTGGAAACCGCTTCGTGAAGAACCCGAGGATCGAGAGAGCGTCGATGGGGCACACCCCCCGAGATCGACCTAGGCAAGTTGTCTGGCAGAGGCTAAGTACACCCTTCCCGAGGCTAAGACTTTAGGCGAACGGATTATTGCCCATGGGCCCCTTCACGATCGATCACACCCTCATTGCCACCCTCGAGCGTCTTGCACAGTCCGGATCGTCGGACGAGGTGCTTGTGACTCGTGTCCAGTCGGAGGTTCCCCAAGCCTCCCGTCTGGAAGTCGCAAGGGCCGCTTTGTACATTGCCACCGACCCGACCCCGACCAGCTCGGAAAGGACTGAGCGGATGTACAGCCTTTCGCGCAAGCTGCGGCGGGCAGCCTAAGACAGGGCAAGGCATAGAAAGGGAAATCGACGATGGCCAAGGACAAGACCAAGAAGGCGAAGCCCGATAGCGAGTTGCCGGGACTGATGGAAAAGGCCGTCGCGCGGGGCGAGAAGCTGCGGAAGACCCTGACCAAGATCGCTGGCCAGGCCAAGCTCGACGCCGGCCATCCGGCCCAGACCCTGCTCAAGGCCCTGGACAAGACCCTCGGCAAGCTGCGCTCCGATGGCGAGCCGGAAGTGGAAGCTGGCGCGCCCGTGAAGATTACGAAGGTCAGCAAGAAGGCTGCCGACAAGGCGGACGAGCCGCCGACGACCCCGCGCACCTCCCGCACCCGGAAGGCCGCACCGGAAGTTGCCGCAAAGGCCGAGAAGGCTCCTGCGGCTCAGGCTGAGTGACACGGACACCGGATTGGCGATAGCCCTTGGGACGGCCGTCGCCGAGGGGATCGGCGAGACTGCATCCCTTGCGGATTGTGTTTCGATCACCATATCAGGGATACCCCAGCGGACATCACAGGGACTTCGAGGGCAGCGGGCGTCACCGCCAGCTTCGATGTGACCGTGCCAGGACGGATGTACTCCGGTCCGGTCAATCCCGCGATCGCCTGACGATGCGAGCGCCCGTCTGGTACCCGTTCAGCCCAGGCCCGTAGTGCGCGAGGCAGAGACACGAAGGTGTCCTGTCCGTTCGCCCCGGAGCCTGGGCTTTTCCGTTCTGGGCGCTGACTTGAGAGCCGGCCGAGTGAGCCGGGCTGTCAGCGCACGATGAAGACAGACCGCGCTAGGGCATTGATCCCCTCCGGTCCTTTCCGTGATCTCCCAGATAAGCTTGCAGGGCACGCCTGCGTCTGTAACCAGAGTTTCCCTTCAACCGCCGGTCATACTCATGTGACGCCCGACCACCGGGCGGGCGTGGCGACGGTCAATGATGAAGTCATGCCCCTTGGGCTTGCGGCTGATCGCTTCCGCAATCGCCTGATCCAGCAATCCATCGTCCTTCGACGCCCGCACGGGTGCCCGTAGGTCGGCCGCGTCCTCCTGGCCCAGGCACATGAAGAGCTGCCCGGTACAGGTGAGGCGGACCCGGTTGCAGCTTTCGCAGAAATTGTGGGTCAGCGGCGTGATGAAGCCGAGCCGTCCGCCGGTCTCCTTCACCCGCACGTAGCGCGCGGGTCCGCCCGTGCGATCGTCGAGGTCAACGAGCGTGTACCGTCCGGACAGGCGCGCCCGCACGACTGACAACGGCAGGTACTGATCAAGGCGGCTCGGCTCGATGTCGCCCAGCGGCATGACCTCGATCACGGTCAGGTCCATGCCGCGCCCGTGTGCCCATTCCATCAGGGTTTCGATCTCGTCCTCGTTGACGCCCTTGAGGGCGACCGTGTTGATCTTCACGCGCAGGCCCGCTTCCTGCGCGGCATCGATCCCGGCCAGTACCTGCGCGAGGTCGCCCCAGCGCGTGATGCTCCTGAACTTCCCGGGGTCGAGCGTGTCAACCGAGACGTTCACCCGCCGCACGCCGCAATCGGCGAGTTCGACGGCGAAGCGACCGAGCTGCGAGCCGTTGGTCGTCAACGTGAGCTCGTCGAGGGCGCCCGATGCCAAGTGGCGCGACAGCGAACGGAACAGCCCCATCACGTCGCGCCTGACCAGCGGTTCCCCGCCCGTGATCCGGAGCTTGCGCACGCCCTGCGCGATGAACGCCGAGCACACGCGGTCGAGCTCATGCAGGGTCAGCAGGTCCCGCTTCGGCAGGAACGTCATGTGCTCCGACATGCAGTAGACGCAGCGGAAGTCACAGCGGTCCGTCACCGAGACGCGCAGGTACGTGATCGCGCGTCCGAACGGATCGACCAACCCGGGATGGCGGGTCGCTTCCCGCTGCGCGGATCCGAGTTCCTGGGTGAGCAGCAGCATCAAGGATTCCCTCGCCACCTGTTCAGTTTTCGACATCGCCATTCCGGCGAAGGGACCGGGCGGCCCGTCCGCCCGGCCGTTCGCAAGGAAGCCTACGAGGCCGAGTACTCCTTCGACTTGAACGACAGGCCCCTCACCGCCTCCGGTGCGTCCGCGATCTTGCGGATGTTGCCCCAGGTCTGCTTGTAGTTCGGGATGATGAACTCGTTCACCCCGGCCGAGACCACGTTGCCCTGGACACCCATCGGGTAGGCGAAGAGCATGAAGGTCTGCTTCGGCCTGGCCCGTTCCGTCGGGTACGCCATCGCCTGCGTCGAGCCGTTGTCGTTGTAGACCTCGACGAGGTCGCCCGGCTTGAGATTGAGCTCCGTCATGTCCTGCGGGTTCATCTCGATGAACGGGAACGGCCAGCGATCCATGACGAGATCGTTCTCCTGGTCGAGATAGGCGCTCTGCCAGACGTGGTTGGTGCGCCCGTTGTTGATCAGGAAGGCGAACTTGTCCTTCTCCGCCTGCTTGCCCGCGGCCTGCAAGCCGCGCCATTGCGTCTCCATGAACACGGCCTTGCCGTCCTTGGTGTTGAACTTCCCGTCCGCGTAGAGCCGCTTCGTGCCGATGATGCGCTCGCTGCCGCCCGTCGGCGTGGGGGCCGCCGCCGACCCCGCCGTGGCCTGCTGCACGGGCTCCTTGCCGCGCGCGCCCTCGATGGCCGGACCCTGCACCACCATGCCGGGCTGCTGCCCCGTGGTCGTCCCGCCCGTCGAGCTGCCGGTGCCGACCGGGCCGCCCTCGAGGCCGACCGCCGGCTCCTGGAAGCCGTTCGTGCCCATGGCGCGCAGCCGCGCGTAGGTGACGAACTC
The DNA here is from genome assembly GCF_002741015.1 of Microvirga ossetica. Lineage (NCBI taxonomy): Bacteria > Pseudomonadati > Pseudomonadota > Alphaproteobacteria > Hyphomicrobiales > Methylobacteriaceae > Microvirga > Microvirga ossetica. Next base: position 5,566,383 of record NZ_CP016616.1, on the reverse strand, counting down.
GCCGCCTTTCTCGTGCTGGTGGTAGCCGTCCATGAAGGCGTCTTCCTCGGTCGTCCAGTCGAAGCCCTTGAAGCGGTCGGCGACATCGGCCTTGCCCGACTCGCGGAAGACCCGCTCCAGGTTGTTGGCGATCCGCGCCGCGATCAGGCAGTCCGGCATGGCCCGCCCGGGCGGGTCCATGTAGCGCTCGGTCAGCCGCATGCGGCGCTCGCCGTTCATCGACGTCAGGTTCATCTCGCCCGACGTCGCGGCCGGCAGCCAGATGTGGCTCGCCTGCCCGATCTGGGTCGGGATGATGTCCACGTCGACGGAGAACAGCCCGCCCTTGCGGACCGCGTCCATGATCGCCGCGACCATGCGGGGACGGTCACCCCACGGCACGGCGGACATGGCGTCCTTCACCAGGTCGGTCCGCTTCTTGTAGACCTGCTTGAACTGGAGGGCGTTCAGCGTCGTCTTGTAGTGGTCGCAGCCCCAGATGTGATGCACGCCGCCCTTTCCGTTGATCAGGAGCTGGTCGACGTAGGCCGCGGGACGGCCGACATGGGCGTCGGACGGCCGGGCATAGCCCTCCTGGTGCCCGCCGAGGCGGACGCAGCCACCCCCGGGGCGCCCGATGTTGCCCGTGGCGAGCGCCACGTTCACCAGCGCACCGTTCGTGCGGTAGTTGTCGTTGCCCCAGATCAGGCCCTTCTCGTACGCGAACATGGTGCGACGCCGCGCGTTGCCTGATTTCGGCTGCGCGATCCATTCCGCCGACTGCCGGATCTGATCGACGGTGAGGCCGGTGATCCGTGCTGCTTCCTCCAGGCTCGTCCTGTTGCCGGCGACCGCCTTGTCGAAGTCCTTCGTCGCGGCGTCGATGAACGCCTTGTCGACCCAGCCCTTCTCCGCGATGTAGGTCAGCCACGCGTTGAACAACGCTAGGTCCGTGCCCGAGTTGATGGCGAGGTGCATCACCCGGTCCTTGCCGGCCTCGACCTCGCAGGCGTTGATCGTCACCGTCCGCCGCGGATCGACGACGATGACGCGGACGGGCTCGTGCGGCTCGTTCGGCATCTGCGCCTGCTTCTTGTCGATGGACGTCCCGCGCAGGTTCGGAATCCAGTGGTTCAGGAAGTAGTTGGTCTGGGTCTCGAGCGAGTTCGCGCCGACCATGACGATGGTGTCGGCGAGTTCCGCGTCCTCGTAGCAATTGTTGAGCTCGCCTACGCCCATGTCGCGCGTGGCATGGACCTCGGAGTTGTAGGCGGGCCTGTTGTGGATGCGGATGTTCTTCACCTTCATGGCGCCGAAGTAGAGCTTGCCGGTGCCCCAGGTGTTCTCGTAGCCGCCGCCCGCGCCGCCATGGTCGTAGGCGGACACGAAGAGCCCGTCCTCGCCCTGCTCGGCGATCACCGCGGCGGTGACGCGGGCCACGAGATCGAGGGCATCCTCCCAGCCCGTCGGCTGCATCTGGCCGTAGCGCCAGACCATCGGGTCCGTCAGGCGCTGCTGCTCGGTGTTGCGCACGGGCGAGTAGGACATCTCGGCCATGCGGGCGCCGCGGATCGAGCCGAGGCCCGAGTTCACGATGCACTCCTTGTCGGGCTTGATGACGATGTGGACGTCCTTGCCGTCCTGCCGGACGATGTTGTACATCGACGGCGCGTACCAGGCCTCGGTCTCAGCGCCCTGCTGTTCAGCGAGGTCGACCCCGAACTTGTTGCCGGCCGGATCGGTCGTGCCCTGCCTGTCGATGTCCCAGGTGTAGGCCTTGTAACCGCACCCGACGATGCAGTAGTGGCACACCACGTTGTGTTCCCTGGCGTCCGCCGGGATGATCGGAAGGCGGTCGATCTGTCGCTTGTAGGCCATCTCACCCTCCCTCAGAGCACATTGGACAGGCGGCCGTAGAGGAGCTCGTCGAGTCCCTCGGCGTAGATGTCGCCCTTGTCGTCGACCCGCAGCGAGTACTGCGGCAGGTTCTGGGTGGCATGGCCCCAGGTCTCCTGGCCGCCGGCCTCGCAGTCGAAGACCGAGTAGTGGCCCGAGCAGTTCAGGGTCCGGGTCCGGGCGTTGTAGGCGAGCGGATAGCCCTTGTGCGGGCACATCGTGGTGAAGCCGACGATGTCGCCGTCGGGGCCGATGCCACCTTCCACGCGCTTGCCGAGCTTGAGCAGGACGCCGGGCGCATCGGAATCGGGATAGGCGACGTCCATCGGCTCGTTGGGCTTGAGGTCCTTCACGTTTGCGAGCCTGTTGGACGGATAGGTCACCCTCGCCGTCGGCACTGCGGCCTTGGCTTCCGCCGTGGGCAGGACGGCATTGGCGGCCGCGCCGGCGGCAACCATGCCCGCACCGGACAGGAACCGACGGCGGCCGACGTCGACGAGCAGATCGCAGCGTTTCATGAGATTCCTCCCGAAAATCCTTATGGCGGGAGGAGATGAAGCAATGGCCGTGCCAGCCTTACAGCCCGCGGGAAACGCTTGGAGAACAGCGAACGCATCGCCGCTGGAATGTCGCTCGCGTCCGGACTTTCGGACTTCAGTCGAACCGATGTCCGAAAGTCCGGACGTTGGTGCGTCGGATGGAAGCTGACGGAGGATGGTTGTCGATCGCGCCCGTTCACGCCACGGCTCGCCTGGGGATGACGCGCTTGCCGCTCCCGGCGTTCGTTCAACCCGGCGCCATGCCCTTGTCCGTCAGTTCCTGGACCGCCTTCCCGTTCTTCGCCAGATGGGCCAGCCCCATCCCCCGCAGCACGTAGGGCGCCTTCGTGAACTGGATGCCCTCGTATGCGACGATCTCGATGCGATTGCCCCACGGGTCGAGGAAATCGAGGAACGGGCCGGGCAGCAGTTCGATGCCTGCCGCGACCAGGGCGTCACGGACGGCATCCCTGTCATCGACGACCAGACCGAAATGGCGGCCGTCGTCGGCGGGCTGCCTTCGACCCTTCTGGAGTGCCAGGAACTGATCGCCCAGATCGATGAAGGCCGCGGTGTCCGTCCTGCCGCGGAGTTCGAAGTCGAACAGCCGACCATAGAAGGCCAAGGCCTCGTCGAGATCGGCGACCTCGAGCGCGAGGTGGTTCAAGCCGACGGCACGTGCCTTCCTGGTTTCGGGCATCGGTCTCTCTCCCTCCGACCAGCCCACGGAACCGGAGCCTGTCGGGATCACCGTCCATCACGGGGTCTTCCCGCATCCCGCGTCTCCGGTTCCAGCCATCGGTCCGGCGGCATGCGGGGAATTTGAGGGAGTTTATCCAAGTTTATGGAAAAACGATAAACTCACGTCGGCGGCCGCGATCCGTCCGCCCTCTCCCTGAACCCTCGCGCACGGCGCAGGCCACGCCTAGTTCGGCGACGCTTCGATGCCATGGCGGCGCATCTTCTCCCACATCGTGCTCCGGGAGATTCCTAGTGCTGCGGCCGCCTCGTTGATGACACCGCCGCTGCGGCGGAGCGCCCGGACGATCGCGCACCTCTCAGCCTCGTGCCGGGCAGCCTCCAACCCCTCCGCCTTTCCCTGAGCGTCCTGCCTGCCCCGTTCCGGAAAGAGATCACCCGGCATGATCCAAGGCCCAGGCGACAGTGCGACGGCCCGTTCGATCCGGTTGCGCAGCTCACGCACGTTACCAGGCCAGGCATGCGACTTGAGTTCCTCCAGGGCGAGGCCGCTGAAGCCCGCAAGCTCGGTGCCGGCATCGGCCGAGAAAGCGTCCGCGAAGCGAACCGCCAGCCACTCGACATCGTCCGGACGGTCCCGCAGCGGTGGGACCGGGACGGTCAGGACGTTGATCCGGTAGTACAGGTCCTCACGGAACCCGCCCGCCCTGATCCGGGCTGCCAGGTCGGCATTGGTGGCGCAGACGAGCCGGGCCTTGAACGGGACCTCGCTCTCGCCCCCGAGCCGATGGAAGGTGCGGTCCTCCAGCAGCCGGAGGAGCTTGGTCTGCAACTTCAGGTCCAGCTCGCCGATCTCGTCCAGGAACAGGATGCCGTCGCGGGCGCGTTCGGCGTACCCGAGATGGCGGGACGACGCTCCCGTGAAGGCTCCCTTCTCATGGCCGAACAGCTCGCTCTCCATCAGGTCCTTCGGGATCGCCGCGCAGTTCACCGCCACGAAGGGACCGGGTACGGGAGCGCGCTGGCCATGGAGGTAGCGGGCGCACACCTCCTTGCCGACGCCCGTCTCCCCGGTCAGCAGGACGGGCGCGGACAGATGCCCGATGCGCTGGAGCAGCCGCTGGGTGTCGAGCATGGGCCGGCTGACCCCGAGGACGGCGGCGCCGGATTGTACGGTCGGACGAAGCAATTGCCCGAGCCGGCTCAGGAACGCGCTCATCTCGAACGGTTTCGTGAGGTAGTCGCCGGCCCCGTTGCGCATGAGCCTGACGGCCTGGTCGATGTCCGCGTGTCCCGTGACGAACAGGAACGGCGGTCCCTCCGGCATCGCGGAGGCGATGCGGAATACGTCCTCGCCGGTGCCGTCCGGCAGGCGGATGTCACAGACGACAAGGTCAGGCGATGAGGTCCCGAGGTTGTCGACGGCGGCCCGGCAGTCCTGCCACCAGATGACGTTGGCCCCCTCCAGGGAGAGGCGGTCGGCCAGCGACTCGCCCATGATCGGATCGTCCTCGACCAGCGCTATGGTCCGACCCTCAAGCGACATTGGCGGTTCCCTCCTCATCCTTGAGCGGGATCGTGACTCGGACGATGGTTCCGGCCGGGATTCGCGGCAGCGCCGCGACCGTCCCGCCGACCTCCTTGATCAGGCGATGCACCATCCACAGGCCAAGCCCGCCGCCGGAGCCCGGGAGAGGTCTGTTCCCCGGATCCGTCAGTGCGTTCCGTGCGGCGCTGGGGAGGCCAGGCCCCATGTCCTCGATGGTGGCGACGAAGCACTGGCCTTCGACATGGGCCTTGAACGCTACCTGGCTTCCCTCCGGCGACGCCCGGCAGGCGTTGAGAAGGAGATTGAGCAGCACCTGCCGGACGACCGAGGGCGGCATGGCGAGCTCGTCGTAACCCTCGTTGACCCATCGCAGCGTCAGCCGCTTGCGTCGGGCCTCCGGCTCGACCAGCAGCCTGAGGTCGTCGATGTCGGCCCGCTTGAGCGAATGGACGTCGCGATCGGCCCGATAGGTCACGAGCGTGGTGCGGACCACGTCCCGGATGCCCTTCAGCCCGCGCTCGATCAGGTCGATCGTGCGGCGGCGGACATCGCCGCGTTCCCCATGCGCCTTCAGGGTGTCGATGGCGTTGAAGAGGCCGCCGAGCGGGTTGTTGATCTCGTGCGCCATGCCCGAGGCCAGGCGGCCCAGGCTGGCCAGGCGCTCCTCCTCGACGAGCTGGCGCGAGAGCGCCTCCCGCTCCCTCGCGGCCTCGGCCATGCGGTTGAACGCCTCGAACAGGCGGCGGAACTCGACCGGGGCCTTGGCGAGGAAGGCATCCGGAATGGGTTCGACCTGCCCCTGCATGCTTGTCTCGAGGTGGGACGCCAGAACCTGGGTCGGTCGCATCATGCGCCGGACGACCAGCCAGGCCGCCAGCGCGAGGACGAACGTCAGCGCCGCGTTGGTGACGATGAGGGACAGCAGGACGGTGCGGCGCTCCGCCATGAGCGGGGCGATGTCGAAGGAGGCATGCACCGAGCCGACGACGGTGCCGCCGGAGGACAGGTCCCGACGTGCGACGGCACGGGCATCGTCGTCGCGCACGACGATCGTCGGCGCCATGGCCCGCTGGGTCAGGAACGATGGCGGCAGGGGCGACAGGGACGGATGGACCCGCGGGTCGGACGACGCGAGCACGCGCCCGTCTGCGAGCGCGACGACCGTCTCGGTCAGCTTGAGCCCGGCATGGGTCTGGCGGGCCCGGTCGACGATGTCGAACGCCTCCCAGACGTCCTCGCGGACCACCGGATCGACGAGCGACGAGGCGAGGCCGTCGAGGTAGATCGCGGCCAGGTCGCCGAGATGCTTGGTTTGGGCCTCCTGGAACCGGGTGAGCACCCGCTCGGACACGAATACCGCGACCGCCGCCATGAACACCGTCACCACCAGCGGGATCTTGACGGCCATGGGGAGGCGCAGCGGGATCATCCGGCCCCTCCCCGCACGACCGCCACCTCGGCGGCGATCGTGTCGTACAGGCTGGGTTCCTCGACCCGGAACCCGTCCAGCCGCAGCAGGCCGAGTACGGCCCGGCCGTCGGGGTGGTCCGCCATGGCGACGAGCGCCGCTTGCAGGTTCCTGATCCTCCGGTCTTCAGCCGCGCCGACCGCGCTGGCGACCGGAGGGAAGCCGAGGAGTTCCGATCGATGGATGACCTTGGTCGGGGCGACGAGATCGGGCTCGGTCTCGCGCAGGACCTCGTAGACGTACCCGTCGACGCTGCCGCTCATCGCGAGCCCGGAGGCCACGGCCCTGACGACGTTGCGGTGCCCGTAGGTGAAGATCGTGCGTCCGAAGAACCGTTCCGGGGACTGCCCCTTCCCGGCGAGGGCTGTCGCGGTGACGAGCCAGCCGGAGTTGCTGTCCGGATCCGAGAAGGCGTGGACGTCGCCCCGTAGGTCGTCGAGGGAGGCCGCTTCCCGATCCCGTCCGGTGATGAGATAGGACCGGTAGAGGGGCTTGCCCTGCCAGACCGGAACCGCGACGAGCGCCAGCCGCGACCGGTTCGCCACGAAGGGGAAGCCACAGATCCAGGCGGCATCGAGCTGCCCGGAGAGAAGAAGCGAGGTGATCTCCTGGTAGGTGCGTCGCGTGACCAGCCGGACCGGGAAGCCCGTCGCATGCTCCAGGTAGGAGCGCAGGCGGTCGAGAAGCTCGAGGTCGGAGGTGAGGAAGACGGGTGTCAGCCCGAACCGCAATTCGTCGCCTGCGGCAACGGCCGGGGGGACGCCGGCAACCGTGCAGAGTGCCAGGACGCCTGAAACCACCTCCCGGCGTGACGGCCCGGGGCGCTCCATTGTTTCCTCCCGTGTCCGGTGGCCCGGACCGTGTTTTGCCGGCCATGCTATGCCCTAAGCGCTCCGGAGGGCAAGGCCGGGGCCTGTCATGCGGCGGGAGCCTGCCGGCCGGGGACCGGACGCGCCCAGGCTTGGCTCGTCGCTTGCCGATCGAGGGACGCACGTTCGGGCTTGCGCCAGGGTGTCGCGTTCCATCATGGGCATGGCGACATCAACTTCGTCCTCGTCGTCAATCGTTGCCGGATCCCGAGATGGCAGTTCGCATCCCCCAGAGCCTATCGACGGGCCTCAGCCGGGAAACCGGATGGGACGTGCTCGACTACGAGTTGCGCGAGCAGAAGGCGCAAACGCTTGGGAACCTGGGTGGCCAGGTCGAACGGGCCCTTGCGGCGTTGCGTGCCTTCGACGCGGCGCATGAAACGGATGGGAAGGACCGGCGTCGTGCAATGCTGGATGAGGCCGCCGACCGGGTCTGGGCGTTCATGATCCAACGGGAGCTGTGCGGGTTCCGGAACTGGGAAGCCGTGGTGAAGGATTACGGAATCCCGCGCGATGTGTTGAATCGGGTCGGGCAAGTCAGGCGCAAGGCGGACCGGGTGTCCCCGACGTTGGTCTCGGCGACGAGACGCGACCAAATTACCCTAGACTGAGGAATACTTGTCCTTCCCGTAGGCACGATCCCATTGCTATCTTTCTCGAATCAAACTTAGGGGCAGGCAATCAGAATGGCTGACGGGGAAGTTTCTCTATCTATTGTGGTGTCGAACCACATCTCTGCGGCGTTCCACCAAAACTCAGTCCCCACCATCCGCGAGATTACCGTCGAGAACGGGACCGACCGCGATTTGGTCGATCTGGAGATCGAGGTCGCGTCGGAGCCCGAATTCGCGGCACCTCTAAAGGTCCGCATTGATCGCATCCCTCCGAAATCCACCCAACACGTCCGCAGCCCGAACCTTCCCCTGAGCATCGCCTTCCTGCGCAAGCTTACAGAGGCCGTTCAAGGCGAACTCCGGTTCACTCTCAAGGAAAAGGGAGCCGAGCTCGCAGCGGATGTGAAGTCCATCTACCTCCTCCCCCCGTCCCATTGGGGTGGCACAGGATCGGCTCCCGAGCTGCTGGCAGCCTTCGTCCGCCCGAACGACCCAGCCGTCGACGCGGTTCTGCGGGAGGCCGGGTTGAAGCTGGCGGCGGCGGGCAAGCCAAACGCCATCGACGGCTACACCTCCGGACGCCGTGACAGAGCCTGGGAGTTGGCGGCCGCGATCTGGTCCGTGCTGGCTGCCAAGCGGCTTACCTACGTCCTCCCTCCCAAGAGCTTCGAGAGGCAGGGACAGAAGGTTCGTTCGCCATCCGAAATCCTTGAGAAGCGGGTCGGCACTTGCCTCGACATTACCCTGCTCTACGCGGCTGCGCTCGAGCAGGCTGGCCTCAACCCGATGATCGTCCTCACCGAGGGGCACGCTTTTGTTGGAGTGTTCCTACGGCGGGAGGAGCTGCCGATGGCAGTCGTCGACGACGTTCAGACGCTTCGCAAGCGCCGGGACGCGGACGAATCCATCTTCATCGAGACAACCTACCTGACCCACACCCCTCCGGGACGCTTCGGCGACGCGGTTCGTAAGGGGGCTGCCCACATCGAGGAGGGTGCGGAGGCTCCACTCGAGGTTGCCGTCGACGTCTCCCGGGCGAGAACCGCGCAGATCCGCCCACTCGACCTCGGCGACGGCGCGGCCTCGGTCCCCGTTCCCGGGGCAGACGGCCCCGAACTCGACCTCGGCATCGAGGATGCCCCGACTTTCCCTGAGGATATCGTCGTCAGGGAGATCGAGGACCAGAACGTTGATCGGCTGGAGCGTTGGAAACGCAAGCTCCTCGACCTCACCCTTCGCAACAAGATGCTCAACTTCAAGGACGGCGCGAAGTCGGTCCGGATAGAATGCCCTGAGCCCCACACGCTGGAGGACGCCCTGTCCTCGGGCCGTCGCTTCAAGGTCCTGCCGAAATCGGACGTGCTCGGCGACGGCGATCTTCGCGATGCCAAGCTCCATGAAGAGCGGACGAACGCGGATGCCCGCCGCCAAGTGGCGATGGACGCAATCGCCCGTAATGAGCTCCATTCGACGCTTGAAGAGAAGGATCTTAACGCTCGGCTGACCGACCTCTACCGCGTGACCCGCACCGCCTTCGAGGAAGGCGGCTCGAACATCCTGTTCCTCGCGATGGGCTTCCTGCGCTGGCGGCAGGACGAGAAAGGCAAGGGGCAGGAACTCAAGGCTCCCCTCCTCCTCATACCTGTCTCCCTCGAGCGGTCGAGCGTGAGGGCCGGCTTCCGGCTCACCCTGCACGAGGATGAAATCCGCTTCAATCCGACGCTGCTGGAAATGCTCCGGCAGGACTTCAACCTGCGCATGGTTGAACTCGAGGGCGAGCTGCCGACTGACGGCTCGGGTGTCGACGTCGCCAAGGTTTGGAGCATCGTGCGCGCTCACGTCCGTGACGTGCGCGGCTGGGAGGTGACCCCTGAGGTCGTGCTGTCGACCTTCTCCTTCACCAAGTTCCTGATGTGGCGCGATCTCGTCGAGCGAATGCACCTGCTCAAGCAGAACTCCGTCGTCCGCCACCTCGTTGACACGCCGAAGCACTCGTACGGTGACGACCGCCCCTTCCCCTCCCCATATAGGCTCGACTACGAGCGTCATCCCTCGGAGGTGTTCGCGCCCCTATCGGCGGACTCGTCCCAGCTCGCGGCGGTGTTCGCAGCGGCGGGCGGCAAGGACTTTGTCCTGCACGGCCCACCGGGTACGGGTAAGAGCCAGACGATCACGAATATGATCTCCCAGTTGCTCGCGATGGGCCGAAAGGTGCTGTTCGTCTCTCAGAAGACGGCTGCGCTCGAGGTGGTCCGCCGCCGCTTGGTGGACATTGAACTGGGGGACTACTGCCTTGAGGTGCATTCCTCAAAGGCACAGAAGTCAGCAATTCTCGAGCAACTCAAGACGTCGTGGCATTCACGCTCGGCGCCGGATGCGCACGAGTGGAAGGAAGCAACCGAGGAACTGAGCGAACTGAGGGGCGAGTTGAATGCCCTCGTCGCGGCCCTTCACACGCGCCGCTCCAACGGCTTGTCCGCGTACCAGACGTTCGGGGTCGTGGTAGCTCATCGCGGCCGCTTCGAGGACGTGGTTTTCGACTGGCCGGACGCAGCGCACGACGAGCCGTTTCTCGTCAACCTTCGTAAAACATGTCGCGACCTGTCCACCGCACTCCGCGCGGCTGGCGATCCCTCTGAACATCCGCTGCGCGGAATTCGGGCACTGGAGTGGAGCCCTGGATGGCGCACCGAACTGACCGCCGCCCTCGATGCGCTTACGCGGGCTTTAGCCCCCCTCAGGGATGCGACCCATAGGATTGGTGACGCCATCGCCCTTCCCAGAGCAGGCTCCTATACGGCGATGCGGGCCGTCGCCTTGCTGACTGCCCTTCTCACCCGCCCAGAGGCGCGAAAGGCGGCCCGCTGCATTGCCGCCGACCAAGCGGCGGTTCGCTCCGCCATCGAGGATCTGCAATCCCTGAAGACGAAGGCTGCCGAGATCCAAGGCGCCCTGTCCGGCGCGTACAGCGCAACCGTGTTCAAGGAGGATCTCCGCGCGTTCCTCGCGGACTGGCGTACCGCATCGGAATCGAATTTCCTGTTTCGGGGCAGTCGTCAGAACAAGGTGCGGCAGGCCTTACAGCCCTTTGCCACCTCCCAGGTCCCGACGGACCTCGGCGTGGAGCTTGTGAAGATGCTCGACCTGAAGGAGGTGCGCGCTTCGGCGGAGCGGCTCAGGGATACCTTCGTGGCGGTTGGTGCGTCGTGGGAGGGCATCGATACCGACTCAGCCGAGGTCGAAGGCTGGCTCGAGTGGGCAGTGCATGCACGGAAGGTATCCTCGCTGGCGGCCGACGCGTTGGGCCTTGACCGCTCTCAAACGCTAGAACACGTGCGTGGGCTGCTTGCTGACCACACCCTGTGGGAACCAGGTGGCGCAGGCGCCGAGGCGGCTGGATCCTTCCTGTCTGCTTGGGAGGCGGCTACGTCCGCACTCACTGCCATTGCCCGGCTTGCGAGCCTCGGCGAAGGTCCGGTTCCCTTTGCGGAAGGGCCGGACTGGATCGAAGAGACGGTCGCCATTGCGGCGCGCTGGAAAGCGAACCTCGCCCGAGCGCAGGAATGGTGCTTTTGGAACAAGTCCGGCAGCCAGGCTACTGAGCTCGGGCTCGGTCCGTTGGTCGTCGCCATCGGCAGGGGCACCGTCGGTCCCGAGGAGGTAGCCACCGCGTTCGAGGCAGCCTATGCCCGGTGGTGGGCGGACCGCATTGTGGATGGCGACGCAGTTCTGCGCTCGTTCGTCCCTGCCAGGCACGAGGACGCGATCACGCGCTTCCAGGCGGCAGACGAACGGGTCGTCGAGCTGTCGAAGCGCATCATCAAGGCACATCTTTCCGGCGACATCCCACTCCCGAACGCCTTTGGGGCGGATGCCGAGTGGGGGACCCTGGCCCGCGAGATCTCGAAGCGCGCAAGGCACATGCCCGTGCGCCGCCTATTCTCCGAGATACCGAGCGTGCTCACGAAACTGACGCCTTGCGTGATGATGAGCCCGCTCTCCATCGCCCAATACCTGCCGCCCGACGCATCCCCCTTTGACGTGGTCATCTTCGACGAGGCATCGCAGATCCCCGTCTGGGACGCCATCGGGGCCATCGCCCGCGGCAAGCAGGTGATCATCGTAGGCGATCCCGAGCAGTTGCCGCCGACGAGCGTCGGCGAGCGCGGCGTCGATGAGATCGAGGATGGTACGGATGTCGAGGACCAAGAGAGTATCCTCGATGAGTGTCTCGCTGCGAACATCCCGCAGATCCGGCTCGACTGGCACTACCGAAGCAAGCACGAGAGCCTGATCGCGTTCTCGAACAAGCACTATTACCGCGGCGAGCTGGTGACCTTTCCGTCCCCGCTCACGGCGGACCAAGCCGTCCGTTACGTCCACGTGCCGGGGGGCGTGTACGAGCGCGGCAAGGGCCGTGTGAACCAGGAAGAGGCAAAGGCCGTTGTTGCCGATGTGGTCCGGCGACTGAAGGCACCCTCCTTCCGAGAGTGGAAGCAGTCGCTTGGCGTGGTCACCTTCAACGCCGAGCAACAGCGCCTCGTGGAAAATCTCCTCGACCAGGAGCGTCGCGCGTATCCTGAGCTGGAGGACTTTTTCGACCGGACTCGCTGGCACGAACCCGTGTTCATCAAGAACCTGGAGAACGTGCAGGGCGACGAACGTGACGTCATCCTATTCACCGTTGCGGTGGCGCCTGACCAAGCCGGTCGGGGCGTGGCCACCATCAGCTCCCTCAACAAGGAGGGCGGCTACAGGCGCCTGAACGTGGCGATCACCCGCGCCCGACAAGAGATGGTGGTCTTCGCCACGCTCAGGCCCGACCAGATCGACCTCAGCCGCACGAACGCCCGCGCCATCAGGGACTTCAAGCACTTCCTGGAATTTGCGGAGCGTGGTCCCAGAGCGATGGCCGAGGCCTTCGCCCCGACCGGACGCGACACCGAATCCCCGTTCGAGGATGCCGTGAAGAAGGCCCTTGAGAACCGGGGGTGGGAGGTTCACACACAAATCGGCGTCTCCAGGTTCCGCGTGGATCTCGCAGTCGTGCACCCGGACGCGCCGGGCCGCTATCTCGCAGGGATCGAATGCGACGGAGCGACCTACCATCGGTCAGCCACAGCCCGCGACCGGGACAGGCTGCGGGAGCACATCCTCAACAAGCTTGGATGGCGCATCCGCCGGGTCTGGAGCACGGAATGGTGGATGGATGCCGAGCGGGCCTTCGACACGCTCCACATGAAGCTCGTGGCCGATCTCGAGAATGACCGTAGCGCACCTGCGGCGGAAGAGCCGATCCTGGCCAGCCAGTCGTCATCCGAAGGCGATGCCGCGCCTGCACCTGACGTCGAGTCCATCGACGCCGAGCCAGCAGCAAGGGACTCTGGGCTCGATGCGGCTCCTCCGGCGGCCGACCAAGCGAAGCCGCCCACCCCGGATCAGGACAACGAGGCTCCAGAGGAACAGCGCATATACGCCCGCCGCGCAGCAGAGCCCAGCGGCACCATCGTCATCCCGGCCCAGCAGGGCATCTACATTCCAGCGCAGGTGGCCGACAGCGGTCAGACTCCTGACGCAGGCCGTTTCTACGATCCTGCCTACCGCCCGAAGCTCAGGGAGATGGTGCAGCACGTGATCCGCACCGAGGGGCCGATCTTCGATGACGTACTGGTCCAGCGGTTGGCCCGCGCGCACGGCTTCCAGCGCGCGGCGGGAAAGATCCGCGAAATCGTGCTAGGGGTGATTCCCCATGATATCGGCCGCACCGACGAGGACGGACGCATCGTGTTCTGGCCCGAAGAGGCCGATCCCGGGCGCCCCTTCCCCCTTCGACAGTCGGATCCGAATGTTCGGACGCATGGCGACATCCCCATTCATGAGTTGGCCAGCCTCGCTGCGAGCCTCGCGGCCAATGGGGATGATGAAGAAACCGTCGTTCGCCTCATGGCGGAGAAGTTCGGGCTGTCACGGATCAAGCACGGAACGCGCGGTCGGTTCGAGGCAGCTCTGACGCTTGCGAAGAGGCAAGGTGAACTCACTGCCACCGCTGAAGGGTGAGACGGTAGGAGTTCGTTGCGACTTCATCCAAGAACGCACGGTCCGAGCAGGGAGTGCAGCAACGCTTTCTCGGCCGTTTGTCCCCGGGTCTTGAAGTCTGACCCAAACCCGGGGGTATCCTGACTCGAATCGGCGAAAAGCCTGACTCTTCAATCCTTGCAGCCTTGGGTTGTGTGCGGACTGACGGGCCAGGGCGCACCCGCCAAGGATCGGAAAAAGGCCCGCTTCCCTGACGGAGGCGGGCCTTCTCTCGTTCGGACGTCCTCCGAGTCCCGGATCTCGAGTCCTTTGGGCAGGTCCGGGCCGCTCTTTCTCATCGAAGAAACGCGGAAATCACGAGGATTCCGAGGGCCAATCCTGCAAAGAATTCGATGCGTTTCACCGATGCCGCAATCCTGTCTGCGTGCTTCCTGATGACGTCCAGGCGCGCCAGGGACGGGTCGGGTGGGGCGTCCGCGGGGGTGTCGTCGGTCATATCGCTTGCAGCAGGTGCCGAGAGCCTCTTCTCGACGGCGACATCGTCGATCTGCGCGGTCGTCACACCGCCCGGGAATACTACGTCCTCGGGGTATCCGGGCGCCATTCCGGCCATCGCATACTGGAAGCAGGTCGGCGAGATCGCCACGCGGAGGATCGCCGGTGTCGGGCTGATCCAGAGGTGCCGGAACAGCGCGTCGAACTGATCCCGGGCGAGGATGACATCGACCTGCGCCAGCGGCGATTCGTCGTCGATCAGGCAATGCACGACGGCCCTCGCGGGCGTGCCGGACTGGACGCGTAGGCGGATTCTCTCGATGCGCCGGAGGTTCTCGCCCTCGAAGGCGTAGAGACGGTCCTCGCATGTGGCGGTGCCGTGGCCGCGGCGCCGGTGCTCGCGGAGAGCACGTCGAAGAAGGGCGCGGAGCCATCGCTACGAAGATACTCGGTGGCACCTATGATGCCGTGCAGATCCGCGCCCTCGTGCGTACGGACCTTACTGTCGAATGATGCCGTCGACCTCAGGGCGAGATCCGTCACCGTCAGGTGCAGCGTGGTGATCGTGCGGACGAGGTCTTCGGTCTTGCCCTTGTCCTTGTGCAGCAGGATTCGGCTCGCGCCGGACTTCTCGACCCTCTGGATGTCCCTCAGCATGTGTTTAGCCCCCCGGCCGATTCATAGCGGCTCTACGGTGATCTCGCCATACACCTGACGTCGATGACAGCGGCACAATGACGCCGCTCGAAAAGGCCGTCCAAGGCAGCAATACAAGGGTCCGCTCACGGCTCCTTTCCTGAAGTTTCTTCTATTTCCGAGAAGTGCCAGGAGGAGACGTTCCAAGTTCCTGACTGGGGCCACGACGGCACTCTTACGCTTAAACGGGAAGATCCGCTTGCTCGGCCGCTGGAAGAATGACCTCTCTGTACAGTTTTCGGTAGAGATCCGGTGACTGTGCCAGGGGTGCGTAAGCACTGTGAGACATGCGAAACCTCGGCGCCACATCAAGAGCCTGCCTCGCAGCCGCGCGGGCGGCCTCCAGGTCACCCAGAAGCGCGTAGGCCATGGCCGTTCCGGCATGGACGTTCGGTAGACTTGAAGGAAGCAGTTGAGCCTTGGCAAAACAATCGGCTGCTACCTCAATGTTCCCAAGAAGTAGCTGAGCTCGCCCGAGGACTGATAGGAAGACGCCAAATTGCGGACTGCGGGGATCTAGGCGCATGGCTTGCTCCACAGCCAACAAGCCTTCGTGTGGCCGCCCAAGCCAGATTAGAGCCATGGCCAAGCTCGTGTGCGCATTGGCAAGATTGTGGTCGAGTGCAACTGCTGCCTCACTCTCAAGAGCCATCCCCTTTGGGTCGCCATGCAAGCGATGGACAAGGGCTAATGCCAAGTGAGCGCGGGCACTGTCCGGGTCATGCATCAGACCGGCCCGGGCCACCTCAGCGGCCTCTTTCACCCGGTTCTGGCTGATTTCGGTTGAGGTCGAATGCTGCAATGGCAGTTCTTGCAGCAGAATGGACCAGGCCAGCCGTGCCAGCGCCTCGCTGTTGCCGGGATCGAAGGTAACCGCCTGCCGGAAAAACGCCTCCTGCCGCTGAACACTCTCCAGGGATTGGGGCCCGTATGAGGCTGCGATGCCGCGCATCAGGAAGTCAACGGCATCAGGGGCCATCCTGCGGACTTCGGCGTCCCGCAAGGCAGCGACTGTGATCTCGCGATCAAGCGAATTGGCAATCCGGCCGGTGATCTGGTCCTGAAGACCAAACAGGTCAGTACTGTCTCCGTCGAAGCGCTCGGACCAGATATGGGCGCCGGTTTGGCTGTCGAGCAGTTGCGCGTTCACTCGCAACCGTGACCCGCTCTTTTGGATGCTGCCCCTCAGTACGTAGCGCACCCCGAGATCGCGACTGACCTGCTGGAGATCAGTCTGTTGGTCCTGATACAGTCTGGCAGTTGATGGCGCGATCACGAAGGAGCGTCGGATACGGGAGAGATCCGTAGTGAGGGTCTCAGTCATGCCTTCAGCAAAGTGAGACTGATCCGCTGCGTCGGAGGCCGACATGAAGGGTAGCACTACGAGGGACAATCGGGGCGACAGTGCGCTGAATCCTCTGGCGTTTGAGCTGATCTGGGCCTCCACAGTCCCGATCTCACCAGCAGCCTCTTTCGGTAAGCCTGCGATTACGTCGGGAGAGATGCCAAAGACATGCACTGGGCGGGCGATGTTCTTAAGGTTCTGCTCGCCGAGATCGGCCCAGGATAAGTTGAACCTGTCCTGAAGTTGATCGCGCACCTCGCGGGTCAGACAGATCCCCCCGGGCTCGCTCAGGCGCTCCAGTCGGGCTGCCACATTAACGCCTTCACCAAACAGGTCGCCGTCCTGGACGATCACGTCCCCCAGGTTGATCCCGATCCGCAACAAGAGTGACGGTTGATCCGGACGCTCCGTATAGCGCGTGGCCACGCCCTGCTGGATGGCGATGGCGCAGGCCACCGTATCGACGACACTGGCAAACTCCACCAGCAAACCATCCCCGATAGTCTTGATGATCCGGCCATGGTGGCGGAGCACGGCGGGGTCAATGACAGACCTTCTAAGGTCGTCGATAGCCTGCAAGGTCGCTACATCATCCAAGCCGATCAGGCGGCTGTAGCCGACGATGTCTGTCATCATGATGGCTGCGAGCCGACGCTCGACGGGCCTCTGAGGCACGGCCATGCTCCCCGTCGTATGAGGATCTTATTGGCAAAGTGTATCATGGGGTACTTGCGGCTTATAAGGGAAAGGCTCGTCCTTAAATCTATCGTCGGAAGTGGCTCCAGAGCTTGGGTTTTTGTGTCGACCGCCACGGGATGCTGACAAAGACCACGTACATGCGCAGGGCCGCTTTGGGTCAAAGAGTCACGAACAGTAAATGAAATGAAGATCCGCTCATCGCCTCAGAAGCAGACCAAGGCGTCTCTTCCGATAAGTGCCAGTTTTGGACCTTCTGGGATTTTGGTTCGTGAATTGTGGAAGCGCCTTTATGCAAGGACTGTGTTGCACTTTGCTCATGCAGTGAGTTCGGTCGCAAAGATAATCGTGCCGTAGTCACCAATCCGCTGAAATCCAAGAGCCTCGTAGCAGCGTCGCGCGGCAGGGCTCTAGGTGAACAACACTGCCCGCGATACCCCCTCTTGCTCTGCTGCGTGGAGGGCACCTGCCACGACCCTTCGGGCATACCCGCGCCCGCGCCACCTCAATGCGGTCCAGACGCATCCAATCTGAACGATGTCAGAGACCCGTGCAGTGTGGGTACAGAGCGAGATAGGCATGCCATCGACCTCCAAGAGGAAGGCTTCCCTGGGCTCAACGTGCCCCCTCGATCGACCGGGGCATACCCCTCAGGCATGATGCTGGGAATCGTGGGTGAGGATCAAGTCCGCGGCCTTCTCGGCGATCATCATGGTTGCAGCATTCGTGTTGCCGCTCACGAGGGTCGGCATCACTGATGCGTCGACGACCCGAAGCGCCTCCAGACCATGGAGACGCAGCGCTGGATCCACAACGGCCATCTCGTCCGTGCCCATCCTGCACGTGCCGGATTGATGAAACGATGTCGAGGCTGTCCGGCGGATGTAGGCCGTGAGCCCTTCACGGTCGGCGACCGTGTCCCCCGGATGGACCTCCCGTGCCCCGACGCCGGAGAACGCAGGGGCAGCGGCGATCCTCCTCATCATCCGGAAGCTCTCGAGGGCCAAGTCCAGGTCATGCGGAGCACTCAGGTAGCGCGGATCGATCAGCGGCCGGTCCAGCGGGTTGGACGTCACTGCCCGCACCTCGCCGCGGCTGTCCGGGCGCGTCGGATAGGCGCTCAGCACGAACCCATGGCGGTCCGTGGCACACCCGTCCGGCATCTCGCTGCCGAACCCGATCGTGAAGATGAGCTGCGTGTCCGGGTAGTCCGTGAATGGGTCGCTGGAAAAGAACGCACCCGCCTCGAAGTAATTCGTGGCAAACGGTCCTGTCCCGTTCTCGAGGTACTCCTGCTGCGCGGCTGTCCGGGCATCCTGGGACAGGCCGAAGAGCGTCAGCGGCTCACTGATCTCGACCCGGATCTTGGAACTGAGGTGGTCCTGGAGGTTCTTGCCAACGCCAGGCAGGTGGTGCCTCAGTTCGATGCCGACCGCGCGAAGCTCATCCGCCGCACCCACTCCCGACAGCATGAGCAGATGCGGGGAGTTGACGGCGCCGCCGCAGAGGATCGTTTCGCACGCGGCATGGACCGTGTGGAGGCCCTCCGGGGTCAGATAGCTGACCCCTACGGCGCGCTCCTGCTCGATGAGGACCCGGGTGGCACGGGCGTGTGTGACGACGCACAGGTTCCGGTGCCCTTGCACGGGGCGGAGGTAGGCTGTTGCCGCACTACAGCGACCATCTGCGCCCAGGGTGACCGGATAGCGTCCATAGCCCTCCTGGCGGGCGCCGTTGAAGTCCTCGTTGAAGGGCAGGCCCGCTTCCGCGGCGGCCTGAAGGAATAGGCTCGTGAGCGGGTGCTCGACCGGAATGTCGGTGACCTGGATCGGGCCGTCCGTTCCGTGATGGCCGTCCCGGTGGCAGGCGTTGCGCTCGGACCGACGGAAATAGGGCAGGACATCGTCATACGACCAGCCGAAATTGCCAAGCTGGGCCCACTGATCGAAGTCGCCTTTGTTGCCGCGGACGTACACCAGGTAGTTCAGGGTGGAGGATCCCCCTAGCACCCTTCCGCGCGGGCAGAAGATCCGCCTGCCGTTGAGATGGGCCTGTGGAGCCGTGCGATAGGCCCAGTCGAGCGGCGTGTCCTGAAGCATGGCCGGGAGAGCGGGTATACGGATCAGCGGATCCTCATCGGGACCTCCGGCTTCCAAGAGGAGAACCGAGGCTCCTCCTGTCACCAGGCGATGAGCCAGCACGCATCCGGCGGAACCGGCTCCGACGATGACGTAGTCGTACATCGCGCACCCTCCGATCATGCTCCATGATATCGGATTTCCAATCCGCCTTCGCGCAATTGTCGAAGGGATGGTCATGCGTCATTCGGGAACGCCTGCGAGCCTGAGTCCGGCCATGAAAGTGTCCCGTCCTGCGGCGGGCATGTAAACCTGGCGGATGAAGTCGAGACTGAAGGCCGGATCGATCCCCAGGAGCCGCGCCATCGTGGCCCTCGCCTCCTCGATCCGGCCCAGGTGAGCGAGGCTGGACGCCAGAGGGCGGTAGCTGCCGGTCCATCGCGGCTGCTCCTGGACGGCCCTCTGTCCCCACTCCACGGCCTTCTCATGCTGCCCGGTCATGCAATAGGCAACCGCCAGGGCCGACTGGAACATGAAAATGTTCCGGTCGATGGGGCTGAGTCGCAGGGCCGCCTGGACCTGCGGGATCGCGATCTCCGGAAAGCCCGCGCAGCAGCGGCTCCAGGCACTGAAGCAATAGGCCGAGGCCGAGTTCGGGTTGAGGGCCAGGGAACGGTCGAGGAGCGCCAGCGCCGTGTCGTAGTCACGGGTCAGGAACCCGAGCGCGTGGCCCGCCATCCAGAGCACCGTGGGATCGTCGCGGTCGCATTCCAGGGCCGCGTGGGCCAGGCGCTCGCCTTCGGCGCGGTTGCGCTCCCGGTCGTCGGTCCAGCCCTGGGTGATGTAGTAGACGTGGCATTGGGCGCCGAGGGCGTAGGGCGGCCCGTAGTCGGGATCGAGCCTGATCGTCTCCTCGATCAGGCGCAACGTCGCCGCCGTGCCGTCCCGGCTGGCGAGATAGAACTGCGACAGGGCCCGCAGGAAGCGGTCATAGGCAGTGAGGCTATCCGGACGCTTCCGCCGCGCCCGCTCCATCTCGGCCACCCGCAGGCGCGGCTCGATGGCCCCGACCACGCTCTCGGTAATCCGGTCTTGGAACTCGAACACGTCCTCCATGGAACCCTCGTAGCGATCGGCCCAGAGATGGCTGCCCGTCTCGGCCTCGAGGAGCTGACCCGTGATCCGCAGGCGCTGACCCGCTCTCCGCACGCTGCCTTCCAGGACGTAGCGCACCCCGAGTTCACGCCCGACCTGCTTCACGTCGATGGCACGGCCCTTGAAGGTGAAGCTGGAGCTTCCGGCGATGACGAAGAACCAGCGCACCCTGGCGAGCGCCGTGATGATCTCGTCGGTGATGCCGTCCACCAGATACTCCTGCTCGGGATCGCCGCCGAGGTTCGCGAACGGCAGCACCGCCAGGGAGGGCTTGTCCGGCAGCGGCAGGAGCCGGAACGCGTGCGACGACGGCAGCGGGGGTGGCTGCTCCGGGGCTGCGGGTCCGACGAGATAGGCCCGGATCGGCTCCTCGATGCTCTTGACCGCCTGCGGCCCGAGATCGGCATAGGTCAGCGGCAGCGCCTTGTGCACATAGTCGTAGGCCGTGCCCGAGATGCACACCCCGCCGGGCTCGGCGAGCGACTGGAGCCGGGCGCCGATGTTGACCGCATCGCCGAGGACGTCGCCGTTCCGGACCACCACGTCACCGAGGTGCACGCCGATGCGGAACCGCAGGCGGCGGGACTCGGGCGTGTCCCCGTCCGTCGCGTTCAACCGATCCTGGACGGCCACGGCGCATTGCACCGCATCGACGACGCTGGGGAACTCGGCCACGACGCTGTCGCCTGCGGTGTTGGCGATGCGGCCGCCGTACTCGCCGATCGTCCGGTCCATGATCTCGCGATGCGCGGCGAGCATCCGGAGCGTGCCGCTCTCGTCGGCACCCGTCAGGCGGGCATAACCTGCCACGTCCGCCGTGAGGATCGCGGCCAGCCGCCGTGCGAGGCGCGGCTCCTGCGGAGGCATGTGTTCCTCCAAGCTGTCATCGCGACTAGGATGGTACGCGCGACGGGGATTCGCGTCGAGCGTCTCAGCAGCCGGGGAGGTTCCGATGGGCTGGGCTGGATCAGGGGCTCTGGTCGCATGGCACGACGTCGATGAGGGGCGCGAGGCCGAGTACCTCGACTGGCACTCCCATGAGCACATGCAGGAGCGGCTTGCGATCCCCGGCTTCGTGGAAGCGCGGCGGTACTCCGTCGCGGGATCCGGGCCGGCCTTCCTGATCCTGTACGCGGTCGTCGACCCCGATGTCTTCAAATCGGAGGCGTACCTGGAGCGCCTGAACAATCCCTCTGAATGGACCGGCGGATGATGCCCGCGCTGCGGAACATGAACCGGAGCCTCTGCCGGGTGGAAGCATCGTGGGGCTTCGGCATCGGCCGCTGGCTCCAGAGCCTCCGGTTCTCGCCGGACCCCGGACGCGAGGCGGGCCTACGGGATTTCCTGACAGGCGAGGTGCGGTCGCACGCGATGCAACCAGGTCTGTGCGCCGCCCATCTGCTGATCGCGGACCGGGACAGGGGCAAGACGCCGACCCAGGAGGCGGTCCTGCGCGGGGGGCAGGACACGGTCGCTGACTGGGTGCTCCTGATCGAAGGCTATGACCAAGCGGCGGTGTTCCAGGACCGAACGGCCCTGCTGCGGCAGAACGGGGCCGGTCCGGACATCGCTGCCGATCTTTACGCGCTGGACCACGCCAGACTGGCTCAATGAGCGCCTGGCGGTGTTGACAGCCCCGCGTGCGAACCCCGTCACGTGAACAGGCGGCCGGGCGACAATCAAGCAGGCAAGTCGGCCTTGCGGTAGCCATCAACGAAGTGCTCGCGGATCGCGTCGTCCCGGAACGGCTGCGTCGCCGCCCAGTAGCCGATCGTGAAATGCGGATTGCTCACCATGAACAGTTCCGCCTCCTGGCGTGCCTCCTCGATCTTCCCGAGTTGCGCCAGGCTTGCCGCCAGGATGCGGCGCGAGCCGGTCCGGTACGTCGACGGCTGGCGCAGGGTCTCGACCGCCGCTTCATGCTGGCGCGCGGCATACTGCGCATAGCCAAGCTCCCAGTAATACCAGCCCGGCGGATGCGGGTTCAGGCGCAGTGCCCTCTTCACCCTCTCGATTCCCTCCGTCGGGCGGCCATGGAATGTTCCCATCTCGCCCTGCATCGCCCAGGCATCCGCTTGGTTGGCATCGAGGGCGAACGCCGCCTCATAGGCCGCGTCCGATTCCGGCCAGCGCCGCTCGAAGGCGAGCACATGCCCGAGAACCCAGCGGTTGCCGGCATCGTTCGGATCAAGCGCCACCGCCCGCTCTGCCAATTCCACCGACTTGGGGCGATTCGGTTCCATCGGCTCGCCCCAATGCGCCCAGCCCGTCCAGAGGTTGAACGCCAGCCAGCGATGCGCCTCCGCGTAGTCGGGATCAAGGGCAATGGCGCGCTGGAGCAGGAGACTGGCCTCACGGGCGACCTCAGGGGTCTTGCCGATCAGCGCCCGCCCGCGCACGCACAGATCGTAGGCGTCCAGGCTGGCCGGCCGGTTTCGGGCCGGGGCCGGCACCAGGCGACCGACCAGGGCCTCGACGATCCGGCCGGTGACCTCGTCCTGGACCTTGAAGATGTCTTCAAGGCCGCGATCAAACCGCTCGGCCCACAGGTGCTCGCCGTTCAGTGCGTCGACCAACTGGACATTGATCCGCACCCGTCCGGCAGCCCGGCGCGTGCTTCCCTCGAGAAGATAGCGGACCCCAAGGTCCCTGGCGACTTGGCGCCCATCGACCGGGCAGCCCTTGTAGGCAAAGGCCGAGTGGCGCGCGATGACGAACAGCCCGGCCCGCCGCGAGAGATCTGTGATGAGATCCTCGGTCAGCCCGTCGGCAAAGCTCTCCTGCTCCGGCTCCTGGCCGATGTTGGCAAAGGGCAAGACAGCAATCGAGGGCTTCTCGGGGAGCGGCTGTGCATGGGCCCTCGCCGTTGGATCGGAAACCATGCGGTAGACCCGGACCAGCCGCGCGATGTTCTTGAGACGCTGCTCGCCCACGAACTCGAAGCCGCAATCCAGCTTGCCTTGCAGGTGGTCGTAAGCGGTTCCGGAGATCATCACTCCGCCAGGGGCGCAAAGCTGCTCGAGGCGCGCCGCGATGTTAACCCCGTCGCCGAGCAGATCGTCGCCCTCGACCACCACGTCGCCGAGGTTGACTCCGACCCGGAACACGATGCGGCGGTCCGGGTGCGTCCCGGCCTGGTCGGCAGCCAGCTTCCGCTGCAAGGCCGCCGCACAGGCGATGGCATCGACCACCGAGCCGAACTCGGCCAGGATGCCGTCGCCCATCAGCTTGACGGTCCGTCCGCGATGCTCGACGAGAAGCGGGTTCCAGACCGTATCCCGCAAATCCCTCATGGCCGTGAGCGTGCCAAGCTCGTCCGCCTCGATCAGTCCAGAGTAGCCGACCACGTCGGCAGCCATGATGGCCGACAGTCGCCGCTCAACCTGGGACGGGCTCATCTTATCCCCTGCTGTTGCGTGCCCTGATGATCGGGTGGCCCCATGCCGGAGCGGCAAGGGCTGATTGCCGAGCATGCTGTCCAAGAGCCCTCGGCGCGCTGTGTCTCAGCACGGCAGGTCCGGAAGTGGGAATCCGGCAACAGGGCATCGCTATCGCATGACCCATCGATGTCATCCTCGCATCGCCCATGGGACGCCTCCGGGCTCACCGTAATGCAACCCCGAACCTAGGTCCTGTCACAATGCCTGATCGGTCCCGTCACAGGGGCTGATAGGACGGCCGTACTTCGCAGATGCCGCAAACCACCATTCACGCATCTGCTGTCCATGCCCTCCGCCACGAACCGAGCGCTCCCTTGAGTTAGGGCCTGGGGTCAGGAGAGCCTCACATCCGTCACCAGCATGCGCCCCGGCTTATGGACGACGTGAGGAATGCCCGCCCGGCGCAGGGCGGCATTGGCCGTGACCCCGCAGGCCCAAAACACCGGGACTTCGTCATCACGGATCGTCACGGGATCGCCGTAGTCGGGCTGGGACAGGTCGGTGATCCCGATCGCATCGCAGTCGCGCCCGACATGGACCGGGGCTCCATGCGCTCCCGGCAGGGATCCGGTGACCTTCCGGGCGATCTCGACCTGGTCGGCCCGAAGGGGTCGCATCGTCACCACCATCGGCGCGTTGAAAAGGGTGGTGTGCGCGGTCGGGATGTTGGTGTCGTACATGGACACGGTCCGGCCCTGCTCGATGTTGCGGATCGGGACGCCCGCATCCATCAGCACCCCCTCGAAGCCGAAGGAACAGCCGAGAGCGAAGGTGACGGAATCATAGCGCCAGAAATCGATGACGTCCCCGACCTGGTGCCAGCGCTCGCCGTCGAAGACCTCGTAGGCCGGCACGTCGGTGCGGATGTCGATGTCATCGCCAAGATCCGGCAGCATCGGGGAGTCGTAGACCCCGAGCAGCGGCAACGGTTGGGGGTTCAACAGGCAGAAGGTTCTGAACTCGGCCTGGTACTGCCTCGGGAGGATGGCGATGTTGGCTTGCGCGAACCCGGCACAATGGCCGGATGTCGTCCGGGTGAAGTCGCCAGTCCGAGCCGCGCGCCGGAGTTCGGCCGGATCCGTGAAACGCTGTGACAGGGTAGCGGCCTCGATCATGGTAAAAGCCTCCGTCGCTGCGTTGCCGGAGACGACACCGAACGGTCTTGAGCCTGGCTCCTAGACGAGCCAATCGAACCGAGACGCCACGAAGATGTCCTCGAAGCCATTGCCGTCGCCCGGCACGAGGTCAGATGCCGCGCTGGAAAAGGCCACATGCCTGCCATTGGCCGAGATCGCGGAGACGCCGCTTTCGCCGTCTCCGACGTCGCCGTCGAGGTTTCGGGAAAGAAGCGTGGTCGTATCCTTCTTCCGGTCATGAACGAAGATGTCCAGGGCGTTGTTGCCGTCGCCCGGCGCGAAGTTCGTGGCCGCGCTGGAAAAGGTCACGTAGCGGCCATCGTCCGATATCGAGCCAAATAGGCTGTCGAGCTCTCCCTCCTCGCCATTGCTGGCAACGGAGACCCGTTCGGTGGTCCCCAGCTTCCGGTCATGGACGAAAACGTCGAAGACATCGTTGCCGTCGTCCGGGACAAGATCAGAGGCAAGGCTGTAAAAGGCCACGTAACGGCCGTTGGCCGAAATCCCGGAGGCAACGCTGTCAAGATTGCCCACTCTGCCTTCGGGGGTTGTCGAAACGAGCTCGGTGGTCCCATTTTTCCGGTCGAAGACGAAGACGTCGAAGCCGTTGTTGTTGTCGTCGATCCCGTCGACGAGGTCCGTGGCGAGGCTGCTATAGGTCACGAAGCGGCCATCGGAGGAGATGAAGGCCTGGGAGCTGTCGCCGTTTCCCGCGCCGCCGGCCGCTGACGCCGAGACGAGCTCCGTGGTTCCGGTATGCCGATCGTGCAGGAAGACATCGGTTGCGCCATTGCCGTCGCCTGGCACGAGGTTGGAGGCATTGCTCTCGTAGACCACGTAACGGCCATTGGCGGAAATCTTGGGGAGGAAGCTTTCGTCATTTGCCGCGCTGCCGTCGCTGGCCACGGAAATGATCTCGGTGGTATCGGTCTTGCGGTCATAGACAAAGACGTCCGCATCGGTGCCGTTCCCATCGTCCGGGACGAGGTTCGAGGACCGGCTGTAGTACGCCACGAAGCGGCCATTGTCCGAAATGGAAGGTACGCTGCCGCCGAGGTTGCCCTCGTCCCCAGCGTTGTTCACGGAGACGATCTCGGTGGTGTTCGTCCGCCTGTCATGGACGAAGACGTCGTCCGTATTGTTGTCGTCATCCGGCACGAGGTCGGGGGCGTTGCTTGTAAAGGCGACATAGCGGCCATCGCCCGAAATATCGGGCGAGGAGCTGCCGCCGATTCCTTCGCTGCCGTCGGTGGACACGGAGACGCGCTCGATTGCGAAATGCTTTCTCGGCATGGCACCGATCCTTTCGGATTGAGTTCACGAACGTTGTTACGCGTGGGAACGCGACGAAAGCCTTGTCGTGACCGTCATCTGTTGCCGCCGTCCGGCCGGACCGTCACCCTGGGGAACTAAACCGCGTCTATTTTGGGAACCGTAGTTCTTCCTCCTTGGGGTCGAGCTGATCCTTGACCCAGAGGCGATCGGCCAGGGCGCATGGATCCGTGTTGATGCGGGTTTCGAAAGCGGCGACGCGTCGGGTGAGATCTTCAGGGCTGCTGTGGCAGTGGTGATAGGTGACGTCCTCGCGCAGCCAGCGCCAGAGCGCCTCCACCGGCATCAGGTCAGGGCTGTAGCCGGGTAAGGGCACAAGCGCGATGTTCAGATCGGAGGCCTCCACCCGGACCGCCTGGGCGCGATGGTAGGGCGCTCCATCCCACAGCAGAATGATCTTGCGGTCGGACACCTCGGCCCGCAGCCGACGCAGCACCTCGATCGTGTGCTCTCCGTTGGCGCGGGCATAGGGCCACAGCCGGACCTCGCCCTCGTTGTAGAGATAGAGACCATAGAACGACACCTTGGCCGAGAGCCCGGGCGAGCAGGAGGCCACCCACAGCCGCTCGCCGCGGGCGCACCAGCCATAACCAAGATCGGTGTCTTGGTGAAGGTGAGCCTCATCAAGATAGACTAAAGCGCTTTTGGGATCAGTGTAGGGCATAGCCGGCATGCCTGATCCAGCCTCGGGCATCCTTTGCGGTGATGGTGTCGAGGGCGGGTTTGAGTTCCGCTTCCAAAGCTTCAAGAGTGCGAGGCGCTTTCGCCTTGAGCCGCTCTTTCATCTTGGCCCAGGCGGGCTCGATCGGGTTGAACTCCGGGGAATAGCGCGGCAGGTACAAAAGCCCGATCCCGGCCTGCGCGAGCAGGTCTCGCACTTCTGTGGCCCGATGCGGGCGCAGGTTGTCCAACACCAGAATGGCATCCGGCTTGGTGCGTTTGAGGGCCGGTACCAGGATTTGCTCGAGATAGGCCAAAAGCACGGAGGTCGAGGTCGAGGCCTCGATGCTCATCGTAGCGACCAGGCCCTCACAGGCGAGTGCGCCCAAGACCGTCAGCCGCTGCCACGAGCCGAGCGGGATGGAGCCATAGGCGCGTTGCCCACGTGGCGCTCGCGCATGAGTGCGGGCCATCTTGGTCGTCACTCCGCTCTCATCGAGGAACACCAGGCGTTCCACGGGAAGCTCGCTCATCTGCTGGCGATAGGCCTCGCGCTCGGCGGCAATCTCGGGCCGCTCCTGCTCGGCCGCCCGAAGGGTCTTTTTTTCGGACGCAGCTTGAGCCGCTTGAGCGCCTCGCAGATCACCGCCAGACACACCGTCACGCCCGTTCGCTCGGCCAGGCGCTCGCGGTACTCGCGCAGCAGCGCGTCATTGTCTTCGGCCACGAGCTGACGCAGCACCTCCAGAGCTGCTGCATCCAGGCGCGAGGGCACGCCGCCGCTGTGCGGCTTGGGACAGCGTCGGCCCTCCTCGCGCTCTTGGCGGCGCCAGTTCGAGACGGTGGCGGGGCAGACCTGGAAGCGGCGGGCAATCTCAACCTGAGGAAGGTCGCCACGCGCACAGGCGACAAGAACACGCTCACGCAGATCAGGAGAATAGGGCTGGGGCATGGTTTGCCTCCCGGGCCATATCCCAGTCAACGCACAGACCACCCGAAGCGATTCAAGTCCAGATCAAAAGCGCTTTAGGAGGTGGCGGTCGCGTTGGGCGCCGGCCAGCAGGTCCGGGAGGCGATCGATGAAAGCCCGTCGTTGCTCCGGATCCGCGCGGCCGAGCAGCTTTTTGGCCTTCTTCCACGACAGCGCGAGGCGGTGCAGGGCCGCCCGGATGGTCTCGCGACAGACGCTGAGACCAAAGCGCTCGCGCACGAACGCCACCAGGCGCTTGAGGGTGAAGCGAGGCGGCGGATCGGCGCCGTCTACGGGCGGCGCGGCCGCCGCACCCTGGGCCGCGCGCACGACCTCGCCGAGACTGGCGGCGGTTCGGGCACAAAGGGGGGACGGCCGCCGGTGCGGCCATAGGCCAGGGCCGCGGGGCCCTGTGTGTGGTAGGCATGCAGCCAACCCATCACGGTCTGCGGGTGGCGCCCGGTGCGTGCCGCCACCTGGGTGGCGCAGCTTCCTTGAGCCATGTCGTAGAGGGCGAGCGCGCGCTCGCGGGTGCGCGCATGAGGTGCGTTCAGCGCCAGCCGCCGCAGGTCATCCGGTGTTTGACCCCAGCGTGCACAATCAACCCGTAGCATGACGCCACCCATATCTGAGGAAAGTGCCTCAGATGGGAACGCCCGCCGCTAATCCAAGCCCAAAACCATGGTTCTCAAACTGGATGCGGTTTAGATGCGGTTTAGGATGGCCAAGCCCGTCAGCAAGATCATGGGAGAGGACAGCCTTCCCCGATCTGCCCGATCCTTCTTTCAGCGCGGTCTTGCGAGGTATCGCGCATGCTATGGAGTTAGCGGATTGCAGGGTCTGTCTTGGCGGCTACTGAACCGCCGGATGCCACCGCCCGATCTCGAAAGAGGTAAGGGACCTCGGGTTGACAAGCTTGGTCATGTTTCTAATTTGTTCTGATCATGACCCAGTTATCCGCACATGCCGCCAATACCGGACAGCGCCTCCCGCGCACCGTGGTCGTGCGTCCCGCCTGCATATACTCCATACGCTGATCCTCACTGAACACGCCCTGGTCGGTTCACGCGACGGCCGCCGCCGTTCGCCCTGGGACGAGCGTATCCATGCACATCATTTCCGCTTCCGCCATCGTCGCCGACGATGCTGACCTGCTGACCCGCATCCGGGAAAGCGCGTCATTCCTCACCTTCGGCCCGCGCGGCACCGTCTGCTGTCAGGGATTGCCACTGTTCCGGACGCAGGCGGCGCGTGATCTCGCCTGCCTGCTCGACGTCGACCCCGCTTCCCTAACGGAGGCGGGCCTTCTCTCGTTCGGACGTCCTCCGAGTCCCGGATCTCGAGTCCTTTGGGCAGGTCCGGGCCGCTCTTTCTCATCGAAGAAACGCGGAAATCACGAGGATTCCGAGGGCCAATCCTGCAAAGAATTCGATGCGTTTCACCGATGCCGCAATCTTGTCTGCGTGCTTCCTGATGACGTCGAGGCGCGCCAGGGACGGGTCGGGTGGGGCGTCCGCGGGGGTGTCGTCGGTCATATCGCTTGCAGCAGGTGCCGAGAGCCTCTTCTCGACGGTGACATCGTCGATCTGCGCGGTCGTCACACCGCCCGGGAATACTACGTCCTCGGGGTATCCGGGCGCCATTCCGGCCATCGCATACTGGAAGCAGGTCGGCGAGATCGCCACGCGGAGGATCGCCGGTGTCGGGCTGATCCAGAGGTGCCGGAACAGCGCGTCGAACTGATCCTGGGCGAGGATGATATCGACCTGCGCCAGCGGCGATTCGTCGTCGATCAGGCAATGCACGACGGCCCTCGCGGGCGTGCCGGACTGGACGCGCAGGCGGATTCTCTCGGCATTCGGCAGCAAAGACCACCAAGCAGCAGATAAGCGCCTAGACGGACAGGATATTTCCCGTTTGCGAGTGCAGAGATTTTCACCGAATGCAAACGGGACTTTGACCGCGGATGGCGGTAGGATGGCTTACTCGCACGTCAGCGCAGGGGGAACGCCGTGTCCCATGTCGGTGCTTCCAGGTCGATGCCACGGCAGGCGGCCGTTCTCGCAATCCTTGTCCAGTCGGTGGTGTGCTGCGGTGCCCGCGCCCAGGAGATGGTGGTGCGGCAGGAATCGATCCCTGACAGCGTATGGGCCGAGATGCAGGGAAAGTCCTGGCACGAGGGAATTGGATGCCCATCACGGGCCGAACTCGTGCTGCTTACGGTGCCGTATCACGACTTCCAGGGACAATCCCAGCTCGGGCATCTGATCGTGGCCGAGAAAGCCGCCGCGGACGTGGCCGCTGCCTTCAAGGAGATATACGACAGCAACTCGTTCCGCATCGAGCGCATGGAGCTCATCGACACGTACGGGGCGACGACGATCAGTCGATGGCGGCCAACAACACCAATGCGTTCAACTGCCGCCCCGTGAGTGCCGGGTTGAAGCCGATCGCTCACATGCAGGGGATCGCGGTCGACATCAACCCCGTGCAGAACCCGTATGCCCCTGGGGATCCGAGGAGCCCGATGAGCGTGACCAAACCGGAGGCGGGCAGACCGTACAATCACCCAGCGAACCGTTCGGGCAACGTGACCGGGATCATCGTTCCAAGGAGCGTGGTGACCGAGGCCTTCAAGAAACGCCAATGGCGCTGGGGCGGCGATAGGTCTGAGATCGCGGACTACAAGCACTTCTCGCAGAATGGGAAATGACCGGCATTCGGCAGAATTCCCTACAATAACGACTTGAATTAGCGGAGCATGGGTCGCATCGAGTGTCTTGGACCGACTGCTCAGGCCTATGAAAACGGCTTCTGGAAGAAGAGCCTCCTTCCAGGAACGCACCCCAAGCTCCTAAGGACGTCCTGGAGGCTGCTCCGGCGGGAACTTGTCTTCGTGGATGACAGCCACCGCCTGATCGAGCCCATCCTTCACCTCAAGGCCGATCCAATGCCCCAACATGAGATGGTTCTGCCGCGAGCAGGCGAGGAAGTAGCTTCCGGATTGCCGCGCGGTGAAATCGAGCTGCGCCGTCTCCTGGGGAAAGATGCCCTCCAGAGGGCGGACGTAGGCCCCCCAGATCGCGTCCTCCTCCCGCAACTGCACGGGCATTTCGGACTCCGCATAGGTCCTGGTCACCATCAGGCCGTGCCGGACGGCCCCGGCGCGATTGATGAACTCAATGTTCACCGACCAGCCCGTCGGCACGATGATCGTGAGATTGCCGCCCCAGTAGCCATTGAACTCCAGGATGTCGGTGCGGATGTTGTCCTTGGCGTACCGGGCGACCGCGTTCCAAGCCGCCACGATCTCCATTGCCACCGTCTTGGCGGCGGGATCGTTCTTGATCCAACTCGGGACGAAAGGCTCCCCAGCCGATGCCATTTCAGGAAGCAGTCCCAAAGTTGAGGCAACAAGGGCAAGTCGAGCAAAGCGCGCGATCATATGCTCCTCCCATGCAAGATAGCCGGAGCGTGAGCGGCCGCAATGGAGGTTGAGTAGGCCTCGCCGTGGAGGACAGAATATCCTCAATTCCCGATCGACTCCAGCCCAGCCTTCTGGCATAAGCGTGGCCATGCAAAGGCTCATATAACAGCACCTACCCGTAACGCCGCGACCCTAAGCTGGGTCGCCAAGCGTTGCCGCTGTCCTAATTATGGCCACTCCCGGCCGCCGGAGCCAAAGCATGCACCTCGCCATCGTTTCCATGGAGTTCACGATCCCGACCATCGCCGGGGGCTGGGAAATACCGCGCTCGCACTTCCTCGTCCCGAGGGAGGCGCTGAGCCATGGCACAGCACTTCCTCCTGTCGCCCCGGGCGCGCGACCTGACCATCACCGAACTCGCCAGCATGCAGGAACGAACCGCCAAGAAGCTGTTCCGGCAAGCCCGTTGGCCCGAGACGGACGGCGAACCGTACTGCCCGCATTGCGGGAACCTGCGCTGCTATGAGATGTCCCGGGAGCGATTCAAGTGCTCCGCCAAGGAGTGCAAGCACGTCTTCACCGTCACGTCCGGAACGGCCTTCGCCTGGCGCAAGCTGCCGTTCAAGAAGATGCTCCTCGCGATCTGGTTTGCGGCCAACTCGGTCAAAGGCAAGGCCGCCCTCCAGCTCTCACGCGAGCTCGGGGTGCAGCACAAGACCGCCTGGGTTCTCCTGATGAAGCTGAGGGAGGTCGTGGCCTCACGCCGGGAGGGCATGGTCCTTGATGGCGAGGTCGAAATCGACGGCAAGTACGCGGGCGGGCACGTCCGTCCCGAGAACAAGGCGGAGAACCGTGTGGACCGCCGTCTCAGGGGAAACCGCAGCCCGGACCGCCTCTGCGCCCTGGCGATCCGTCAGCGGGGCTTCCTCGGCCAAACCTTCACTCGCGT
The DNA here is from genome assembly GCF_002741015.1 of Microvirga ossetica. Classification (NCBI taxonomy): domain Bacteria; kingdom Pseudomonadati; phylum Pseudomonadota; class Alphaproteobacteria; order Hyphomicrobiales; family Methylobacteriaceae; genus Microvirga; species Microvirga ossetica. The sequence continues at coordinate 5,534,355 of NZ_CP016616.1, read as the reverse complement.
CATCCGGGAAGAGGACGGCGATGCTGCCTGGTCCGCTGTCAGGGACCATGTGTCCCGCGATGCGAAAGTCTTCGCCGACGAGCACGGCAGCTACAACGACCTCATCGGTCTCAACCGCCTGGGGCGGGTGAACCACTCGAAGGCGTATTCCTCCGAGGACGGCACCAACACCAACTTCGTCGAGAGCTTCTTCAGTCGTGTGCAACGGGCCTATGTCGGCATCCATCACCGCTTCTCGACACGCTATCTCGACTGGTACGTGGCGGACCTTGCCTGGCGCGAGGACCTGCGCCAGTTGAGCAACGGCGGGCTCACCCGTTCGCTGCTGCGGCAGGCCTTGGCACGCAAGACCTCACGCTACCTGTGTGGCTACTGGCAGGGCAACAAGCCGCCGGACCTTGTCTGGGAGGGAGATCAAGCGCCAGTCCTTTGCTAGGTCGCAATCTCCCAGAGATGCTTGTGGCCATCGATGGTTCCTGCTTGCCGGACACGGTTCCGCTTCAAGAGTGCGCTAAGGGCGGCCGATACGTGCGTCACGAACCGCGGCATCCCGGGATCATCGGCGCTGACGCCGTGTCTTTCCGCAATGTGCTTTGTGCAGTCCGCCGTCGAGAGTGGTCCGCCAGCCTCGCGCAGTACCTCGAGGATCGCCTCGGTCTTGTTGATCCGGTTCAATTCCACCGGAACGGAGGCGCTGTTCCTGATCCGCTTCGGCTTTACGGGAGCGGCGTCCTTCGGCGCGTGCGCCGGATCGTAGATCGCGATCACCTGATCGATTGCTGAGACCTGTTCTTTGATCGTCTCGATCCGGAGCGCGAGTGTCTGCATCTCACTCACAAGCTCTGCGCGTTTCCGCTCCAATTCCTCTTCAACTCTCACGTCGCCAGCCCCCCAAAATGGAGCCGAAAAGTATCAAGCGACGCGGATTAAAACTGGTGGTTTTTGCTACCTAATGCCGATTAATTGCACGGCTCGGGCGTGTTCTGCTCCGGCCCCTCCTCGCCTGGGTTGTCCGGCCGTCCTTGCGGTTACATCGGCGATGGGAGAGCGCCATGCTTCAACAGCGTTCGCGGCGCGAAGCGCAATGGATTTCGCGTTCAGCCGCTTCTTGTCCCACCACACCTGGAAGGCACGGATCTGGCAGACGAGCCTTGGTGGCCCTCACCGCTCTCACCGGCCTGCTTGCATCTACAGCATCCGTCAGTGGCCAACCGGCGAACGCGTCATCTGACCCGGCAGCGAGCGGATGGCAGCCTTGGGTCCTGAGCTCCCCTAAGGAGTTGCAGATTGCACCGCCGGCCGAGCAAGCACCTGACCTCCAACAGCTTCATAGCTTGGCCAACCAGCGCGACCCAGCCACGTTGGAGCGCATTCGCTACTGGGACTTTTGGTCTCCTTCATACCGCTGGAACGAGATGCTGACCGACATCTCGGTAGCCAACCCGCTCGGCACGGGCCAAGCCTCTCGCGCCTATGCCATGATGCATGTGGCCATTGACGATGCCCTGACAGCGGCATGGGACGCCAAGTACACGGTTAACCGAAAGCGCCCCAGCGAGATCGACAATACCCTCGCCGCTGCCGTTGCTGTCCCGGCCAGCCCCTCCTATCCATGCGAGGACTCGGTGGCGGCTGGGGCCGCGGCGGCCATTATCACTCACATCTACCCGAAAGAGGCGCAGCGCGTCATGGCCGCGGCCGAGGAAGCGTCCCGCAGTCGCGTCCTTGCTGGGGTGGCGTTTCCCAGCGATGCGCAGGCGGGCCTTGACCTCGGGCGGAAAGTGGCTGAGCGCGTGATCGCCTATGCCAAGATCAGTGACACGAAGTGGTCCGGGAGCATGCCCTTCGGCCCTGGCTATTGGAAGGGCGAGAACCCCGGTGGGGTAAATGATGTGGAGTGGAAAACCTTTGCTCTCACGTCACCAAGCCAGTTCCGCCCTGGACCACCGCCTGCACCGGACTCGCCGAAGCGCCTGGCTGAGCTTGAGGAGGTGAAGACCCTGAAGCGCACCCCTCTTATGATCTCCAAGGCAAACTACTGGCAGTACGGACAACAGGGTCAGCCGGGGCTGATCTTCCGCTTGGGCGAGGAGGTTGGCCTGCGGTTGTCCGAGGCAGGGGTCGAGAACAATGCCCGACGCGCAGCACGGGCTTATGCTCTTGTCTATGTGGCTCATTATGACGGCTGGGTCGCGTCGCAGGATGCGAAGTTCCATTACTGGGCGGCGCGCCCCAATCAGTTCGACCCGACGGTCACAACAGTCTTTCCAACCCCCAACTTCCCGACCTACCCTTCGAACGCCGCCACGCTCGGGATGGGACCCGTAGTGGTCCTGAGCTATCTCTTTCCACGCGAAGCAGCGCGTTACGCCGGATGGGCGCGGGAATGGGGCGAGTCACGGTTCTGGGCTGGCATTCACTTTAGAAGTGACATCGATGCCGGATGGGAGATTGGCCAGCACGTGGGTGAAGCTGTGGTAGCGCGCGCCCGGCGTGATCCTGACCTGTAAGGTCTCGTGCCGCGGACCGTTGGTCGCCTCAACTGACTTGGCCGATGGCGCCGTAGCATGCAGTTCTGATCTCATGCACCCGTTTCCATGATCCTTCAGGAACAGGTCGCCTGGAGACGGGTGCAAAGGTCCGGTGCGGGTCAGGCGCTGCCGATCCTTTGCCCGTCACGAGTATCTGCTGAGGCCGGACGAGCAGACCCAAGCTGACTTGCGAACTCGATTGCTACCTCCCAAGACGAGTTGCAAGGGCGCTCTCAGCCTCGTCATAGTGGCCTGATTATGTTCCAGCACTTGCGCAATGTGCGCTCAGGGGGTGCAGCCAGGAGACGATGATGGAGATAGATGGCCTTCACCATGTGGCTCTCCCGTGTGCTGACCTGGAGCGCTCCCGTCGCTTCTACGTGGAGGTCCTCGGATTAACGGAGATCCCGCGGCCTGCCTTGCCTGTGGCTGGGGCGTGGTTCCAAGTGGGTACTCGCCAGGAACTACACCTTGTTGTTGGTGATGCTCAGGCAACATTCCGGAGCACGAAAGGGATGGATACCAACGACATCCACTTTGCCATTCGGGTCACCAGCTATACACAGGCTCTGGAAGCGCTCAAAGCCAAGGGGTATCGCGAGGACGCGAGCCCTGATGATCTGATGGGCATCAGGACCTCTATGCGTGTTGGATACCCGCAGATCTATATTCTCGATCCTGACCGCAACATCATCGAGATCAATGCCGCAAGCTCAGACTGACAGGACCCGAATTGCGCCCACACCTGCGAGACTTGCACGGTCATGAGCTTCACGAGCCCAATCGGCGAAGGTCCGCACCGGGTCACGCATTGACGATCCCCGCCCTCTAGGAACGTCTGCTGTTCCTTGCGAGTGCAGACCATCGGTCTACTTCCGAGAAGTGCCAGGAACTGACCTTTCGACTGCTAGATTGTCGGCGGAAACTTCAGATCGGCTTATCCATCTTGCACATGCCACACCTCGTGAGGGCGAGCAGTGTCCATCCGGTGACTCACAGGGATAAACGCGGGAGCGGTGACACTCCCGCGCGCTCCTTTAATCCGGTACGGTCACCCGGCCACGCTCAGCCCGGATCTGATCGGCCTTGGACGGCCGCTCGACGATGGGAGCGATGTTCCTCGCTTCCAGAGCTGGTGCCTGCCCGCGTTCCCCACCCCGAGGAGTGGGACGCACAACCTGGTGATCTGGCAGGGATGCCCTTTGCGTCAGGTGAGCGTACATCTGCTCCAACGCACGCAGGTGGTAGATCGTCAACCGGACAAACCGATTGTCATAGCCCGGCTCAGACGCGCCGAAATGCTGCGCGTTGGCCACCTCGACGTAGTGCAAGCGGCTCTGGTCACCCTCGACGAGGCTGTTGAGAGCAAGATACGGCCGGGACGTAAAGCCGACCGGAACGCGCGCGTCGGCACGGCCATGAACGATGATGGTCGGCTTGCCGTGCAGATCTCCGGACGCGAGGAACTCGCGATTGCCCGCCTGGACCCGTTGGGCATCGGCTGACTGGCCGGTCGCGAGTTCCCGAAGGCAGAGCGCTCCATCCAGGTTGTAGTCCTGACGTCCGGTCGAGGCAGACACCGAGACGGCACTGCGCCGTGGCCCGGCGGGATCCAGATCGTTGATAATGTCGACCGGTCCCACAGGAGCTCCGCCAGGCGCCGTTGCGAAGATGGTCGCCAGCACGTCTGCCGGTATCGGCATCGGACGGCCGTCCTCGTCCGCGGCGGCATAGCTGAGGCCACAGATCCGATCCTCGACACCGAAGCGGCCGTGATCACTGGCGTACTTCGCGGCCGTGGCATCCGGCGCGATGTCGTAGTGGGAGGCGTGCAAGACGTCAGCCTCGGGTTCCCAGCCATAGTCCCGCAGCTTTGCGAGTGCCTCCTTGGCTTGGGCCTCCATCGTATCCGCCGAGAGCAATCCTTTCTCCTTCAAGGACCGACACCGGTTCTCTGCGAAGGCGAGTTTCTCACGCCGGGGCGCATCCGGCGGCGCCACGGCGGCGCAGGGCTGATACAGGATCGCCGTGGTGAAGTAGTCGAGAAGTGTCCGGCCCGTACCTGGCCGTATGGTGCTCCCACGCTCGACCATCACCGCATCGTTAGGCTGCACCTGCACCTGAGGTTCTGCGGCCACGACGCCGTCGATCCAGCTCTCCCTGTCGTATTCACCGCCGTACAGGGCAGCGCCTCCTCCATTGGAACTGCCAGTGGCAATCACCAGCGTGTTGTCACGGGTCAGGTAAGGACCGTCCCCTGAGCCACGGGCATCCTGGTTGAGTTGGTAAAATGCAAACTGGATCGCCCGTACCACATCACGGCCCCAACCAGCCTCCGGGTTCTGCCTTGAGTGGGCGTGCTTGAAGGCGATGCGGTGCGGGAACGACTTCAGGAACTCCTGGCGTTTGCTCTCGTCCAAGCTGGCCTTGAAATGTGCCTCCCGGCCAACCTCTCTCGCATTGGTTCGGGTGCCATCAAGACGATTGACCGTGTCGGTTTCCAGGTCGTGCACGCCATTGCCAAGTCCCTTGTCGGTGTACACGACGGCACAGTCGCGCCGCAGGCCCCAATACCCGAAATCAACAATGTCGCGATACAGGCTTGAGGATCCGTTGACAGGGACGGCAAGGATGCACGGCCGCTCAGCCCGGAACGACGCCGGGACCTGCAAGAGCATGGCCACGTTCTGGCGGCCCTCGCCGTCATCAGCGTAGGCAAGATATTCGGTCCCGGCCATCTTGCCATCGTCGGGGAGAGCCGCACCGCTGCGCGGATCCACATTGGGCCCATAGAGCCGCCCGAAGCCTTCCCCCGACGAGCCGCGGAGAAACAGGGCAGCACGCCGCAGTTCTGCCGCCTTAGGGCGAAGTGTGTCAGCGTATGTCGGCGCCGGCGCCTTCTCGGTCAGACCGGCGGTACCAAGCCCTGCCGTGGCAAGATCATCAGACTGTCCATCGAAGACAGTTCTCTGCACGGCTTGCAGCCAGTCCGGTTTCCTGGTCTCGCCTGGCGTATCGGCGTGTGCACCCAATGAGGCTGCCCCGAGCCACGCAACCGTCGTCAGGAAACGAAAGATCGTGCGCTTCATCTCATCCTCCCTGTAATTTGGCGTTGTTGGTCAGGCCGATTATTCAGGCTGGATGCCGGCGGCCTTGACGATGTCAGCCCACTTCTTGATCTCGGCACCGACGAACGCCTTCAGCTCCTCAGGCGTGCTGGCCTCCGGCTCGATGCCGGCGGTGAGCAACTTCTCCTGGGTGGCCTTGTCGTTGACGGCTGCCACGAGCGCCTCACGCAACTTGTCGACCACGGGCTTCGGCGTCTTGGCTGGCACGAACGCCGCAAACCAGGCGGCGAGATCGTAGCCCTGCACCCCAGCCTCGGCCATGGTCGGCAGATCGGGGGCCAGCGGGCTGCGCTTGGCCGTCGAGACGGCAAGCCCGTTGGCCTTGCCGCCCTTCACCTGCGGCAGCGTCGTTGAGATGTCGGCGAAGATGATGTTGATCTGGCCGCCGAGCAGGTCGGTGATGGCTTGCGGGTTGCTGCGGTACGGCACGCCCCGGATGTCGACGCCGGCCAGGGATTTCAGCATCTCGCCGGCGATGCGGGACGAGCTCGAGCCGAAGCCGAAGGTCAGGTCGCCGGGTTTGGCCTTGGCATGAGCAATGAGCTCCTGCACGTTCTTGGCCGGAACGGATGGGTTCGTGATCAGCGCCAGCGTGATGGTGCCGAGCTTCGTCACCGGTTCGAAGCTGTTGATCGCATCGTACGGCACGTTCTTCATCAGGCTCTGGTTGGCCCCATGCGTCGTGTTGGTGGTGATCAGCACCGTGTGCCCGTCCGGCTCGGCCCGCGCCACGTTCTGGGCGGCCACGACGCCGTTCGCGCCGGCCATGTTCTCGATGATGATCGACTGCCCCAGCGTCTTCGAGGCATGCTCACCCACGATGCGGGCCAGCGCGTCCGTGGCGCTGCCGGCGGCGAATGGCACGATGAACTTGATGGTGCGGCTCGGATAGGTCTGCGCCGCGGCAGGCAAGGCTGCCAGAAGGGTTCCGGCAAGGGTCAGGGTAGCAGCAGTCCAGGTCTTCACTCTCATGGTCGTCTCCTCCAGGGGATGGCTGTCAGGCGTCGCCTTGGGCTGGCGCTTCGTGGGTTTGGGGTTCGTCGGGAATCTCGAGATCGAGCAGGGCGGAGCTCAGGCTCTTGCCGTGGGTGTCGAGGACCAGCGAGCGGGTCACGCCGCCGCCCAGCGCCTGGCGCAGGACTAAGTTCAAGGCCCCAAGGCTTGGGATCTCGTAGCGGATCACGTCACCGGCCACGACGTTGCCGAAATGGGCCTTGACGCGCTCGGGCGTCACGTGCCGCAGCAGGCGCGGGTAGTCCCGTTCATTGTAGGCGATCACCGAGATGCTGGACGTGTTGCCCTTGTCACCGGCGCGGGAATGGGCGATCTGACGGAGCTTCATCTCAAGCCTCCACGTAGTGAACGGCAGGGCGAACGATCTCGCGCGGGATGTAGGCAGAGAGGATGCCAACCACCTCACGGGCGGATTTCGTCACGCCTCCCCCGCCGGCCGGGCCGTTGGTGTAGAGGGTTTCGACCTCGTTGCCGATCCGCACGGCCTCCTCCAGGCTGTCGGTGCGGCCGGCAACCCGGACGCGAACCTCGTACGGCTCATGGTGGCCGCCGTTTCCCGAGAGCCTGTCGCCGTGCAGGGAATTGACGCCGATGAGGTCGAAGCGCAGCTCGGAGGCGCGCACCCCCGTGAGTGTCAGACGTTCCCTGACGATGTCGAGCGCCAGTTCGCCGCGGGCGCGGGCGCCCGGTCCGGCATAGGAAATCTGCCCCTCGCCGACGAAGCCCTCGACGGCTCCGACCGAGACCTTCAGCGTCTCCGGCCTTGGGCTGCCGGAGGCACCCTGGATGCGAACCCGGTCAGGCCCGATCTCCTCGACCGTGACGTTCGAGAAGTCGGCGGTCACGTCCGGGGTCAGGTACCGGGCCGGATCGTGGATCTCATACAGGATCTGCTCCTTGCATGTCGCCGCGATGACCCGACCGCCGGAGCCGGGAACCTTGGTCACGACGACCGACCCGTCTTCGCTGACCTCGCCGATGGGAAAGCCCAGGCGGGCCAGGTCGGGCACGTCCTTGTAGTCCGGATCGGCAAAGTATCCGCCCGTGACCTGCCCGGCACATTCGAGCAGATGCCCGATGAGCGTGGCTTGGCCGAGCCGGTGCCAGTCATCCAACCCCCAGCCAAACTCATGAACGAGCGGTCCGACGAAGAGTGAGGGATCGGCAGCCCGGCCCGTGATGACGATGTCGGCGCCGTTGGCGAGCGCTTCGGCGATGGGCCGTGCTCCGATGTAGGCATTGGCCGATACGATCCGGTTGCCGAGCTCGGCAGCGGTGGCTCCTGTTTCCTCCACGCGATAGGTCCCGCCGGACAGATGGTGGAGGACGTCGTCGCCGGTGACGGCGGCGACCTTCAGGTTCGACAGGCCCAGCTCCTGGGCGACTGTCCGGGTGCGTTCGGCCGCGGCGATGGGGTTGGCCGCGCCCATGTTGGTGATGATCCGGACGCCCTTGGCGTGGCAGAGCGGAAGGACCGCGCGCAAACGCTCCGGCAGGAGCGGGTCGTAGCCGCTCGCCGGATCCCTGAGCTTGGCTTGCTGGGCCAGGGCGATGGTCCGCTCGGCCAAGCACTCGAAGACGAGGTATTGGAGATCACCCTTCTCGGCGAGCTCGATGGCCGGCTCGATCCTGTCGCCGGAATAGCCTGCGCCGGCGCCGATCCTGATCTGTCTCATGGATGCCTCCAGATCTCCCGCGCATTAGAGGCGGGACCCAGCGATCACACAATTGAAATGATTAGATCACCGTAATAGGCTAGGATTATGAATCCTGACCTCCGCCAGATGCGCGCCTTTCTCACCGTGGCCCAGCTTGGCAGCTTCACGCGGGCCGCCAGCTTCCTGAACCTGTCGCAACCGGCGCTTACGGTGCAGATCCGCAATCTCGAAGAAGCCTTGGGCGTGCGCCTGTTCGACCGCAACACCCGCAGCGTCTCCCTTACCCGGATGGGGCGAGAGCTGGTTCCGGCACTAGAGCGCATCCTGCGGGATATCGATGCAGTAGTCGCCGAGGCTCGGGACGTGGCCGCCCAGCGCCACGGGATCGTTCGGCTCGCGGTCCTGCCCTCGTTTGCGTCCGGTGTTTTGCCGGAGATCATCGCGCAGTTTCGGGAGACGAACCCGAAGATCTCGTTCGTGATACACGATGTGATTGCGAGCGGGGTCATTGCCCAGGTCCGTGAGGAGCAGGTCGACCTGGGGCTGACGGGCGGCCGCATCGTCGATCCCGATTTTGAAGTGCTGCACACGACACAGGACCACATGCACGTCGTCTATCCGGTCGGCCATTCGTTTGGAGACATGGAACGGGTTGATGTGGAGGCTCTGACCCGACATCCACTTATTCTGATGCATCCGGCCACGAGCGTGCGTGCGGTGGTTGACGCAGCGTTCCTAGCCGCCGGCCGGCTGCCCATCGTTGCCGCCGAAGCGACCTACATGTCGACGGCGGTGGGCATGGTGCGGGCGGGATTGGGGGCCGCCATCCTGCCTGGATCGGCCATGGAAGTCCGCGCTGAGCAGACCCTGCGCTCGCGCCCTGTGGATGACCGACGATTTACCCGGGAGATCTCGATGATCAGGAAAGCGGAACGGACACTTCCGCCCGCCAGCGAGAGCTTTGCCCGCAACTTGATCCAGGCGCTACAAACCACCTGAGCGGAACATCACCGAGTCCGCGGAAAGTCCGCTTGGGATCAGGTACTGATATTCCCGGACTCTTTGGAACGTCTGGTTTCCTGAGGATTGCTGCCCATGGGCTTACGTCTCAGGTGTGCCAGAAGCGGCCATTCCTTCATCACTCTCGACTTGGAATTCCCGCATAATGTGCAGAAGTGTTGTGCTGCCAGCTCGGATTAAATGCAGCCAGGCATGAATGTATATCTCCTCCTCATTCAGCAGGGCGCCGCCTCAGCGCGATGGAAGAAGACCTTCATGACACAGACCATTGGGTTTATCGGCAGCGGGATGATCAGTGGCCAGGTGGCGCGCCTGGCCATCGCGGCTGGCCTCAACGTCATTCTCAGCAACTCCCGGGGGCCTGAGACCCTGGCCGATCTCTCGGCGGAACTGGGCGAGCACGCACGGGCCGCCACGCCGGCCGAAGCCGCGCGGGAGGGCGACCTCGTCGCCAGCATCCTAACAGAATCGCCCGCGGCCGCGGGCTGATGCAGGGTCTCGGATAGGCAGCCCTCTGGAAGAGGCAGCCTATTCAGGACCGCCAATGTCACCGGGGAGATCCGGCGACGCGACCATCGATCCTCGCGGGATCGGGCTCTGGGTGAGCTCGGTCTCGACATAATTTGGCGGTTGGCCACCTGAAGGGCCCGACACGCAACCGGAGACCAGGGCCGACAGGATCAGGAACAATGGCAATCTCACGGGCATCGACTTCTCCTTTGCAGATTCAGAAACACAACGAGTGATAGCGGACCAAAGCGAACGGTGTTGAGGAAGTGTGGGCCGGATGAAGTCCGCCATTGGCGCCGCCGCTGTCCGTCCTGGACCTTTGCTCATGCAAGCTGGCTGGTCGGCTGGCGAGGATCAGGTCGGAGGGAACAAGCATGCGCACCGCTCCTGATCGCCCCCTCGGAGCCTCACGACCGACCTCCTGCCATTCGCCGGCCCCGCCGGCCCGGACGACCGTGGCCTCGGTGGCCATCACGGACGTGCCGAACCGCTTCGTCATCTGCTCCATGCGAGCGGCCACGTTCACCACGTCGCCCAGCACCGTGAACTCCAGCCGCTCCCGGGCGCCGAGCACGCCGCGGAACGCCTCGCCAGTGTGAAGGCCGATGCCGACCCGCACGTGCGGGCCGAAGCGGCGCCTGGCATTCCAGCACGCGACGAGCCTGATGATCTCCCGGGCGCACAGGATGGCGCGCCGGGCATCGTCCGGCTCCGGCTGCGGATGCCGAAGACGACTCCGCCAGCGGCGGACCGCGATGCCGCGCGGCGCTCCGAAGCCGCCGAAAGCGCCGGGAACTCTCGCTGCATTGGCCACGCCGTCCCGCTCACTTCATGTCGATTCCCTGCTTGGCGCGTTCGTCGTTGAAGACGACCGCAAGCGCTTCGGTGATTTTCTTCTCAGGATTGGCCTTGCAGTACACGATGACTTCGTGCTCCACGACCTTACCTCGCTTCAGGTCGAGGTAATGCTTCTTGGCCAGGCCGTTGTACCAGCCGCTGTACCAGGCGGAGAGGAGATCGGCGTCTTCCTGAAAGGTGCCGGCCAACTGTGCGCAGGTCAGGGTTTGAACGTCGATGAAGCCTTTGGCGTCGGCATAGCTTGTGAGCGGTACCTGCGCCGTCGCAATGCTTGGGGCGGTGAAGACAATCGACGCAACAATTGCAGCGAGAATTCTGGTCATGACAGCTTTCCTCTTGATTCCGGTGAATGATGACGATCGAACGCGTTTTGCCATGTCATGCGTCACACGAGGGACATCCGGGACGGACGTTGATCGCGTCCGAACCAAAAGTCAGGCTCGTTCTCGTTCGGCTCCGGGCAGGGTCAGAACTTGTAAAGCAGGCGCCCGACAACCTGATTGGTGCTCAGTTGCTGTTTGAATCCGACGATCCCCAGCCCGCCGACGCCAACCGGATAGGTGTAGGTATCTTCCTGGTATTGTGAGTACCGATACTCCAGACCCGTGATCCAGTTGTTCGTGATGGCATATTCGGCCCCCGCGCCGAGCGTCCAGCCAACGCGGGTGCTGTCGCCTGCGCCATAGGAATAGCCCGTGCCCGTCACCGTCGACTTGGGAGCCGCCAACGCGAGGCCGCCGGTCGCGTAGACCATGAACCGCTCGAAGGCATAGCCGACGCGGAGCCGAGCCGAGCCAACCCAATTGGTATGAGCGGTGATGAAGTCACCGGTCAGGGCGGTGTAGCGCTGCTTCCCGGTGATGAGGGCCGAACCGTCGATCTCGGCACCGAGGACAAGTTGGCCGATCTGATGGTTGTAGCCGGCAAGCAGGCCGGCCGCGGCGCCGTTTTTGTCCAGGCTGGGCAAGGAACCAACGGCTTCCCGGCCGGCGATGGCGGCCCCGGCCGTCAACTCGGTTCTGGTCTGCGCCGATCCAGCTTGGGCACCGACGTAAAAACCGGTCCACGTGAACGCAGGCGGCAACGGAACTGAAGGTTCGATCGTCCGGGACGGCAGATCGGCGGCCTGGGCGGCAAGCGAGCATGCAGCAACGACAAATCCGGCGCAGAATCCGGCAGTGAAGCGAAACATTTCTTAACGAACTCCTCGTTGACAAGGGATCGATCCCGCGCGTCCGGCTACGACATGGTTGGTCATGGCTTTCTCCCCCGACTGCGGCCAGTGCGCGCCAACTCAACGAGGACGGCTGCATCCAGTCACCCGATCGCATGGACAAGTCCTGAATTGTTTTCGGTCAAGCCGCCATTGGGGTTTTCCCGGAATCTGGCGGCGGCAGACCCTGATTTTGGGTCGCGCCGAAAGCTTTTTGCTTGACCGCAACGATCAGAACCCTGGCTTTGTCCTGGCTTGGAAGGCGGGGGTACCAGAGGTGTCACTGGAACGATCTCACGAGATCCAGGCTTGGTTTGTCCTGCTATTGTCGCGAGAAGGTCTTCGAGACCGGGTCGTCGAGGGAGAGGGTCTCTTATGATCCGTCCCGTCTCATCGGTGATCTCAAGCCTCCAACCAAACCACTCTGCCACTGCCGATGGATCTTCGGCGCGAAGCTGCTCGATGGCTTCGAGCGCATAGTTCACGGCAGCATGAATGTCGAAGGCCAGAGCGCCGACTTCGTCTCCGATCACGTCCTCACCATTGGTGAGATGGAAATAGAAGCGGGAATGCATCGGGTCGAAACCGCTCGATGGAGGATTCGCTCTCTTGGACGAATAGTGATCGTTTCGGGTCGAGCCGATAGTGGGGTTTTCCCGGAATCTGGCGGCGGAAGACCATGGTTTTGGTGCTGACCCGACGGGCGCGCGCTTGATCCAATGCGGTCTGAATAGCGGGCGCAGGGACAGAACCCAGGGTAACCGAGCATGGAAACAGGACGATTCTCCCGAGATGTGAGCGGAACCTCGGCGTGAGGTCGCACCTGGGCATCCCGCGCGGTCTCAACCAGCTCTGGAACATGGGAGCCGTGCTCTATGCCCCTCCGCTGCGATGAGCCGGGATGAGCGGAGGAGATGGCAGCCCGCCGATCCCGGTTTCCGTTGGGCAAGGCCAAACCCTGCGCCGTTGGTTGGCGGAGATCATCAACGCGCGAGTTCGAGAGTAATCCTTGCGAACCATCTTTTCGAAGCCGCACGAGCCGCGTCAACTGGCCTTGACCACGAGGCTCGCCAACGTCACCCGTCCGTCGGTCGTGTAGTGGTTGACACGTTCCGTGGCGAGGCATTGGCCGGCCTGATACACCTTCACCGCCTCGATGGACCCGATGTTCTCCAGTTCGGCGATGATAAAGTCGCGTTCGACATTTGTATCCGAGTCCGTGGCGTGGGTGACCTGGAAGGTGAGGTGGGTCAGGGACAGGCCCGTGTCTCTCGTGCCCGCCCCGACCCAGAGAACGCGTTCGTCGTCCGGCGGTCGGTCGGTGTTCAGCCAGAAGTTCGCGGATCCCCCTGCCCAGGTTTCCTCGGCCCGCACGAGGCTCAACGACCAGAACCGGATGTGATGGCGCTTGCGAGGGCTGTTGTCGATTGCCTTCTGAAACCCGACGTCCTGACCGCGGCCGAACAGGTAGAGGGTGCTGAACGGAGCCGTCGGATAGGGTGAGTTGAACACGAAGGCACGGATCATGCCCCAGGAACTGGCCAGGCCGAGCCGGTCGGCCTCTGACCAGCCGAGGGCTGCGAAGGCGGCGCGGAGCTGTGCGAGCGTTCCGACGAGCGCCACGTTGACGGGATCGCCCGGCAATCCATCACCTGTCGTCGTGAAGCTGGGCACCCGCTTCCGGTGGAGAAGCTTGAGGCCCATGCGAATGACCCGTGGAAGGATGAGATAGGCGGCGATTCCGTAAGTGAGGCCCACGGCCAGAATCCACGGCAGCCTCTGGTCCGCGGTGTCGAAGACCACGAAGACGATCAGCCAGACAGAAAGAACGCCCAATCCAAGAATCACGAGGCGTTGCAGGAGGCGGTTCAGCACTCTCATGATCCAGGCTCCGCCGTGATCAACGCGGCAGTGATCAACATCCCGTGCAGATGCCCTTCATG